>JAJYUW010000050.1 GCA_021792335.1 Pseudomonadota bacterium | reverse complement strand
TGCACACCCTGCGCGAGGATTACGAGCGCTTGCACGTGGTCAAGCTGGAGCAGAACTACCGTTCCAGCATCCGCATCCTGCGCGTGGCCAACAGCCTCATCGCCAATAACACCAAACTGTTCGAGAAAAAGCTGTGGAGCGATCTCGGCCTGGGCGATCCGATCCAGGTCATGGCGGCGAAGAACGAGGAGCACGAGGCGGAAACCGTGGTGATGCGCTTACTGACGCACAAGTTCGAGCACCGCACGCGTTTTGCCGACTACGCCATACTCTATCGCGGCAACCATCAGGCAAGGGTGTTCGAGCAGCAACTGCGCAACGAGCGCATTCCTTACCAGTTGAGCGGCGGCAGTTCGTTCTTCGATAAGGCCGAAATCAAGGATGTCATCGCTTACCTGCGCCTGCTGGCCAACAGCGACGACGATCCCGCCTTTATCCGCGCTGTTACCGCACCGAAAAAGGGTGTCGGCACGCAAACCCTGGAAAAGCTCGGCAGCTACGCCGCCCAGCGCCATCAGAGCCTGTTCGCCGCGGCATTCGAGGCCGGGGCGGAAGCCCTGCTGGGCGCCAAGCAATATCATTCCCTGATGGAGTTTTGCCAGTTCATCAACAGCCTGCAATTCCGTGCCGGGCGCGAACCCGCAGCGGCGGTTATCGAGGATTTGCTCAAGGCGATCGGCTACGAGGCACATCTGTTCGACAGCGAAGATGCAAAGGCCGCGCAGAGCAAATGGAACAACGTGCAGGAATTCGCCGCCTGGCTGTCGAAGAAGGGCGAGGAGGAGGGCAAGGGCATCATCGATCTGACCCAGACCATTGCGCTGCTCAATATCCTGGAAAACCGCGAGGGCAAGGAGCTCGATGTGGTGCGCCTGTCCACCTTGCATGCGGCGAAGGGGCTGGAGTATCCCCACGTATTTCTGGTTGGGGTGGAGGAGGGGATACTGCCCCACCGCGAATGCGTCGACGGCGGGCTGGTGGAGGAAGAGCGCCGCCTGATGTACGTCGGCATCACTCGCGCCCAGAAGAGCCTGGCCCTGAGCTATTGCCTGAAACGCAAACGCGGGCGCGAATGGCAGGCGTGCGAGCCGAGCCGCTTCATCGCCGAGCTGGCGCAGGACGACTTGCGCGTGAGCGGGCGGGAAAGCGCACCTGAAGTACAGAAATCGGAAGGCACGGCGCGACTGGCGCAACTGAAGGCGATGCTGAAAAAGTAAGGGCGATCTTGATCAACAGCGGCACGCGCCAATTGCGCTAATTCTTCCAGCAAGGCCTGCACCTCCTCAACCGGCCAGCCCTCGCTTTCGCGCTCTTCCGAGGCTGCCCATTCCGCCTCGATCTGCGCCAGGACCCCTCCTCCGGTTCGGCCAGTTTTTCGAGGGGTGCGTCCGGGATCCTGATCACCCAGGGCCCGTCCGCAGAGGCTGCGTAGTCGTGGTCATATTCGTCAAACACCTCCTCGAAGGTGTCGCCCGTAAGATTAGAATGGAGCATTGCTATTTTTGCCGGGGTTAGCCCCTTACGGCAATGCCCCGCCATTCTTCAATGGGCATCAATGAATCGAGGATGCGCAGCGCCTCGGCGTCACTTGCATCCCCGATGACGATGTTCGTCATTCCCCTCATACATAATTCCTTTTTCCATGCCCGGTTACGGGAAATCTGATTGAATGAATGATAAAAGGGCGCCCTGTAGGTATGGAATAGGCATGCAAGCGTCGGGTCACGCCATTCCAAACCTATCCGAGCCACGATCAAGCCACATAAAAGAGCACGGCGAAATAATGACTGAGGCTACCCGCCAGCACGAACAGATGCCAGATGCCGTGGAAATGACGCCCCCGCTCATCCAATGCGAAAAAAACCACGCCAACGGTATAAAACACCCCTCCCAGCAGAAGCCAGGCAAAGCCCGCCACAGGCAAGGCCTGCAACAAGGGCTTGAGCGCGATCAGGACGAGCCAGCCCATCAGGAGGTAAATGATGACCGGCAAGATCCGGCGCCCCCTTGAGGGCAGCGAATCCAGCGCTACCCCCAGGACTGCCAGTCCCCAGATGACGCCAAATATCGTCCAGCCCCAGACGCCGCGCAGGGTGACCAGGGTGAAGGGGGTGTAGGTGCCGGCAATCAGGAGATAAATCGAGTAGTGGTCAAGTTTGCGGAAAACCGCTTTTGTCCGTCCACGCACGCTGTGATAAATCGCCGAGAAAGCATAAAGCAGGAAGAGCGTGATTCCATAGACGCTGAAGCTGACGATCTTCCACGGATCGCCCTGGCGCGAAGCCACCACAACCAGCACCACCAGGCCGGCAAGCGCCGCCGCCGCGCCAACCAGGTGGCTGATGCCGTTAAATCGCTCGCCTTTATACATATACGCCAAGATTACTCAAACGTTATCGGGTAGCACTTAGAATTGTAGCGCTTGAACAGGGCTCACTGATTTGCCGCAACCGCGCATGGCGTTGCCATGTCGGCGCTTGTCTTGATTTGCCGTGAATCAGGCCGCTAGTATTGAAAATCGTAAATAATGAAACATTTTATTTGGAGCTTACCCGCAGTCATGTAGGTTGGGTTAGCGGCTTTATCGCGTAACCCAACAAACCCAATTTTCACCAAAAGTAGGCGCCTCTAGGCGACACCGGCGGATGGGAAGCACACACCAACACCGGCGTTTAGGAGAATGATTGGGTTTTGTTGGGTTACGGCGCAAAAAGCCGCGCCTAACCCGACGGCGACATTTCATGTTGACTGACTACTAGCACCGCATCCAACAGGCTTGACTACAAACCTTCGTAAACGACATGGCCATCGACCAGCGTATACCTCACCTTCCCCTGCAACTCGAACCCGGCGAAGGGCGTGTTGCGCCCCTGGCTCTTGAGCGTAGCCGGCCCGACCTTCCAGTGCTGCGCCGGATCAAAAATGCACAGATCGGCAGGCTGTCCAACGCCCAGGTGGCCATTATTCAAAGCCAGAACCCGTGAAGGCTCGGTGGTGATCCTGGCGATCGCGGTGGACAGGGGGGCGTCCGTTTCCCTGGCCCATTTCAGCGTCAGCGGCAGCAGCAACTCCAGGCCGGTAGCACCGGCTTCGGCCTCGGCGAAAGGCAGCAGCTTGGCGTCATCGTCCACCGGGGTGTGGTCGGAGCACAGGGCGTCCACCGTGCCGTCGGCCAGCGCCTCGCGCAGCGCATCGCGGTCGCGCTGGCTGCGCAGGGGCGGCACCAGGTGACAGTTGGAGTCGAAAAAACCGATATCCACTTCGCTCAGATGGAGGTGATGTATCGTGATATCGCAGCTCACCGGCAGCCCTTCCGCTTTGGCCGCCCGCACCAGCGCCACGCCCTCGCGGCTGGAAAGGCGGCAGATGTGAACGCGCGCGCCGGTCTCGCGGACAAGCGAGAGTATCGTCGCCAGGGCGATGCTTTCGGCGCACGACGGTATGGCCGGCAAACCCAGCCGAGTCGCCACTTCGCCGTCATGAGCCACGCCATCCTTGGCAAGGAAGGCATCCTGCGGCCGCAGCCAGACGGCGAAACCGAAAGTGGCCGCATACTCCATGGCGTGCAGCAGCACGTTGGTGTCGGCGATGGGCGCATCGGCGTGGGAGAAGCCGATGCATCCGGCATCGGTCAGTTCGGCCATTTCCGTCAGGCGCTCGCCGGCCAGCTTCTGCGTCAGCGCGCCGAGCGGAAAGACCCGCGCCTGGTTCAGGCTCTTGGCGCGATGCTTGAGCATTTCCACCAGGCCCGGTTCATCCAGCGGCGGATCGGTGTCGGGCGGGCACACCAGGCTGGTTACGCCGCCCGCCACCGCCGCCAGCATCTCGGATTCGAGCGTGGCTTTGTATTCGTAGCCCGGTTCGCGCAGGCGGGCGGACAAGTCCACCAGGCCGGGGCAGACCACCAGTCCGCCGGCTTCGATCACCCGGTTTGCATGGAAGCCTTCCGGCATGACGCCGACGGCGACCACTTTGCCGGCGGCGATGAACACATCCTTCTGTGCATCGACATTGTTTTTCGGGTCAACCAGCCGGCCATTTTTAATGTGTATTTTCATGTTAATTCCCCGCCAGTATGCTCATCACCGCCATCCTGACCGCTATGCCGAATGTCACCTGGGACAGGATGACCGACTGTACGCCATCTGCGACAGCGGATTCGATTTCCACGCCACGGTTCATCGGCCCCGGATGCATGACGATCGCGTCAGGGCGCGCCAATGCCAATTTTTCCGTGGTCAGGCCGTAATACTTGAAGTACTCCTGGGCAGAGGGCAGCAGCGCGCCGCGCATGCGCTCGTTCTGCAGGCGCAGCATGATCACCACGTCGACGTCCTTCAGCCCTTGCGCCATGTCGTGATAGATGTGCACGCCCATCCGCTCGGCATGGGGGGAAACCAGGGTTTTGGGCGCGATCACGCGCACTTCCGGCACGCCCAGTGTGGTCAGCGCATGAATCTGGGAACGCGCCACGCGCGAGTGCATCATGTCGCCGACTATCGCCACGCGCAGACGGGTCAAATCCTTCTTGTAATGGCGGATGGTGAACATGTCCAGCAGCGCCTGCGTGGGGTGGGCATGACGCCCGTCGCCGGCATTGACGACGTGAATGTGCGGCTGGACGTGGCGCGCGATCAGGTGGGGCGCACCGGACTGGGCATGGCGCACGACAAACATGTCGGCCTGCATTGCCGCAAGGTTGTCGACCGTATCGAGCAGGGTTTCCCCCTTGGATTGCGCGGATGTGCCGACATTCAGGTTGATGACGTCGGCGGAAAGCCGTTTGGCCGCAATTTCAAAGGTGGTCCGGGTGCGTGTGCTGGGCTCGAAAAACAGGTTGAAAATCGCCTTGCCTCGCAGCAGGGGCACCGTCTTCACCTCACGCTCGGCGACATTGAGAAATGACGTCGCCGTGTCGAGAATATGCCGCAAGATGGGCGCGGGCAAGCCTTCGATGGTAAGCAGGTGCTGCAGCTCGCCATTTTTGTTGAGCTGGGGATTATTCTTCATGGCATTTATAGTCCTGAGTGCAAAGTCCTGAGTGCTGAGTGCGTGGTTCTGGATGTTTCCTCAGGACTCAGCACTCGATACTATTTTTTACTATCCAGATAAGACTGCAATATCCGCTGCGCCGCGACCTGGTCCAGCACCGCTTTCTGCCGCCGGCCACGCACACCGATTTCGCCCAGATCCTCGCTCGCCTCGGCGGAACTCAGGCGCTCGTCCACCAGCGCAACCTTCAAGCCGAAGCGCCCTTCGAGCTGGTGCGCAAAGCGCCGGCAGCGCGCGCTCATTTCATGCTCGACCCCATCCAGATGGGCGGGCAAGCCCACCACCACCAGCGCCGGCTTCCATTCGCGCAGCAGCGCCTCTATCGTACCAAAGCGCTGTTTGTTGCTCTCACCCACTATCGTCGTCAAGGGGTGCGCCAGGCCCAAGCCCAGATCGCCCACCGCCACGCCGATGCGCTTCAGGCCAAAATCGAAACCGAGCACCGTGGTGCTCGGGTGATGGGTAATGGGTGATGGGTGATGGGCGCCGTTTTTCACCACCTCACTCATTCCCCATCACCCGCTTCACGCATGTCCCGCATCATCGGCCAGGCTGGCGAAATCAATGCCCAGTATCTTCATCGCGGCGGGCAGGCGCTGCTCCCAGGGCAGGTCGAAAATGATCTGTGCCGAGGCCGGCACCGTCAGCCAGGCATTCTGCGCCAGTTCCTGCTCGATCTGGCCCGCAGACCAGCCGGCATAGCCGAGCGTCACCAATAACTTATAGGGTCCCTGCCCACAGCCAACCGCTTCCAGGATATCCTTTGAGGTGGTCAGGGCAATGCGCTCGTTTACCGTCAGGGTGGACTGCCATTCCCCGACCGGCTGATGCAGGACGAAGCCGCGATCCATCTGTACCGGGCCGCCGAAGTGAACCAGATCTTCGGCCCGCTCGCCGGATGCGAGCTTGATGCCGATCTCGCCGAACAGCATTTTCAGCGTCATCTCGATCGGGCGGTTGACCACCACGCCCAGCGCGCCCTGTTCGGAATGCTCGCAGATATAGGTCAGGGACTTGGCAAAATAGGGGTCGGCCATGGCGGGCATGGCGATCAGAAAGTGGTCGGTCAGGTTAACGTTCTGCATGATGCGATTATGTCACTCAACAGCACTATTCAGCAAAAGCCGCCGCCGTATCCAACTGGTCGGCGCGGGTAAAGCTCCAGGTGCGCACTATGCCCAGCTCATCGGTATCCTTGCGGATATCCTCGGGAAAAGGCGCATAAGGCGCGGCCAGGCGAACAATGCGAACCGCCGCCTCGTCCAGGACCTTTTGCCCGGACGGCCTCGTCACCTCGATGCTTCTTACGTTTCCATCCGCCTTGATGATGACCGTCAGCTGCAGGCTGCCATAAATTTTTTGCCGCTTCGCTTCTTCAGGGTAATTCAGGTTGCCGACCTTTTCCACCTTGTTACGCCAATCCTCGGCGTAACGCGCAAAACGGTATTCCTGGGTACGCGCACCGAGAAACTTGCGCTTCGGTTTTTTCTGGTAGGCATCCCAGTCTTGCGCAATCTGCGCTTCCAGCCGTGCAGACTCGAGGCTTTTCATCACCAGGTCGGCAGAGGACACTTCCACCGGCGTCTGCTCGACGCGCTGCGTTGACTTGACCTGGGTCAGCAGGGTTCGTGCCTGCTGTTCCAGTTGGCTGACCTGCTGCTGTTTCCGGGCGATTTCCGACGCCTGCCGGGGCTGGTCCAGCACCGGCAGCGGGCTTTTGGCGCGGCGATCGGCATCGGTGTTGCCGCCGCCGTCGAGATTGGCTTGCGCCAGGGCGTCGGCCTTGAGTGGCCGGGAGGCGGATTTGCTGTTGACCAGCACCACTTCGAGAGCGGTAGCGCCGCCCGATTTTTTCATTTCGGGTGCCTTGAATGTCACACCCAGCAGAATCAGCAAGTGCAGGGAAACGGAAAGCAGCAGCATCAGCCCGAGGCGGTCGGACTGATCCAGCCGCGCTAGACGGGTCAAAGTGCTTGCGAGATTCGCCTTGGCGGCAACGCGCATAAGAAGTACATGATTTGGTGTCAGAATAAAGCCAAGCGTAGTTTAGCAGAAAATACCCGAAAACTCTGCCAAAGCGCCCGAAATCGGCTTCATTGCTGCAGGGTGCTGACGTATTTGCACTGGAACGCCACGTCGAGGAGGTCCACGTTGGATACCTCGACATTCACCCGGCTCCCTGGCGGCAAGTCCGGCAACGACGGCACGCGCGTGAACAGCGGCAGATGGTCAAGCTTGACCAGATTTTCCTTCACCACCACGGCCTGGGTTGCGCTGACCTGTTCCTGCAGCAGCCAGCGCAGGCACCAGTAGCGCTCCATCTGATCCTGGATGTTGCCGTAGGCTTCGTAGGCCAGATCGAAATCGCGCATGGCGATCAGCAGCCGCTCGTCGCGGTTGCCATAGGGGGCCGGTTTGCCTTCCAGCCGGGCGATCAGCTGGCGCTGGTTGACCAGGTCGACGTAGCGCCGCAGCGGCGAACTCGCCCACATGTAGTGCGACACGCCCAGGCCCTGGTGCGCGCCCGGCGCCACGCTCATGCGCACCTTGCCGCCTTCCTGGTTGCGGTAGATGGCGGCATAATCGGCTTCCGCCAGCGCCTTGCCCCAGCTGGCATTGGTGTGAATCATCAGCTCCGACACCACCCGGTCGATGGGGGTGTCGCGGCGGCGCTCGGTAATAAAAACACGATCGTCCGCCACCGTGAAATTGTAATCGGGGAAACCCTGACGGCCTTCACCCTTGCCCCGCCCTTCCTTGAGCCTGGTGGTGAAATCCCATAACAGCAGCAGCTCGTCCTTCCAGGCGTAATCGCCCGCGCGGCTGGCTACGGTCTCTTCATTGAACACCGGCTCCAAGGTGTCGTGACGCAGATTGGCGGCGATCTCGACGTGATCCAGCGCGCTTTCCTGACCGACCACGGCATATTCCGGCGTCACTTCGAGGTACAGGGACAGCGCCGGACAACGGCGGCCTGCGGCCAGGGTATAGTGCTCCACCAGCGCATCCGGCAGCATAGTGATCTTCTGCCCCGGCATATACACGGTAGACAAACGCCGCGAGGCGATTTCATCGAGACGGTCGCCCGGCCCGAAACCCAGCCCCGGCGCGGCGATATGGATGCCGATGCGCCAGTTGCCGTTGTCCAGGCGCTTGATCGAGAAGGCATCGTCGATCTCGGTGGTGGCGGCATCGTCGATGCTGAAGGCCGTGGCGTCCGAATGGGCCGGGTCGCCCATCGGATGAGGGATCGCAATCTCGGGAAAGCCGGTGCCTTCGGGGAAATGCTCGCGCAGGAAGCGGTTCAGGTGGTAATCGCGGGCGGAGGGAATCGCGCCGCACTTGTCCAGCAGCTTCACCGGGTTGAGGCCGGTTTCAGCGCACGCCCTGTCGATCGCCTTGAATTCGAGCGTGTTCTTGTCCGGTGCGTAGAGCAGGGAATCCACGACTTGCGGGGTAAAGACTTCGGGCAGGCGACCCGCGGCCAGTTCCGCCACATAGCCCGCAATGGTCTCCGCCTGCTTGCGTTTCTTCTCCTCGGAAGCCAGCGCCGCCTTGAGATTTTCCTCCGGCGCGGCCTTGTAGCGGCCTTTTCCCTTCTTGTAGAAATACATCGGCGCAGCGTGCAGCTTCAGTGCCACCGCCGCCGCCTCGACCGGGGAAGGGGCATGGCCGTAGTAATCGCGCCCCAGGTCGGTGTAGGCGAATTCCTCGGCACCACAGCATTCCCACAGGAAAATCGGATCGAGTTCCGCCGCCGCTGCTTCGGCCGCCTCCATGAATCCGGCGACGGGCGGCGCGTCGAAGCGCAGCAGCACGTTGGCGGCCTTGATCTTGGCGCGCTTGCCGTAGGGCGTTTCGATCTGCAGGGAAGTCGTGTTGTCGGCCATCACCGACGCTACCTTGATGGCGCCTTCTTCTTCGTAAAGGATATTCATTAAAATTTTTCACCACAGAAACACAGAGGCACAGAGAACATCAAAAACATCAGGAAACCCCTGTGTCCCTGTGCCTCTGCGGTTGATTTTCCAGCGCCGCCAGCAACTTCTCGTGCACGCCGCCAAAGCCGCCGTTGCTCATCACCAGCACGTGGTCGCCGGGCAGCGCGGCTGCGGCCACAGCCGCCACCAGCAGGTCGAGATCGGCAAAAGTCCGCGCCTTGTCGCCCAGCGGGGCGAGTGCGGCGGCGGCATCCCAGCCCAGATTGGCGCCGTAGCAGAATACCCGGTCGGCATCCTGCAGGCTGCCGGGCAGGGCATCCTTCATCACGCCCAGCTTCATGGTATTGGAGCGCGGCTCCAGAACGGCCAGGACACGCCCGTGGCCGACCTTGCGGCGCAGGCCCGAGAGCGTGGTCGCGATCGCCGTGGGATGGTGGGCGAAATCGTCGTAAACAGTGACGCCGTTTGCCACGCCGCGGACTTCCATGCGGCGCTTCACGTTCTCGAATTTACCCAGCGCCTCGATGCCGAAACTGGCGGGCACGCCGGCATGCCGCGCGGCCGCAATCGCGGCGAGCGCATTCATGCGGTTGTGCTCGCCGAACAGCTGCCAGTTCAGCGCGCCTTGAAATTCCTCCTTGAAGGCAAGCACATCGGCGGCGCCCATCGTCCAGCCCTGTGCGGTGCCGAAGCGCTCCACCGGCGACCAGCATCCGCGCTCGAGCACCCGGTTCAGGCTTGCCTCGCGGCCGTTGGCGACGATCAGCCCGTTGCCGGGCACGGTGCGCACCAGATGATGGAACTGGGTTTCGATAGCGGCCAGATCCGGAAAGATGTCGGCGTGGTCGAATTCGAGGTTGTTCAGTACCGCCGTGCGCGGGCGGTAATGCACGAATTTGGAGCGCTTGTCGAAGAAGGCGGTGTCGTATTCGTCCGCCTCCACCACGAAGAAAGGCGTATCGGTCAGGCGGGCGGAAACGCCGAAATTTTGCGGCACGCCACCGATCAGGAAGCCCGGATTGAGCCCGGCGTATTCCAGAATCCACGCCAGCATCGCGGAGGTGGTGGTCTTGCCGTGGGTGCCCGCCACCGCCAGCGTCCACTTGTCTTTCAGCACGTTCTCGGCCAGCCACTGCGGGCCTGAAACGTAGGGCAGGCCGAGGTTGAGGATTTCTTCCACGAGCGGATTGCCGCGCGAGACCACGTTGCCGATGACGAAAACATCCGGCGCAATGTTAGTCTGCTCCGGACCATAGCCCTCGATCAGCTCTATGCCCTGGGCTTCCAGTTGGGTGCTCATGGGCGGATAGACGCTGGCGTCGCAGCCGGTGACCCTGTGCCCGGCCTGTTTTGCCAGCACCGCGATGCCGCCCATAAAGGTGCCGCAGATGCCGAGAATGTGGATATGCATAATCAGGACGTCCTGCTACTTGATCCGTTCAAGCGACGGCCCATTGATACTCACCACCTTTTTCATCTCTGTCTTCATGGCTCTAAGCAAAACCGTATTCGAAAGGGTGGCCATTATAAGGTTTTTTGCCTGCGTCCCAAAGCCGGAAACATGGCATACCCGTTTTTAGGGTTTGGCCAGCGCTGCGACGGATTGCATCGGCAGCCAGGTTGCTGCAGGCGGAACGCCGTACCAGTCCCAGCCTTTAGCCGCCAGCAAGGCCGTATGCCGGGTTCGCTCCCATGTCTCGTCCGGCGAAATTTTCAGAAAATCATGAATCGCCGCAAAATCGTCCGGCAATGCAGCATCGGACCAGCCATTGGCGGAATGCCGGGCCAAGGCCACCGCAAGCTTGACGCATTTGGTTCGCGGCATATCGGCATGGGCCTCGTCCATCAGCGATAGCAACAGCTTGGGCAAATGCCATGCCGATGCAAGCTTGAGCTGCAATTCAATCAGCCGAAAACCCAGCACTTCCTGCTGAGCCGCTGCGCTGCGCAGGGTGGGATCATTGTGCATTTTCTCGTGTATCGCCAGCATCGGCTCCGGCGCGTAGCACCACAGCAGGATTTCCGCCAAATCGCGCAACAGGGCGGCGACCACCACTTCGTCGCTGCTGATGTCATGGCGCAGCGCCGACCAATCCAGCGCATAGAGCGCGGCATGCCGCGCCCGGCTCATCACCCACATCATCCCCTCCAGGGCCTGGGGATAATCGGCCATGGCATCTTCAACCAGGGATTGATGGGAAAACTGGTTAAAGAACGGGGTCGTGCCCATCATCATGATGGCCCGGTCTATGGTGGTAATGTCGGTAACCTGGCTTTTGCTGCGGTGAGCCTCCAGGCTGCGCAGCACCTTCACCGTCATGATCGGGTCGTGCAGGATGACGGCGGCCAGTTCGCGGCCGTTGAGTTCATCTTCCCTTTCCTTCAGCGGCCCAAGTTCCGCCAGCGTGCGGCGCAATACCGGCAATTGTGCGTGATCGAGATAATTGACCCATGCATCCAGGCTGAACTGTTTGGCTATCATGACTTGCGCTTCTCCGTTATCCCCTTTTCCGGCAACCAAATCCGGGCCTCTGCTAAATGAACACTCAGTATACCGTGTTCGCGGATGTCCGGAAAAAGGTATGGAATTTACGAAAAGCCACAAAAGCGAAACAGCTTCCTTGGGGTCCCGCGCCGTTCAGCTCCCGTTCAGGTCGACAGGCGCATGATGCTTCCATCAGGCAACAACCTGAGAATTTCAACCAATCCAAGGAGGCTGCATCATGTACACCAAACAATCTAAAATCCGCGCCAGTTTGCTGCTGGTTCTGGCGCTCGGCTCCTCTGCCGCACTGGCCGAGCAGTATGAGGATTATGCCCGGGTCAGGCGCGCCACACCCGAATACGAACGCATCAACACGCCGCGCCAGGAATGCCGCAGCGAGTACATCCGTGGAACCGGTCGCGGCACGGAACGGTCTTATGGCGGCTCCATCATCGGCGGCATTACCGGGGCCATCGTCGGCCATCAGGTGGGCGGTGGCAGCGGCAAGGACGCCGCCACCGCCCTGGGCGCCATCACCGGCGCCATCGTCGGCGACCGCATGCAGAACAGTCCGCGCTTCGACGACGATGACATGCGCGAAGTAAAGCGCTGCCGCAATGTGGACAGCTGGGACCGCCGCCTTGCCGGATACCGGGTGGTCTATGAATATGCAGGACGCCAATATACGGCGCTTATGCCGAACGACCCCGGGCGTGAAATGCGCGTGCGGGTTTCGGTGGACCCCGATTGAGGATAGGCCCGGCTCAACGCCATTGCGGTTTTCGCATGGAACGCCGATGATTACGACATCGTGGGATGAAGGAAATTTAGCGATGAAAAAACTGTTGCTCTGGAGCCTTGCGCTGCTGGCACTCCTGCCGCTACGGGTGCCGATCGTGGCCGCGGGCATGATGCAGGAGCCGGGGCAGCGCATGATGCTGGCGGAGGCAGACAGGCGCCAGCAGCGCCGCATCAGCTTGAATGAAGCGGTCGAGCTGGTGCAGAGCCAGACCGGCGGCCGCGTTCTTCAGGCCCAGGAAGTTCGCGGCGATGGCCGCGACATTTACCGCATCAAGGTGCTGACGCGTCAGGGCGAAGTGCGCATAGTCCATGTCAACGCCGAAACCGGCGCGATTGAATAAGCAATGCGTGTTCTGGTCATCGAGGACGAAGCCCGCCTGCAGCAGCAGATCCGCACCCAGCTCGAAGCATCGGGCCATGTCGTGGATGCCAGCATGGACGGCCGGGACGGACTGTATCTTGCCTCCGAATACCCGTTCGATGCCGCCATCGTGGACCTTGGCCTGCCCGGCATGTCCGGCATCGAAATCATCCGGCAGCTGCGCCGGCAGGGCAGCACGCTGCCCGTCCTCATCCTGACCGCGCGCGGCCGCTGGCAGGACAAGGTGGAAGGGCTCGAAGCCGGCGCCGACGACTACCTGGTCAAGCCGTTCCAGATGGAAGAGCTGCTGGCACGGCTCAAGGCCCTGCTGCGGCGCGCGACCGGCGCCCGCGACAACCTGCTGCGCGGAGGACCGGTCACCCTCGACCTGGCTGCGCAAAAAGCCTTTCTCGGCGGCCGCGAAATCGAAGTGACGGCATTCGAGTACCGTCTGCTGGAATATCTGATGATACAGCGCGGCAAGGTCGTGCCCAAAAGCGAACTGGCCGATTATCTCTATCCCCACGATACGGACCGCGACCTCAATGTGCTCGAAGTCCTGGTCGGCCGCTTGCGCCGCAAGCTCGATCCGGATGGCGCGCTGGCGCCGATCGAGACGCTGCGCGGGCGCGGCTATCGCTTTACCTTGTCCGGCGATGTCGCTTAGCGCCCGAATTACCCTCGGCGCCAGCCTGATCCTCGCCGTTTTTCTCGCCCTGACCGGGCTGGCATTGGATCGGGCGTTCCATGAAAGCGCACGGTCCGCACGCCAGGAACGCCTGCTCGGCCAGCTCTACCTGCTCATCGGCGCTGCCGAGGTGGATGCGCATGGCAAACTGTCCATGCCGGCAGTTCTGCCTGAAGCCCGTTTCAGCCTGCCGGGCTCCGGCCTTTACGCCCAGGTCACCGATGCCGCTGGCGGGGAAGCATGGCGTTCGTTTTCGGCATTCGGCGCCCACCCGCCGTTTGAGGCCAGGCTTGCTGCCGGTGCAAAGCGGTTCGAGGAGCGCGCCGGCGTTGCGGGAGAAAAGCATTTCCTCTCCAGCCTGGGTGTCGTCTGGACTGCCGGCGGTTCACGCCATGCCTTCACCTTCAGCATCAGCGAGAACAGGAACGAATTTGACGCGCAGATCCGCCACTACCGGCAAAGCCTGTGGGGATGGCTGGGGGCGATGGCCGTTCTATTGCTGCTGGCGCAATTGATAGCGCTGCGCTGGGGGCTGCGGCCACTGCGCAACGCGGCGGAGGAGATGGCCGCCATCGAGGCGGGCCGGCAGGACAGGCTGACAGGGCGCTATCCACTCGAAATCAGCCAGCTTACCGACAATCTGAATCGTTTTCTGTGCCACGAGCGCGAGCGGCAGAAGCGCTACCGCGACACGCTCGCCGACCTTGCACACAGCCTCAAAACACCGCTCGCGGTGATGCGTGGGGCGCTTTCTGAAAGCCTGCGCGGCACACAGACGGAAGCCGTGCTTGCCGCAGCCGTACAAGAGGAAGTGCAAAAGATGGAACGCATCGTGGACTACCAGCTGCAGCGCGCCGCCACTGTCGGCCAGTCATCCAGGCTGGTGCCACCTGTGGCAATCGGGCCGGTCGCCGCCAGGATCGCCGATTCCCTGAGAAAAGTATACCGCGACAAGGGCGTGGAGCTGAAGTTGGCAGTCGACGCCAGTATCCTATTCCGCGGCGACGAGGGCGACCTGATGGAACTGCTCGGCAATCTGCTCGACAATGCCTGCAAATGGTGCCGGCACACAGTTCGGCTGTCTGCGGCGATCAGCAACGGAGAACTGGCGCTGAGCGTAGAGGATGACGGCCCCGGGATAGAGGCGAATTCAATCAAGGAAATCCTGCGGCGTGGCATCCGCGCTGACCAGACGGTGCCGGGTCATGGTATCGGATTGGCGGTGGTGCGCGACATCACCCAGGCATACGGCGGAGAAATCGCGATCGGCACCGGCACGCTCGGGGGCGCGGCCTTCACGGTGAGGTTGCCGCACCAGCCCTGAGCCTAGTAGTCAGTCAGCATGATAGTCATCGTACGCCCCGAAAATTCAACATGACGACTACTGGCAGACTGTCGGACTTAATGGAAATCGGCCGCAAATCCGCCTGCTTGACCTGCTTCGCTTCGATTCTTCAAGTCCGACAGGCTGCTAGACCCGCTCACTCCAGCGCTTCGACGCTGATCACCGCCAGCAGGCCATGTTCCGCGCCGGGCGTCACGGTCACCACATTATCCAGCGCGTTGGCGGTTTCCACG
>JAJYUW010000235.1 GCA_021792335.1 Pseudomonadota bacterium | reverse complement strand
TGGCAGAGTCCTCGATGAAATCGCCGAGGTGGGAATCTTCGTCATCGCCAATCGGCGTTTCCATGGAGATCGGCTCCTTGGAAATCTTGAGGATCTTGCGGATTTTCTCCTCGGGCATTTCCATTTTTTCCGCCAGCTCCGCCGGGTCGGGCTCCTGCCCGGTTTCCTGCAGGATCTGCCGGGAAATGCGATTCATCTTGTTGATGGTCTCGATCATGTGCACCGGGATGCGAATGGTGCGCGCCTGGTCTGCTATCGAGCGGGTGATCGCCTGACGGATCCACCACGTGGCGTAAGTCGAAAACTTATAGCCGCGACGGTATTCGAATTTGTCCACCGCCTTCATCAGGCCGATGTTGCCTTCCTGGATCAGGTCGAGAAACTGCAAACCGCGGTTGGTGTATTTCTTGGCGATGGAGATCACAAGACGCAGGTTGGCCTCGATCATTTCGCGCTTGGCGCGACGCGCCTTGGCTTCGCCGGTGGACATCTGGCGATTGATTTCCTTGAGATCCTTGATCGGGATCTGCACCCGCGCCTGCAAATCCAGCAGGCGCTGCTGCTGATCGACCACGGAATGCTGAAAGCGCGACAGTTTTTCGCTGTAGGTCTTCTTGGCGGCGATTTCCTGCGGCACCCAGTCCAGATTGCCTTCGTTGCCGGGAAAAGTCTTGATAAAGTACTGGCGCGACATGCCGGACTTGGTCACGCACAATTCCATGATCTCGCGCTCGTAGCCGCGCACTTCTTCCACCAGGGAACGCAGGCTGTTGCACAAAAACTCGACCTGCTTGGCGGAAAAACGAATGGCCAGAAGCTCATTCGAAACCTGCTCCTGCAATTCCTTGTAGCCCTTGGCCTTGGGGCCCTTTTTCGCCAGCGACTGCTGCATTTTTTCGAACGCATGACGGATGATCGAAAAACGCTCCAACGCATCCGCCTTGAGCTGCGCAAGGTTGGCGGCAGCCACCGCTGCACTGGCGTCCTCGTCCTCTTCCTCGTCGGACAATTCTTCATCCACCGACTCTTCGGCCTCGGCGGCTGACAACTCAGCGCTGATCTCGCCTTCTTCGGTAGTACTCATCAAGCCATCGATCAATTCGTCGACGCGCATTTCGTCGCGCTCGACCTTGTCAGCCAGCGCAAGAATTTCGGCGATCGTTGTCGGGCAGGCAGAAATTGCCTGCACCATGTGCTTCAGGCCTTCCTCGATGCGCTTGGCAATCTCGATCTCGCCCTCGCGGGTAAGCAGATCCACCGAACCCATTTCGCGCATGTACATGCGCACCGGATCGGTAGTGCGGCCGAAATCGGAATCAACGATGGAAAGCGCCGCCTCGGCCTCCTCCACCACGTCCTCGTCGGCTACTGCCGGCGCGGCATCTGACATCAGCAGTGCTTCCGCATCCGGAGCCTCGTCGCACACGGAAATCCCCATGTCGCCGATCATGCTGATGATGCCCTCGATCTGCTCGGCGTCGAGCATATCGTCCGGCAAATGATCGTTGATTTCGGCATAGGTTAAATAACCACGCTCCTTGCCCAGCACGATCAGGGTTTTCAAGCGCATCCGACGTGCATCGACATCGGTCAAACGTATTTCGGGCTTGTCGTTTTCAGTCGCCATAACAATCTGTTCCAGCTAAATATTTTCGTTTAAAAAAAGGGTAAATTATACACTATTTCTGGGCGGTCTGGTCATTTTTTGTCGCAGCGGAGCCGCCCTGCAGCAAGCGCTGCAACTCCTGCTTCTCTTCCACGGAAAGCCCCGGCGTGCCGGACAATGCAAGCAGCGACTCGATCCGGCGCTGCCGGCCAGAATTTTTCAACTGCTCCAGCGCTCCATCGAATTCCGCCGTCACCTCGAAATCCTCGCTCCATTGCATAATTTCGCCAGAAACCACACTCAGCAGGGCTTCATGCAGACTCCCGCGAAAATATTCGAGCACGCCACTGGTCGATCTCGATTCGGGGTGGCGTGCGATAAAATCAAGCAGCGCCGACAAGGTCTTGGCTTCATCCGAATCGCCGCCGACCAGTTTCATATCGAAATCCACACCCAGTGCGGGCTGGGACAGCAATGACTGCAACAATTTCCGCACCAGCGACTGCAACGGCTTGCGGGAAACTCGAAATGGCGCAGCCTTGGGTTTTACCGCTGATTTGACTGGCATCAGCCCATCTAGTTCATTTCGCGAAATACCTGACAATTCCGCCAGTTTTTGTTGCAACATCAGGCGCAGAGCCGGAGCGGCAATCTGCTGCACCAGAGGCTGGGCCAATTTAAGAAAATGCGCCCTTCCCTCCAGGGTTTTCATGTCCACGCCGGCCGCCAGCTCGCGCAAAAGGAATTCCGATAATGGCATCGCGGCTTCGAGCGCCACCTCGAACGCCGCCTTCCCTTCCTTGCGCACGTAGCTGTCAGGATCCTCGCCTTGGGGCAGAAACAGGAACTTGATGCTTTTTTCGTCGCCCACCAGCGCCAAACTGTTTTCCAGGGCGCGCCACGCAGCCTTTCGCCCCGCCGTGTCGCCGTCGAAGCAGAACACCACGTTATCGCTCTGGCGCAGCAGCTTCTGCACGTGCACCGGCGTAGTCGCAGTGCCCAGCGTCGCCACCGCATACTCGACGCCATGCTGCGCCAGTGCCACCACATCCATGTAACCTTCCACCACGACCACCCTGCCCGCAGCGCGGATCGCCTGGCGCGCCTGAAACAGGCCGTACAGCTCACGGCCCTTTTCAAACAAGGGCGTTTCTGGAGAATTCAGGTATTTCGGCTCGCCCGCCCCCAGTATGCGTCCGCCAAAGCCTATCACCGCACCCTTCTGGTTGAGGATGGGAAACATGATACGGTCGCGGAAGCGGTCGTAGCGCTTGCCCTCGCCCTCGATCACCAGCCCGGCCTGGACCAGGGTTTTCGACTGGTAATCGGGGAAGGGGGCGGCAAGGTTTTGCCAGCCTCCCGGCGCAT
>JAJYUW010000234.1 GCA_021792335.1 Pseudomonadota bacterium | reverse complement strand
GATCGAGGCGCGGCGAGATAGGATCGCGGCGGCAGACTTGTTAGAATGGCGATCGGCCTGTGACGCCGTCTTTTTAAGGACCATTCATGATCGTTGTCTTGAAATCCCATGCCACCAAAGACAGCCCCGAGTTCCGGGAGTTAATGGCATTCCTTTCGCAAAAACCCGGCATCAGCCTGCGCGTGCATGAAGAGGTCGGAGCCCTCGTGACCCTCACCGAGGTCTATCTGATCGGCGACACCAGCGCGTTTGATCCCCACGAGATCGAGACCCTTCCGGGCGTCGAGCGGGTAGTCAGCATCGAGGAGGACTATCGGATATTGGGGCGCCATCATGATGACAAGCGTCCGACAGGCTTTGAGTACAAGGGCGTGCGCTTCGGCCAGGACACGCTCAACGTCTTCGCCGGTTTGTGCGCCGTCGACGTCCCCGCCCATGTGGAACAGATGATGAAGGCGTTGGCCGATAATGGCCAAGTGTGCACGCGCATGGGGGCGTACAAGCCGCGCACTAATCCCTACTCCTTCCAGGGGCATGGGGCGTCGTGCCTTCCCTGGGTCTTCGATCTTGCCGGCAAGCACGGCATCCGCGTGATCGCCATGGAGATCACTCATGACTCGCACCTAGACGAGATCCGCCAGGCCCTCGAACAGACCGGCTCGCCGACCGGGGTCATGGTCCAGATCGGTACGCGCAACACGCAGAATTTCGAGCTTCTGAAGATCGTCGGCCGTCAAAGCGAATTTCCGGTGCTTCTGAAGCGCGGATTTGGCATCACCCTCGAGGAGTCCTTGAACGCCGCCGAGTACATTGCAAGCGAGGGCAATCGAAACGTGATCTTTGGGCTGCGCGGCATGAAGACCAATATGGGTGATCCGCATCGCAACTTCGTCGACTTCGCGCATGTCCCGGTGGTCAAGCGTCTTACGCGGATGCCGGTGTGCATAGACCCCTCGCATTCGGTCGGATCGCGGGATCGCGGGCCCGATGGGCTCCTCGACATCCAGCAGGTCACCGCCCAGGGCGTCATCGCCGGCGCCAACATGGTGCTGGTCGACTTCCACCCCGAACCGAAAAAAGCCTTGGTCGACGGGCCGCAGGCGCTGCTGCTCCGCGAACTCCCCTATTTCCTTGAGGATATCGCCATCGCTCGTGACGCCTATCTGCGCCGAGCCAAGGCGGCCACGCGATTTTTGGCAGAACAACCGGCCTGAGGCTTCGCGAACCACCAAAGCCCCTGGGGCGGAAGACGCCCAAGTCCGCGGCGCCGCCCCATCGCAAAGCCTCTCAGGGCCCTGGGGGATCGCATCGCGCGGGGTGTTAAGCATTACGGGAAGCCCCTTTCAGGCGCGGGTCACTTGCTGGCCACCCGATTTACGCGCCTCGCATCGGCGCTTTCTGGTCGAGTCTCGTCCCCACATAAGGTACGGGCTGCGGCGGGGTTTGCATCCCGTTTTTGCCATCCTCCCTCAACGGTGAGGGTAATCGCGCAGGCGTGGACCCACATACAGCTGGCGGGGACGGTCTATGCCGTGCGTCGGGTCATTGTGAAGCTCAAGCCACTGACTCACCCAGCCCACCGTCCGCGCCACGGCAAACACCGCCGTAAACATCTTCGTCGGGATGCCCATGGCCTTGAGCAATATCCCGGAGTAGAAATCCACATTCGGATAGAGCTTGCGCTCGATGAAGTATTCGTCACGCAAAGCAATCTGTTCGAGCTCCAGGGCGACTGCCATCAACGGGTCGTTCTCAAGCCCCAAATGCACCAGGATCTCGCGCGCGCTCTCCTGAATCACGCGCGCCCTGGGATCGAAGTTCTTGTACAAGCGGTGTCCAAATCCCATGAGACGGAAGGGATCGCTCTTATCCTTCGCGCGCGCGATCGCCTTGGGGATGTTCTCTGGAGACCCTATATCCATCAACATCTTCACGACTTCTTCGTTCGCACCGCCATGCGCCGGACCCCAAAGGCTTGCGATGCCCGCGGCGATACAGGCAAAGGGATTGGCCCCTGACGAGGCCGCCATGCGCACCGTCGAGGTCGAGGCATTCTGCTCGTGATCGGCGTGCAGTATCAGGATCCGGTCCATAGCACGCACCTGTACCGGGTCCAAGACGAAGTCCCTGTTGGGCATGCCAAACAGCATCTGCATGAAGTTGCCCGCGTAATCGTACTCGTTGCGCGGATAGCGCTGCGGCCGACCGATACTGTAGGTGTAGCTCGCGGCGGCGATCGTCGGCATCTTGGCCACGAGCCGGATCGCGGCATTGAGGCGCTGTTTGGGATCCCGGATATCCATATCGTCGTGATAAAAAGCCGACAGCGCGCCGACCACGCCTACCATGACTGCCATCGGGTGGGCATCGCGGCGAAAGCCGCGATAGAAACTGATCACCTGCTCATGCAGCAGATTATGCTGGCACACGGCCTCGCGGAACGAGGCCTCCTCGACGGCCGACGGCAGCTCCCCGAACATGAGCAGATAGGCCACCTCAAGAAAGTGGCTCTTCTCGGCCAACTGCTCGATGGGATAACCGCGATACGCCAGGATGCCCGCATCCCCATCCACGAAGGTGATAGCGCTCTTGCAGGATGCCGTCGAGCGATACCCGGGGTCATAGGCCAAAAGCCCGTGACGGGCATAGAGGGATTGGATGTCGACGGCCTGTGGACCGAGCGTCCCCTCGAGCACCGGCAGGCTCCCGTCTTCCGGCTCCTCTCCTATGACCGTATTCACATATTTCATCCTAACCCCCTTCCTCACTTGCGGGCATATAGCCACTTGATGACCCCATCTTCAGCCCGGAACCCCGATTCCGTATCCGCTGCGGGGTAATTCTCCAGAACCACGACGATGTAGCGCCGCCGCCCACGCTGCAGGTAGCCCGCCAAGGTATCCACGCCGTCGATCGTGCCCGTCTTGCCATGAAGATGCCCGACCACCGGCGACCCCAGGAACCGGTAACGCAAGG
>JAJYUW010000233.1 GCA_021792335.1 Pseudomonadota bacterium | reverse complement strand
CTGATGCTTTTCCAGCTTGGCCTCGAAGCGCTCGAACAGGGTGAAGGCATCCGCCGTGCCGCCGGCAAAACCGGCCAGTATCCTGTCGTGATGGATGCGGCGCACCTTGCGCGCGGTGGCCTTGACGACGATGTTGCCCAGGGTCACCTGACCGTCGCCGCCCAATGCGACCCGGCTGCCGCGCCGCACCGAAAGAATGGTGGTGCCGTGATATTGCTCCATATGCTCTCCTTCAATACCGTCATTATACTGTCACCTGTTTGCGCCACACTATCAGGCATGCAAACAAATCAATTCCCCAAACCGCTCCGCGCCGCTGCCAGGCTGAACATGATTGCCCTGTTCGACCGCGTGATCTGCATGGTGTTCGGGCTCATGCTGATCTTCATCGCCATCGGCATCATGGTGGGGGTGACGCGCCTGTTTCTCAATCTCGGCGACCTGCTGATCAACGACGATATCACCCGCCAGTACATGCGCATCATTTCCGAAGTGCTGACCCTGTTCATCCTGATCGAGCTGTCCCGCTCCCTGGTGGACTATTTCAGTGCCCACCGCCTGCGCATGACTTTCATTGTGGACGCCGGAATCGTCTTCGTGCTGCGGGAAATCATGATCAAGCTGTTCGAGCACAAGATTGCCGTCGGGGAAATTTATGCCCTGAGCGCGCTGCTGTTCGTGCTGGGGAGCCTGCGCATCGCCTCGGTGCTGGTGTTTCAGCGGGAAAAGATGATGCACGCCGAGGCATTGCCGGCCAATGCGCCAGGCCGCTCCGAAAGAAATGATGCGTAACCCTAGAAACGGCAAGTGGTGGTGCGCTCAGCGGAGATCAGCCGATCTTCCTTCTCAGGATGGTGACGTGCCGGTCAACATCCATGACGCTGAGCAGGGCGCGGATCATTTCATTGGCGTTGTGGATCAGCACCTTCTTGCCGCTGCCGTGCAAGCCTGCCAGCACGCCGGAAAAATCGCCGAGACTGCCAAAGTCAACGCGGGATACCTGGGTCATATCGAGGTAAACCTCGCCACGGGAGGCCGCGAAGTTGCTCAGCTCCTGCAGCTGCGAGGCACTGGCGGTGGAAATGACGCCACTGAGGAAGAACGTATTTTCTTCGCCGCACAGCAACACCTCGGCAGCTGGAACAGGGGATGGCGATGAGGCGACGGCAAGCTGCTTGCACGGCTCCCAGGAAGGAGGGGAAACTTCGAAATTGACGGCATATTCCACCGCCAAATCCTCGAATTCAGCCTGCATCCCCTGGCATTGGTAAAGATTGAGCAGCAACAGCCAATGGGCCTGTTCGTCTTCGCCGCCCTGGCCGATCATTTCCACGAGCAGAGCGGTCAAGTGCGGAATGTTGATCGGTGTGATCTTCTTCCCGCTCTTGATCAGAGCCTGCATCGTTTCCACCAGACGGCGGCTGCCCGTGGCATCCACGCCTTCCAGGCGGGAGAAATCCACGCGCAGGCCGGAGCTCTTTTGCGCGGTCTGCACCAGATTCTGGAACAAGGACTCCTGGTCTCCCCGCAATACGCCGGTGAGAGAAACATAAGCTTCCGCGGCGGGCCCTGTTTTTGAGTTGCCGGCATGAGCCCCCGGCACCTTGGCATCGCTCCAGATCGGGGCGCTACGCTCGAATTTGACAATGAACTCCATCGCCAGCTCATCGAATTCGCGCCTGGCATCCTGTATCTGGTAAATATCGAACAGCATCAGCCAGGGCTGGAGTTCTTTTCTTTCGGGGCGGCTCTTGATGTAGTCCAGCAGCAGGGCGGCGGATTGGTCGGGATAATTGCTGGCATAGAGAATCGCCGCCTCCTCCACCGCCGAATACATTTCTGCTGCGCCTATGGTATCCGGCTTGTAACTCGTTGCTGGCTGGGAGATCGTGGCAACGCTCTCTGAGGCCACGGGTTGCGGGATCTGGGGTACGGGCTTGCTTGCCTGCGGACGAGGTTCGGCAACCGGAACACGAAGACCGGTCTTGGGAGCCTCGTCCCTGCTTTTATGGAAAAAAGAAAACCCCACCTCGCGCTTACCCGAATAAAATTATGTTTTGATTATAGGGCTGGCCCCGGTGTTGATCAATGAGGAGAGCCCTAATCAACAGCTTTATTTTACCGGGCCGGCTTGCCAGGTCCGATACTGTAAGCTGCCGTTCCGGCCAGTGCCAACACCCACACCACCACCGCCCCGGAGGGCAGGTCAAGCAGCACCGAAAGCCCCAGTCCGAGGACGTAGCTTGCCGCGCCGACCAGATAGCCCGCCGCCATCCGGATGCGCGGCGGATAGTAACGGCAAGCCAGCGCGGGAACGATCAGGCTGGCAAATACCAGGTAGACGCCGACCATCTGGACCGATGCGGTGACGGCGAAGGCGAACAGGGCATAGAAGCCGAAACGTCCCAGCCTGTCCCTCAGTCCGAACCACAGGGCGAGAATGACGGCAGTCAGGGCCGCCACCGGCAAAAGCTGCGCGTAGCCCACCCACAGGATCTGGCCCGCCAGCAAATCCCTGAGGTGTTCGCCGCCATGCGGATTGTTGGCCACCAGCAGCATTCCGCCGCTGGAGGCCAGCACGAACAGCACGCCGATCAGCGCCTCCTGGACATCCGGCCAGCGTTTTTCGGTCCAGGTTAGCAGCAAGGCGCCAAGCAGGGCGGCCGACACCGCGGCACCCTGCGCCACCCAGCCTTCCGGCTCGAAGCCAAACCGGTCCGCCGCGATGACCCCGAGGGTGGCGATCTGGGCAATCGCCAGGTCGATGAACACGATGCCGCGGGACAGTACCTGCATCCCCAGCGGCACATGGGTTGCCAGCACCAGCAGGCCGGCGAGAAAGGCGGGAACGAGGATGGAAAGACTGAGAGCGTCGAAGTTCATGATTTATCCCTTTTTACCGCGAAGGACGCGAAGGTACGCGAGGTAACCCAAAAACCTTGTTTTCCTTTGCGTACCTTCGCGTCCTTCGCGGTGA
>JAJYUW010000232.1 GCA_021792335.1 Pseudomonadota bacterium | reverse complement strand
CCGAGCGTAGAAGTCAGAACCACCACGCCCGCAACCACCCAGAGATACCAGCCACGCAGACGATGTTCCGGCGGCAGGGCCTTCACCGCCAAAGCCACCAGAAACCCCAGCACCAACGGCAGCATCAGCGCGTTCATCACCTCCACGCCAACCGACAGCGCCACCAGATTGGGCGCCAACGCCACGATCAGCGCCCCGCCCACCACACCGAGGGTGAATATGATATAGAACCACGGCGCCTCGAAGGGATGGTATTCGAGTGAATGCTTGTAACCGGTGACTTCGCCAAAGCCCCAGGCCGCCGCCAGCGCCACCACGATGGCCGCCACCATGGCCGCGCCCAGCATGCCCAGGCCGAACAAGGTGTGGCCGAGCGTCTGACCCAGAAAGGGCGTGAGCGCTCGCGCCACCTGGCTCACGGTGTCAAGCGGCGGACTCAGGTGTCCGGCCCACAGCGTGGCTGCAGCAACGAGCAGCACCGCAGCCATCACCACTTGGGTGAGCACAGCGCCGACGGCGGTATCCCATCGCGCCGCGGTGTACTGTTCGGGTCTGAGTCCTTTGTCAGCAACGGCCGATTGCTGGTAGAAGACCATCCACGGCATGATGACCGCACCGATGTTGGCAGCGACCAGATACCTGAAGCCTGGGCTATGCACGGGAACCTGAGAGAAACCAACGAACAGTTCATCCGGTTTGATCGGCGCTCGCAAGGCTACCCAGATGAATACCAACTCGAACAAACCGAGCGCAATGGCCACCCGTTCGACCCGTCGATAACTGCCGGTCCACACGATGGTCAGCAGGAAGCCTGCCGCCAACGTGAGGCTCCAGGCACGCGGCACGCCGAACAATTCGCCCACCCCCGCCACGCCCGAGAACTCCGTGAGCAGCGCCCCGATCGTGGCCACAGCCAGGCCGGTGACTGAAACCCAGGCCCAAACCGGACCGAAGGTCTCGCGAATCAACTCGCCATGCCCCTTGCCGGTAAAAATACCCAGACGCACCGTGAGTTCCTGCACGACATACAAAATGGGAATGAGCAGAAACTGCAGGGTGAGCAACTGATAGCCCCACTGCGCACCGCTTTGAGCCGCCGTGAGCACACTGCCCACATCGGTATCGGCCAGCATGACCACCAAGCCGGGGCCAAGCACGGCGAGAAAGACTCTCCAGCGCGCCGTAGGCAAGCGCGGTAAGGTGTCGGTGACAATAGCGTTCATAGGAATTCGAAAGGGTAGCCGTTTCCACAGATGATAATCATTCTTAATTGCGAAAGCGACTTTTTATTTTATGTTACAAAACATGCGGAGCGAGCGTTCATCTCCCGGACACAGGAATTCAGCTCACGTGAGCGCATAGCGGTCGGCGACACTCGACATGGGGCGAGCGATCGAGGCCTATCGGCAGCCGAATTTCATCGGCAAGGCCGACGCTGGGCAAAGCCCGCTAGCCACAGTTCGGTCCCAGCGCTCGCCGAGCGCGCAGCGTATCTATTTCTGCGGGCGTGAGCGCGAGCCATTGCTGCAGCACCTCGGAGGTGTGTTGGCCCAGGGTCGGCGGCGCGTTGCGGTAGGTCACCGGCGAACCGGACAGGCGGATCGGGTTGGCCACCAGCGGCACGCTGCCGGCGGTCTCGTGCGGCAACTCGATGCGCAGGCCGCGGGCCTGCACTTGTGGATCGGCAAACACTTCGTCGAGCCGGTTGATCGGGCCGCACGGAACGCCGGCGTCTTCAAGCGCGGCGATCCATTCGCGCGTAGTACGCAGCACGGTCGCCTGACGCAGCAACGGCACGAGCACCGCGCGGTTGGCAACGCGCTGGGGATTGGTGGCGAAGCGCTCGTCTTTCGCCCATTCCGCATGATCCGCCACAGCGCAGAACTTGGCGAACTGGCCATCGTTGCCGATCGCGAGAATCATGTCGCCGTCGGCCGTGGGGAAATCCTGATACGGCACGATGTTCGGATGGGCATTGCCCATACGGCGCGGCACCACGCCGCCGGCGAGAAAATTGGAGGCCTGGTTGGCCAGACAGGCGATCTGTACGTCCAACAGCGCCAGATCGATATGCTGGCCGCGGCCCGACTTTTCGCGCTCGGCCAGGGCGGCTTGCACGGCAATCGTCGCATACAGGCCGGTCATGATGTCGGTGAGCGCGACGCCCACCTTTTGCGGACCGGCGCCTTCTTCGCCTTCGGCGCGGCCGGTCACGCTCATCAGCCCGCCCATGCCCTGAATCAGGAAATCGTAGCCCGGGCGCGACGCATAGGGACCCGTCTGACCAAATCCGGTGATCGAGCAGTAGACCAGGCGGGGGTTGAGAACCGACAGGCGCTCATAGTCCAGGCCGTAATGCTTGAGCCCGTCCAGTTTGAAATTCTCCAGCAGCACGTCGGCCTGCTGGGCCAATTGGCGGATCAGCGCCTGGCCTTCGGGCAGGGCCATGTCGATGGTGATCGAACGCTTGTTGCGATTGGCGCAGAGAAAATAGGCGGCCTCGCCGGTGTCGCGACCCGACGCGTCCTTCAAGTACGGGGGACCCCAGGAGCGCGTATCGTCACCGGCACCCGGACGTTCGACCTTGACCACATCGGCGCCCAGGTCAGCCAACATCTGGCCCGCCCAGGGTCCAGCCAGAACGCGCGAAAGATCCAGTACGCGCAAACCGGCCAGCGGCGCAGGGCGATTCCCGGTTGCGTTCATCGCGTCAGTTTGCGCCGGCCGCAAGGTCGGCGAACACGCGTTCAAATATCAATGCATACACGTCGTGGGTGCTCCAAAAGGAGTTGATGGTCTCAGCGCCGCCCGCCTTTCCGCGCCGAACTGACGCGCGGCCAGTACTGTAGCGTCACCCAGGAAATCGATCGGCGGACTGCCACGGAGTAGCCAGCGTTCTATCGCAGAAATATTGACATACAATATATTCAATCAGGTGGGATTGTACCCGTTTGTCTTCGGTTCACGGTCACTGCGCTCG
>JAJYUW010000231.1 GCA_021792335.1 Pseudomonadota bacterium | reverse complement strand
TTCATAGGGATAGGGCTCTTGGATTTCACGGGTTTTGACAGCGAGGTCTCCTCGAATTCGGCGCAGAACGCAGCCGAGCTGCAGGCAAGTGACGTCGGCCTTGCGACCGCAAGCCAGGCACTTCAGGCCGCGCCCGGCCAGCCTGTCTTGAATGGGTCGGCTTATTCGTGGTGGTATATCCCGCCGGCCGTAACACTTCCAAGCGGCGCGGTGGTGGACCAGCCGTCCCCACCGGTCCCCGCCGGTGACCCGCCCCCTGCGTCCGGGGTCTATACCACGACGTATACGAACGCCTTTTGGCAAAGCTGCGCGAACAAGACCTGCGGGGTGGTGACGAATTGGAACGGGAATGCGACCGGCGTGCCGTTTGCGGGCCAGGATTTTAGCGTGGAGTATGTCATCGAGCCGACCGGGTTGCCCCCACAGACATTAAACGGCTACGAGAGTGGTTCGCCGGCGACACAGTATCTCGTGTATGACGCTTATATCTATGCGTTTCGCGATCGCCCAGGCACGAACATCATCGAGAATGGTGTCTTGATCGAGTCCGGGTTACGCAAGGAAGGGGGATGATATGGACCACGGCAGACGCTTTATGATACGAAGCCGCGTGCGGGCGCGGGCGGTTATGCTCGCCGGGCTTTTGTGCGTGGCGGGAATGATCGCGGGCCCGTCTTCGGCCCAGGTCCTGACGGTGGGCCAGGAGCCGCAGATTCTGATCATCCTGGATAATTCCCAAGGCATGGCGGGGGATCTGCAAGGGGCCATCATGTCCGGGTCGGGGACGGTGGCCGCCAACGCAGGCCCGCTTGCGCCCACCGCGGTCCCGCCGCTTGCATGGCCCTCGCCCGTGTGTTATCCGGTCCCGAGCGGCTACAGTCCGCGCGCAGGCATCACGGCCAGCACAGCCAGCAACGGCGACACCTGCCCGGCCGGTTCGGCACCCTATACCGTCACGGCCGGCACGGCCCTTCAGGACAACTCGGAGTCGATGATCAATATCGCAGAGCAGAGCCTGCTCTCGGAGTTCAACAACCCCTCGAACAGTAATGCCTTCCAGGTCGGCCTGATGGACTACTCGACGGCCAAAGCGCCGAGTCTCTATGACACCTGGGTGTATTACATGAGCAATGACAATACGCTCAATACCAGCGGGGCGGTGGTAACCCCCGGGGCCTTCGCCTACGGCAACACTGTGGCCTCGCCGTCGGCCGCCGATCCGCTCTCGGCCTACAACCCCTGCGACGGTACGACGACGGGCGCCTGCGCGTCCATCGAGTCGGTCATGGGCAGCGCGCTTGCGACCAGTCAATATCTGTACATGAACGCCACCTCCGACGATCCGGAGATCAACGATGTCTTGTACGCCAAGCCTGGCCTTTCGGCCAACATACTGACCTACAACGGGCCGACGCCCGATCCGCCGAACTACACCCTCACGCAATACGAAGACCAGATCGTCAATTCGGCGCCGCTTTGGGAGACTTATGCGAGTTCGACCGGCGGCGTCAAAAAAACCGCGCCCACGAGTGCGGGCTACGCGCCCTATAGCGGCGAGGTCTGGTATGGCGAGCGCGGCGAGGCCTATGATGCGTCGCCTGTGACCGACGAGGACATTGCGGCGACCACGACCCCCTACACCGGCTACACCGGGGTCACGCAGATGGGCCAGGGCAACCTGCTGATCTCGGTGGGATCCTTTAGTTCGGTGTTGAGCTCATTTAATACCGATCTCGCGCCCGAACAGTTTCCGGCGGGGGCGAGCATCGTCGCCGATTCCGAGTATGCCCCCATGGCCGGGGCCCTTCAGAGCGCGCTTGAATATTTCACCGGAGCGAGCGGGCCGCAGCCGCCGTGCGCCCCCAAATTCGTGATCCTCATCACCGATGGGCAGCCCACTATGGGGCTCAAGGGCCATGTCTACCCACCCCTTGGGAGCGCCGCGGCCACGACCTATAATGAAGCGCAGGCCGATGACAATGCGGTAAACGAGGCCATCACCGCCGTCAAAAATCTCTATAACAACAGCAGCGGTGGCGTGGGCAGCATCCAGACCTACGTCCTTGGCATAGGCCCCAACATCAACTGTCCGCCTTCGGCCGGTGCGTCGTGCTCGGCGGAGGCGCAGGCCGGCTACAGTGTCCTGGAGCAACTCGCGACCGCAGGCCAGGGCGGAACCGCAAGCAACCCAGTCCTTCCCTATAGCGCGCAAAGTCCGGCGCAATTCCAGCAAGCCTTTGCGGCCATCCTGAACAGCATTGAGGCCGAGGTATTTTCGGCCAACGCGGGCTCGAGCGCGAGCGTGGGCGTGAATTCCTACGAATACACGGTCACGAGCACCCCGCGGCTTGGCGAAGGGGATCTCGTCGCATGGCCGATCCAGGCGAACGGTACGGTCGGCACGACCCCGGCCTGGGATATCGAGGGACAGCTTGGGGCCACCGGCACGACCTCGCAGAATACCAGTCTGCGGTCGACGAACCTCTATTCCACGGGCGTGCCCGTGGCGCCGGCGACCATCGGGCCGCTCACCGCCTTGACCGGGCTTGATAACACGGCGAACGCCGCCGCGTTTGGCACTTTGCCGGCCACTCTTACCGTAAGCGACATCATCGATTACACCATCGATCCGTCCTATGCGAACGACACCTATCTCGGCGGCAGGGCCAGCGACTGGTATTGGGGCATGACGGCCTCCATGCCGCCTGTGTATGTCGGGCCGCCCGATAACGGCGGTCTGTTGGGTGACCCGAGCTATCTCACCTATGCCCAGAACGAGCAAGGACGCGAGCCCATCGTCCTGTTTGGCGATAACGACGGTTTCTTGTACGCCGCCGATGCCAACACCGGCGCGCTGGTGTGGGGATGGATGCCGCGCATCATGCTGCAGTACCTGCAGGATTACTCGACCTTCTGGCAGAACGCGAACATGGGGGGCGGGGTGCGCGCGGTCGACGCCCAGGATGCAAACGGCAATTGGTGGACCTATATCG
>JAJYUW010000049.1 GCA_021792335.1 Pseudomonadota bacterium | reverse complement strand
TGGAACCAGCCGCGGTGCTGGTCGGAGCCTTCCAGGTAGAGGTCCGCCGGACTGTGCAGATAGTCGCGCCGTTTCAGCACGCAGGCGTGGGTCGAGCCGGAGTCGAACCAGACATCGAGCGTATCGTTGACCTTCCTGTAAACCGCCGCATCGTCACCGAGCAGCTCCGCGGCATCCAGGCTGAACCAGGCTTCGATCCCCTGCTGTTCGACGCGCTTCGCCACCTGCTCCAGCAGCTCCTGGGTGCGCGGGTGCAGCGCGCCGCTTTCCTTGTGCACGAACAGCGGCATCGGCACGCCCCAGTTGCGCTGGCGCGATACGCACCAGTCCGGGCGGTTCCTGATCATGGCCTCGAGCCGGGAACGGCCCCAGGACGGGTAGAAGCCGGTGCTTTCGACGGCTTTCAATGCGGCATCGCGCAAGCTGCCGTGTTCGCCGGTCGTCTCCATGCCGATGAACCACTGGTGAGTGGCTCGGAAAATGATCGGCGTCTTGTGCCGCCAGCAGTGCGGATAGCTGTGCTTGAGCTTTTCCTCCAGCAGCAGCGCACCACTCTGCGCCATGGTTTCGACCACCGTCTTGTTGGCGGCCCAGATCGACTGGCCGCCGACCAACGGCACGCTGGCGAAAAACTTGCCGTCGTCGCCCACCGGACAGTCCACCGGCAGATTGTATTTGCCCCCGACTGCATAGTCATCCAGACCATGGGCCGGCGCAGTATGTACCAGCCCGGTGCCGGCCTCCAGGGTGACATGGTTGCCGCAGATCACCGGCACGGTACGATCGTAAAAGGGGTGCTGCAACTGCAGATGTTCCAGCGCCGAGCCTTTGACGAACCCGACCACCTCCACCGCGTCGAAGCCATAGCGCGTCATGCAGGCCTCTGCCAGCTCGCGCGCGATGATCAGGATGCCTTTCGGCGTCTGGATCAGGTCGTAGATGAAGTCCGGGTGGACGCACACCGCCTGGTTGGCGGGCAGGGTCCACGGCGTGGTGGTCCAGATCACCGCATAAACCGGCAAGTCAAAACAAGCGCGATCAAAACTAGCGCCTTTCACGTTTGCCCCCTCTCCCGCCTGCGGGAGAGGGTTGGGGTGAGGGTCAGGGCTAGGAGGGTGGCTCGCACCCAGCGCTTTGGCCAGCGCGGCGGCATCCTTGACGGCGAAGGCGACATCGATCGCCGGCGAAGTCTTGTCTTCGTACTCCACCTCGGCTTCGGCCAGTGCCGATCCGCAGTCCACGCACCAGTGCACCGGCTTCTGCCCCTGGTAGAGATAGCCGTTGGCATGGATGCGGCCCAGCGTCCGCATGATGTCGGCCTCGAACCTGAAGTCCATGGTGAGATAGGGATGGTCCCACTCGCCCAGCACGCCGAGGCGGATGAAATCGGCCTTCTGGCGCTCGATCTGGGATAGGGCATACTCGCGGCACAGCTCGCGGAATCTGGCAGCGGGAATATTCTTTCCATGCTGCTTTTCCACCTGCAGCTCGATCGGCAGGCCGTGGCAGTCCCAGCCGGGCACGTAGGGCGCATCGAAGCCGGACAGGGTCTTGCTCTTGACGATGATGTCCTTGAGCACCTTGTTCACCGCGTGGCCGATGTGGATGTCGCCGTTGGCATAGGGCGGGCCGTCATGCAGGATGAACTTGGGCCGGCCTGCGCTGACCTCGCGAATCTTCTCGTAGCGCTTTTTTTCCTGCCACTGCTTCAGCCAGCCCGGCTCGCGCTTGGCGAGATCGCCGCGCATCGGAAAGGGGGTGTCGGGAAGATTCAGTGTGTCTTTATAATCAGCCATTTTTATTCCAAAAAACAAAATCCACCACAGAGGCACAGCGTTTTTTCATAACTATTCAGCCCTCACCCAAACTCGACCCCGTCATTCCGGGGCTGCCGCAGGCAGAACCCGGAATCCAGCAGATTTCCAAAGTATCCCTGGATTCCGGGTTCCGCTTCGCGGCCCCGGAATGACGTTCTGGGGGGAGCGGAATAATTACGTTTTTTCAGGCTGTTCTCTGTGTCTCTGCGCCTCTGCGGTTCAAAAAGAATTTCTTCGCATTTTCCACATCCGCCGCAATCTGCGCCGTCAGGGCCTCCAGGCTGGGAAACTTCATTTCGTCGCGCAGCTTGAGCAGAAAATCCACATGCAGATGCTTGTTGTAGATATCGCCGTCGAAGTCGAACAAAAACACTTCCAGCGTGGCCTTGCCCTTGTCGTTGATGGTCGGGCGCACGCCCAGGCTGGCCGCGCCCTGCAGCGGCTTGTCGCCGAGCCCGTAGACCTCGACCGCGAAGATGCCGGACAGCGGCGGTTTGTTGTGCTTCATCTGGATATTGGCGGTGGGGAAGCCGAGCTTGCGACCGAGATTCTCCCCATGCACCACCTTGCCGCTGATGCTGTAATGGCGGCCGAGGTAGCGCTCAGCCAGGGCGAGGTCGCCGTTTGCCAATGCCTCGCGCACGATGGTGCTGGATACCCGCTGGCCGGACACGAGCACGCTTTCCATGGCCTGTGTGGTGAAGTTGTTGCTCAGCCCGGCTTCCTGCAGCATTTTGAAATCGCCGGCGCGCTTGGCGCCGAAACGGAAATCGTCCCCCACCAGCAACCAGCGCACCTTCAGGCCCGCGCACAGAATGCGGTCGATGAAATTTTCCGCGCTGACCTGCGCAAAGCGATGGTTGAAACGCAGGATGAAAACCCGATCCACGCCGAATTTTTCGAACAGCTCCAGCTTTTCGCGCAGGTTGGAGAGGCGCGCCGGCGCCTGCTCAGGTGCAAAGTACTCGCGCGGGTGCGGCTCGAAGGTCATCACGCACGCCGGCAGCCCGAGCGAACGCGCGGCATCCGTCAGGCGCTTCAGCATCGCCTGGTGTCCGAGATGCAGGCCGTCGAAATTGCCGATGGTCAGCGCAACCGGCGTGTTGGGTGCGGGAATTCCGCGGTAAATCAGCATGATCCGGATCTAAAAAAGTTCAAATTATAACAGGATTTTACTTCGCACCGTGGCGGATGAAATCCTTGAGGCGCACGCCAAACAGGGCCAGGGCGGCAAAATAGGCGGCCGCGCCGGCAGCGACGGTCCAGCCCAGATGCGCCACGCGGGAAACGATGCCGCCCCTGAGCCAAGCCTCCTCCGCGCCCATGGCAAACCACAGCACCGCCGCCATCGCGGCCAGAGCGGCCGCCACCTGCAGAAAGAACTTCAGCCAGCCCGCCTGCGGATGGTAGATATCATGCCGGCGCAAATGATAGAACAGCAAGCCGGCATTGAGGCACGCCCCCAGGCCTATGGACAGCGCCAGCCCGGCGTGCTTGAGATGCCAGATGAAGGCGAGGTTCATCAGCTGGGTGGCGAACAGGGTAAAGAGCGCGATCTTGACCGGCGTGCGGATGTTCTGCCGGGCGTAGAAGCCCGGCGCCAGCACCTTCACCATGATCAGGCCGAGCAGGCCGAGACTGTAGGCGAGCAGTGCCTCGCGCGTCATCCACAGGTCGTGAAGGCTGAACTTGCCGTAAAAGAACAGCGTCGAAATCAGCGGCACCGACAGGACAGCCAGCGCCAGCGCGGCGGGCAGCGCCAGCAGCAGGGTCAGGCGCAGGCCCCAGTCGAGCAGGCGGGAATATTCATCGGTGGAGGCATCGGCGTAGTGTTTGGCCAGGCTGGGCAGCAGGATGGTGCCCAATGCCACGCCCAGTATGCCGGTGGGGAATTCCATCAGGCGGTCGGCGTAATACAGCCAGGAAACGCTGCCGGTGACGAGAAACGAGGCGAAGATGGTGTTGATCAGCAGGCTGATCTGGCTGATCGAGACGCCGAACACCGCCGGTCCCATCAGCTTCAAGATCCGCCACACGCCTTCGTCGTTGAATTTCAGACGGAAGCGCGGCAGCAGCCCGATCCTCGCCAGATAGGGAAGCTGGAAGCCGAGCTGGAGCACGCCGCCGAGCAGCACCGCGATGCCCAGCGCCAGCACCGGCGGATCGAAATAGGGCGCCAGCCACAAGGCACAGCCGATGAAAGACAGGTTGAGCAGCACCGGCGTGAAGGCCGGCACGGAAAACTTGCTGTAGGTATTGAGGATGCCGCCGGCGACCGACACCAGCGAGATAAAGAAGATGTAGGGAAAGGTCAGCCGCAGCAACTGCACGGTCAGGTCGAATTTCTGCGGCGTGGCGGAAAAGCCGGGTGCGCTGATGTAGATGATCGCCGGCGCGGCAAGCACGCCGATCGCGGTGACGGCGAGAAGAATCAGCGCCAGCAGGCTGGCGACATGGTCCACCAGATCGCGCGTCTCGTCGTGGCCGCGCCGGGTCTTGTATTCCGCCAGAATCGGCACGAATGCCTGGGAAAAGGCGCCCTCCGCGAACAACCGGCGCAGCAGGTTGGGAATCTTGAAGGCCACGAAAAATGCGTCGGAAGCCAGCCCCGCGCCGAACACCCGTGCGATGATGGTGTCGCGCAGAAAACCCAGGATACGCGAGATCAGGGTCATGCTGCCGATGGCAGCCAGGGCCTTCAATAAATTCATGGATTACGCTATTAACTTAAAAAAGCATTTGAACCGCAAAGGCGCCGACCCTCTCTCCAACTCTCCCCCAAAGGGGGAGAGGGCGATTGCTTCCCCTCCCGCAAGCGGGAGGGGATTGAGGGGAGGGCTGAACGCAAAGTAAAAACAATGTGTTATATGAATCCATCCAGTCACCGGACAGGTGAATACCAGATGGATTTTATGTCCTTCATTTCCTTTGTGCCTTCGCGTCTTTGCGGTTAACGAACTACGGGGTTCTTAGATAAAACCAAAAGCGGCTATGTTATAGCGTTTGCGATATCCTTGCCAGATATGAGAACTGGGCTATTATTTAGAGTTGCCGCGACCCCCGTAAATCAGTATACTTAAACCAAGTCTAAATTAACGACCAACTTTAACCCGACAACGACTGGAGCCGAAATATGGAACACAAACTGCCCGACCTGCCCTACGCCATGGACGCACTGCAACCCCACATGTCCAAGGAAACCTTCGAGTACCACTACGGCAAGCACCATCAGGCCTATGTCACCAACCTGAACAACCTGATCAAGGGCACCGAATACGAAAACCTGGACCTGGAAGCCATCATCAAGAAAGCCCCGGCCGGCGGCATCTACAACAACTCCGCCCAGGTGTGGAACCACACCTTCTTCTGGAATTGCATGAAGCCGAACGGCGGCGGCGAGCCCAGCGGCGCCCTGGCTGACGCCATCAAGGCCAAATGGGGTTCGATCGACGAATTCAGGAAAGCCTTCCAGACCTCCGCCGTGGGCAACTTCGGTTCCGGCTGGACCTGGCTGGTGAAGAAGGCCGACGGCTCCGTCGACATCGTCAACATGGGCGCCGCCGGCACCCCGCTGACCACCGGTGACAAAGCGCTGCTCTGCGTCGACGTGTGGGAGCACGCCTACTACATCGACTACCGCAACCTGCGTCCGAAGTTCGTCGAGACCTTCCTGAACAACCTGGTCAACTGGGACTACGTGGCGAAGAACTTCGCTGCTTAAGGTGATTCGTTCGCTGACAATAAGGTTTTGAAAATTCGGCCCGGTCAGAATCAATAAACGTCCCCTCAGCCACCCGACCTGAGGACAAGTGAAAAGGCCCGGTTCATGCCCGGCCTTTTCACTGCTGAAGAACCCCTTTTTTCCGAAGACGGGGTTCTTTTATCCTAAATTCGGCAGTTGCAGGCCATTCATGGTTCGATACGCCTTGCTATGCAAGGCTACTCACCACGAACGGCTTCTCACCCGGCTGGTGAATACCCCGTTCGCCCTGAGTAGCCCGCGCAGCGGGCGTATCGAAGGGCTGGCAGTTCGCCAACCGCGGTTTTTAGGTTTATTTTGCACGGAAGGATCAAGCCGAGGTAAACCTGTGGCGGCTGAGTTTTAAGCGTTCCTTCCAATTTCACAGATAGATCAAAGCAGTGGCTGAGGGGCGCGTATCACCCTATGGGTGAATGGCCTGGCGCCGGCAACCTCCTGAATATCTGTGCTTATCTGTGTGAATCTGTGGCTGAATAGCTTTTTCTAGGTTGAAGGGTATTAACCGCGTGAGATGTCGAGCTTGCGCATCTTTTGCCACAAATTCTTGCGGCTGATGCCGAGTGCGCTGGCGCATATTTGAATCTGCCAGTCGTGTTTCTCCAGCATGTCCAGGATGAATCGGCGCTCACTTTCGGCCAGATAATCGCCGAGAGAGGAGAGACCTTTTGCGGATCGGGCTTCAGTCTGGGCGCTACGATCGAAGACGGCATCTGGCGAGAGCACGCGCCCTTCGCTCAAGACACAGGCCCGTTCGAGGGCATGTTTGAGTTCCCGGATGTTTCCCGGCCAGGGATGGTCAAGCAGTGCGCGTTCGGCGGCGGGTTGCAAGACACAGATATCTCCGTTGTGCTGAGCCGACAGGTCTGCGAGGAAGCCGCGCGCCAGCCACAGAATGTCTTCCTTGCGCTCCCGCAAGGGTGGAATCCGCAGGCAGATGACGGTGATGCGGTAATAGAGGTCTTCCCGAAATTCGCCGGACTCCACCATGGCCTTCAGATCCCGGTGGGTTGCACAAATCAGCCGGAAATCGACCGGAATGGTGGATTCGCCGCCAACCCGGACAATACGCCGTTCCTGGATTCCCCGCAGCACCTTGATTTGCATTGATAACGGCATGTCGCCGATCTCGTCGAGGAACAACGTCCCTCCATCGGCCTGCTCGAACACGCCTTTTTTGGTGCGCTGCGCCCCGGTAAAGGCGCCTTTCTCATACCCGAACAACTCCGCTTCCAGCAAGGTTTCCGTCAATGAGCCGCAGTTTACCGCGACAAATGGGCGGTTTCCCTGCCCCATACGATGCAGCTCAAGGGCGACCCGCTCCTTGCCGACCCCCGATTCTCCCGTAATCAGCACCGATGTCTTGCCGGCGGCCAGCTTGTGCAACATTGTTTCGATATGGCGCATGACGGGGGAGACGCCCAGGGTTACCCCTTTTTCCGTTTCTGCCCCGCCGAGTTTTGCTCGCACCTTTTCCACCAGCACATCCAGGTCGAAAGGTTTGGTCAGGTAATCCTGGGCGCCCAGCTTGAGGAGTTCCACCGCCGTTTCAATATCGGCAAAGCCGGTGATGAAAATGAATGGCGGGATGGAAGTATTGGTTTCCCGCAATTGACGGAACAGGGTATCGCCGGTGATGTCCGGCAAACGGATGTCGCTGATCACCAGTCCATATGTTTTCTCCTGGAGCGCTGCCAATGCCGCCTGCCCATGCCGGTACCAGTCGCAGGAGAAGCCTTCCAGGGTCAGGCGAACCAGGAGCGATTCGCCCATGATGTCGTCGTCCTCGATGAGACAAACCGGCTTAGACATTTTCGCCTTTCAGACCAGGCAGAGGAAGCAACACAAGAAAATGCGTGAAGCCGGCATCGGCACCCGCCTTGATCTCCCCTTTGAGTTGCTGCACGATCTGGTAGGTGATCCACAAACCCAGGCCATTTCCCTGCTCGCTGAAACGCGAGAAAGGCTCGAACAAGGTGCCCATTTGTTCAGAAGTCAGCGTCTTGCCGTCGTTTTCCACGCGGAGGAGCAGATTGCTCCCGTCCATGACCGCCTGCAGAGATACATGCCCGCCATCGGATGCCGCCTGGATCGCGTTGAGCAACAGGTTGATGAGAATCTGCCGCACCGGCGTGGACGGCAGCGGCACCGGCTCGCCGGTTGTGATCGACCAGGCAAGCTCAATGCGCTTTTTGTGCGCCTCGGGCGTAACCAGCAAACGCACGTCGTCGAAATCTTGCGGGGTAAGATCGCGGTTTTTCAATTTTGCTTCCACCAGCAATGCGGCAACGGTTTCACGGATTTGCTGCAAGCCCCTGTCGAGGTGAGAGATGGTCATCTGGGCGACGGAGTCAAGCGAAACGTGGCGCTTGAGTGTGCTGATGGCGTTGAACATGCCGCCCAGCGGGTTGTTGATCTCATGGGCGATGCCGGCGGTGAGACGTCCCACCGCGGCCATGCGCTCGGACTGGATCATTTGCTTTTCCAGCAGGGCTTTTTCCTTGAGTTGCGCCACCATCTCGGCAAAGGCTTTATAGAGTTGTCCCAATTCATCGCCATACTTATAGATTCCAGGTTCCAGCGCCTCCGGCAGTTGACGGTGGATGGTTTCCATATGCCGCGCCAACAGCGAGAGCGGCTGGGTCATGCTCTGCCCCCAGTACCAGTTGATGGGCAGCAAAACGCCCAGGACAATCAGCGTGATCCACAACGCCCGGTCGGCAAGCCGCAAGAAGCGGAACCAGAAGGTCGAGGTATCATGCACCACCAGCAATGTGCCGAGCGTCACGCCGTCGGCGATGATCGGCACGGCGATGAACAGGCGGGATGAGTCCGGCGGCTCCAGTACCTGGGTTTCGCCCGCTTGCAGTGTCCCCAGCTCCTTGTCGACATAGGCGAATTCCCGCCCGATGGCGGCGAGATCGGATAACACCGGATAGCGTTCCGGGTGGGAAGAGACATATATCCGTCTGTTGGGGTCGAGCACGATCAGGCTCTCGGCGTGCATGGTATTGGCGCGGGCGCCGTCCTGGAAGGGCAGGGAAACCATTTCGAAAGCCGGCCACACATCGTCGTGCAATACGAGAGGGAAAAGCGCGCGCGACATGGTCAGCCCCAGGTCTTCCGAACTGCGCAGAACGTCCTGCTTCATGTCGTCGTAGGCCTGCCCCATGAAGGACAGCGACAGCGTCAGGGCGGTAACGACGATAAGCAAACCGCCCCACAACGGCAGCTTGTAGCGCAGGCTCAGGTTGAAGAACATCAGGGCTGGCCGATAGTCGCCGCCATGCGGGCGGCGCTTTTGTAGAGGTCGGGAGAGCCGGCGATAAAGCCATCCAGATTCAGCTTGGCCAGCAGCGACTGTCCGGCGGGGTTCCTGCTCATGTCCAGGAACGCGGCGCGCATGGCGTCGAAATCCGCCTGGCCGACACTGCGATTCGCCACGAACGGCGGAAATCCGAAGGCCTCGGATTGCTTTACCACGCGGGTTCTGGCTGCAAGTCCGGGGTTCAACTTGGAGAGCGACTCCCAAACGTAACTGTCCACCGCCGCCCCCTGGACCAGCCCGCTTGCCACGGCCTCAATCGCCTTGCGATGCGACCAGGTAAAAAAAGTGCGGCGGAAGAAGGTTCCCGGATCATGCCCCGCCTGCTTGATGTCGAAACGCGGCACCAGATAGCCGGTGTTCGACAGCGGATCGGCATAGGCGAACACCGCGCCTTTCAGGTCCTCGATGGAACGGGTGTGGGTATCCTTGGCGGGAACGATCAGGTAGGAACGGTAAATCGGCTTGCCCTGACTGACCGGGACGGCGAGCAGCTTGACTTCATTCCCCATCGCGACATAGGGATAAACGCATACCCAGGCAAAATCGAGTTTATGCTGCTGCAACAAATCCATCGTCTCGCGGTAGCGGTCGCGCGGCACGAACTCTACCGGCCGTTTCAGCCTGAGTTGCAAATAGTCCCGCCAAACCGCCAGAAGTGCATGCTGGTCGTGCAGGAAAGCCGGCGTCATGCCGACACGAAGCGGCTTGTCGGCACCGAGGGACGTTCCTGTCACCAACAATAGCAGCATTCCAATAAAAGCTCGGCGATGCATGGTCAATCTCCCTGAGTTACCCTTGGGTAACGATACACCAAAATGTGGTCGCAAAATGGTAACGCCGTCTTATCAGTATTTACCGATTTCTGAAGAAAGATAGTTTTTTTCGCGTAGTTAGGCAAGTCACACGGGGTGGAACGTACTTTGCATGGGCAATCTGTATGAACACACCGGCCTCAATTGAATCCAACGCCAGTTTGAAGCGGCTCGCCGCGGCACAGCCCGTGTGGTTTTGCGCGGATGCCTGCTTGAAGCTCAGACCCGGCGGCATGGGGTGCGAAGCATGCCGGGAAGCCTGTCCCGTTCAGGCGATCCGCGTGGAAGCCGGCCGGGCGGAACTGGCGCCCGGTTGCACGGGCTGCGGCCGGTGTGCTGCCGCCTGCCCTTCCGGCGCGCTGCTTGTCGAGGGATTTGATGAACTCGTGCAGCCGCTGCCGGGCGGCGAAGCAGTCGCCCCGCTACGCTTCGAATGCCGCCGCGTACCGCGCAAGCTCGCGGGAAACGCGCGGCAAGTTCCCTGTCTGGGCGGGATTGCCCTCTCCACGCTGATCGGGCTGGTGGCGCGGAATTCCAGCGCCGTCACATTGATCGACCGCGGCTGGTGCGCGACATGCCCGTCCGGCGCGGGAAATGCCCCGATAAAAGCGCTTGCCGATACGGTCCGCCGGGTGGTTGCGGATGTCGGGTTGCCCGGCGAGCGCTTGCCGCAGGTTCGCGGCATGCCGACCCCCCATGATTTGGCGTTGCCCATGACCGCCATGACGGACGGTCCCACCATGCCGCGCCGCGCGTTTTTCGGCGCGCTGCTCAAGCGGACAGTCGAAGCGGCAGCCGCCATCCGTTCGCCCGATATCTCGCGATTGGCGGTCGAAATCACGCGTGGCGCGCTGTCGGCCTCGCCGGTCATCCGCCACGCCCGCAAGCGGATGGCCGCGAGTCTGGTGGAGCTGGCCGGGCAGGCGGGGAAAACGCTATCGGCGAAGTTCTTCCCGGATTTGTCGGTCACCGGGCGCTGCGCCTTGCATGGCGTCTGTAGCGCGGTTTGCCCAAGCGGCGCGCTTGCCGTTATCCAAAACGAGGCTTCGGCGGGGCTGCGTTTCACCCCGGAATTATGTCTGGCCTGCGGGCTATGCACCCGCCACTGTCCGACGGGCTCACTGAGCCTGTTACCGTCCGGCGACGTGACCACCCCGCACTCACTGGACGGTAAACAACTAAACAGCTTGCCTCTGCGCGACTGTATCAGGTGCGGAAAACGCTTTGTGAATCATGAGGATGATGGCACCTGCCCGGCCTGTCGCAGCAACCGGGAAATGGCGGAAAGACTGTTTGGCACAAGTTTTGCGGATGCTGCCCAATAAGGCATTTGGACTTTCACCGGGGAAACCCTAAAACTCAACAGGAGGGCAATCATGAGCATGGATTTGCTGAAAACGCCTATCACCCGTCGCCGCTTCCTGCAGGCGACCGGTACGGCCGGTGCACTGGGGGTGGTTGGAGCGGGAACGCTGCCGAACTTTGCCACTTTAACCGAAGCGCAAGCGACCACTGGGAAATCCTCGGGGCAGACCGTCATCACCAAGAGCTTCTGCCACCAGTGCCCGGCGCGTTGCGGCATCGACGTCTACACTACCGATGGCCGCGTCCATGCGGTGTACGGCACGCTCGACAATCCGCTTTCCAACGGCAAGCTGTGTCCGAAAGGCCATTACGGCCAGTACCTCCTCTATGATGCCGACCGCTTCAAGGGGCCGATGAAGCGCACCAACCCCAAGAAGGGGCGCAACGAGGATCCGAAATTCGTGCCGATCTCCTGGGACGAGGCGCTCGATACCCTGGCCAAGCGCCTGAACAATCTGCGCGACAAGGGCGAATCCCACCGCTTCGGCCTGCTGTTCGGGCGCGGCTGGGGGGCCACGGACGCCGACTTGTTCAAGGACTGGTCGGCATTGTACGGTTCGCCCAATATCGGCATCAACCACTCGTCCATGTGCTCGGATGCGAGCAAGAAGGCGAAGCTGTGCGTGGATGGCAACTACTCCTACAACTCCTACGATTACGCCAACACCAACTACATCCTCAATTTCGGTGCCGGTTTCCTCGACGCCTTCCGTCCCTACAACTTCAACATGCAGGTGTGGGGCCACATGCGCACCAAATCGCCGCGCACCAAGGTGACGGTGGTCGATGTTCACACCAACACCACCGGCGCGGCGGCGGACCGCTCCCTGCTCATCAAGCCGGGCACCGACGGCGCGATGGCGCTGGCCATCGCCCATGTCATCCTCACCGAGGGCTTGTGGGACAAATCTTTCGTCGGCAATTTCGCCGATGGCGTGAATCGCTTCAAGTCAGGCGATGCGGTGGCCGCCGTCTTCACCGACGAAGATATCCGGAACAGGGCGCAGGCCAAGGAAAAAGCCGCCGCCGAAAAAGTGGCTGCCGACAAGGTCGCCGCCGAAAAAGCCGAAGCCGAAAAGGCCAAGACCCAGGAGGCCCTCGCCAAGCTTCTCAAGGAACAGCTTCTGGCCAAAGGGAATCCCGCAGCAGAAAAGGCCGTTGCCGAAAAAATACTCAAATTCGAGAAAGCGGAAGCCAAAAAGGCGCTTTCCGAAAAGATCGACCGCGAGCAACGGGAAGCCCTCGATAAAGACAAAAAGCCGGAACCTGAAATCAAGGCCGGGCAAGCGATATTCAACGAGAAGTGGGTGCATGGCCTGCCCGAGTGGTGGAATGCCGTGCTCAAGGACTGCACGCCGCAATGGGCGGAAACCATCACCACCATCCGCGCCAAGGACATCATCGCCGTGGCGCGCGAGTTCGCCACCACCCGGCCGGCCATCGCCCTGTTCGAGCGCGGCGCCACGGCGCATACCAACGGCACCTACAACGGCATGGCGATTCATTCGCTGAATGCCCTGGTCGGTTCGATGTTCGCCGAAGGCGGCCTGTTCTACCAGATGAAGACGCCGTGGGGCAAGCTGCCGGACAAGGCGGAAGATTTCATGGACGACTATGCCAAGTCGCCCGACCGCAAGAAACCCCGCATCGACAAGGTGAAAACCGCCGATTGGCCGATGGCATCCAACATGATGCAGGAAATTGCCAAGAACCATAACGAAGCCAAGCCCTACAAGATGGACACGGTGATGTTCTATCTCACCGGGCCGATCTTCTCGGGACCGGACTGTTTCGCCTGGGAAAAAATGCTGGGTGAAACCTTCGTCGTCGACACCTCGCCGTATCCCGACGAAACAGCGGTATTCGCCGATCTCGTCCTGCCCGACCACACTTATCTGGAGCGCTTGCAGGTCGCCAGCACCTATCCCTTCCAGGGCTACCCGATGGCCATGATCCGCACCCCGGCGGTGAAGCCGCTGTACGACACCAAGGTGTTCGGCGACATGCTGATCGACCTGGGCAAGCGCATCAAGGGGCCGATGGGCGAGTACTACAAGAAAGTCGGCAATACCGAGAACATCATCAAGGCGATTGCCAAAGGCTTCGAGGAGAAGCCCGGCGACAACGGCGTCAACGGCTACGAGAGTTTCCGGGAGAAAGGCGTCTGGTTCAAGAAGCCTTATCACTGGCGTCAGATTCGCGGCGAGTTTTACGAGTGGGACAAGGGAACAAAGTCCTACTCCAAGCGGATGACGGCGGAAGGGGTGAAGGAAAAGCTGCTCATGACGCCCAGCGGCAAGTTCGAGTTCAAGGCCGGCTATCTGGAGGACGAGCACTACGTCCATTACATTGTCGAAAAACTCGGCATCCCGGCGGAAAAAGTCGGTTTCCCGCAATACATCCCGGCAAGCCACGCGGGCGGCGGCGACCTGCATATGGTCAGCCCGAAACTTGCGCTACAGGCGGAAGGGCGCAGCGCCAACCTGCCCCACGCCACGGCAAGCATGCAGCCCAGCGTGGGCGGCAGGAAGACCGTGTATCTGGAAATCCATCCCGATACCGCTGCCAAGCGCGGCATCAAGGACGGCGACCGGGTGCGCGTCAAATCCTCGGTCGGCGCCATAGAGGTGACTGCCCGCATCTATGGCGGCATCCGGCCCGATACGGTGGCGCTGCCGATGATCCATGGCCACTGGGGCATGGGGCGTTGGACCAAGAACAGCGGCGTGTCCGGCAGCACCAACGAGGTGACGCCCAACGTTTCGGAACCGATCTCCGGCCTGGCCTGCTACCACAGCGGCAAGGTCTTCGTGGAGAAGGTTTAACGTGAACATCGCGAAGCGAGCCATCGTCCCCCTCCCCTCTCAGGGGGAGGGCAGGGGTGAGGGAAAGTTTAAACACTTTAAGGAGGCCTAATCATGGCTAAGTGGGGAATGGTCATTGACCTGGAAAAATGCACCGGCTGCCAGGCCTGCACCGTGGCGTGCGGCATGGAAAACAACCGTCTGCCGGGTGAAAACTGGCAGGATGTGATCTTTTTTACCGAGGGCATGTATCCGAGCGCCCAGCTCAAGTGGTTTCCGCGTCCGTGCCAGCAATGCGAGAACCCGTCGTGCGTGGCGGTGTGTCCGACGCGCGCCACCTACAAAACGGAGGACGGCGTCGTGCTGGTGGACTGGAACCGCTGCATCGGCTGCAAATACTGCATGGTTGCCTGCCCCTACGGCGTGCGTTTCTACACCGACGAGAAACCGCTGGTGGCGCCGGACATGCGCAAGGTGCACGACAGCCACGACAGCCACTCGTGGAACCCGCCGTGGAAAATGCCGGACGCACGGGAGGATTGGAAGCACGGCGTCGGCATCCAGCCGCACGACGTGGTGTCGAAATGCACCTTCTGCTACCACCGCATTTCCAAGGCCCCTCCCGGCACACCGGACCTAGACCCGCAGGATCCAAAACTGCGCGAATTCACGCCAGCCTGCGTAGTCACCTGCGCGCCGGGCGCCCGCTTCTTCGGCGACCTGTCGAATCCGAACAGCGAGGTTTCGCGCATGATCGGCGACAAACGCGGCGTGCGCCTGCTCGACCAGTTGGGCAACAAGCCACAGGTGTATTACCTCACCGGTGATGGCGGCGCAGTGCCGAGCAACCGGGCGATCAACAAGAAAGTTTGACGGAGGACGATCATGAACTTCATTTATCCCAAAACCGTGAGCGAGGCCATTTCCGGCGCGTTCAAAATGTTCGGCGAAAACCACGTCACCGCCACCATCTGGAAAGCCTCGGTGGCGATGCTGGCGGCAAGCCTGGGCTTTGTGTTCTACATGCTGTTCACCGAGGGACACGCATCGTTCAATACCTCTAGCGACGGCGTGAACTGGGGCAGCGCGATTGCAACCTATGTTTTCTTCGCGCTGATTTCGTCGGGGCTGACCATTATTGCCTCGCTGGCGACGGTGTTCGGCTTCAAGCAGTTCTACCCCGTCGCCAAGCGCTGCATCTGGCTGGCGATCGTCACCCTGATCGCCGGCTT
>JAJYUW010000230.1 GCA_021792335.1 Pseudomonadota bacterium | reverse complement strand
TGCTGATCGACATCAACCAGGCGGGGCTGGGACGCGGCCTCCAATTCGATTTGTTCAAACCCGGCAACGAAGTGGCCAAGGACTTCTACGCCGAGATGCCGATCACGATCAAGCTCCAGGGCAGCTACCAGGACCTGGGCGCCTTTACCGGCGACATCGCCAAGCTCTCGCGCATCGTCACCCTGAACGATGTGGACATCGAAGCCGGCAAGGACAATCGCTTGACCATGACCGCGGTGGCGAAAACCTTCCGCTATCTGGACGAAGAGGAAATCGCCAAGCAGAAGCTGGCCGCGAAGGCCAAGGGCGGCAGGAAATGAGCAGGATCGCGCCCATCCTCGCCCTCTTTTTCAGCCTGTTGCTGACCGCTTGCGGCGGCGGGGCGCACGACGACCTCAAGCTCTGGATGAAGGACGCGACCAAGAACATGAAGGGGCACGTGCCGCCGCTGCCGGAGATCAAGCCCTACTCGCCCGTTGCCTATGATGCCGGCGCCGAGCTCGACCCGTTCAAGCCCTTCGGCAGCGAGATACAGAAGAAGGGCGGGGGCGGCGGCGGCCTCAAGCCGGATTTCAATCGGCCCAAGGAGCCGCTCGAGTCCTATCCGCTGGAGTCCCTGAAAATGGTCGGCGTGTTGCAGCGAGGCGATGTCAGGAACGCCGTGATCCGCGCCGGCGCCAAGGTCTTTCTGGTCAAGATCGGCAATCATCTCGGGCAGAACTTCGGGGTCATCACCGCCATCACCGACAACGAAGTCCGGATCAAGGAGCTGGTTCAGGATCCCGGCGGCGACTGGGTGGCGCGCACCAACACGCTAGAGCTGCAGGAACAGGAGACGAGGAAATGAATCCATTAGGCAAAATCGCGCGCCAACTGACGGCGGGCGTCGCGCTGGCCTGCCTGGCGGTGCTGGCCTGGGCGCAGACGGCGGCGCCCGACAGCGTGCCGAACAGCATCGAAGCGCTCCAGGTCAGCCAGCAGGGTTCGAACATCCTGCTCAAGCTGAGCCTGAAGCAGGCGCTCAAGGAGCTGCCGAACAATTTCAGCATCGCCAAGCCGGCGCGGCTGGTCTTCGACTTTCCCGGGACCGGCAACGGTCTGGGCCGGTCGAGCCAGCAGGTGAATCAAGGGGAACTGAAGAGCCTCAATATCATCCAGGTCGGCGATCGCACCCGCCTGGTCCTGAACCTGAACGACATGACGCCCTTCCGGACGCGCATCGAAGGGCAGGCGCTGCTCATCAGCCTGACGCCGCCGCCTGCCGGCGGCGAGGATGCACAGGTGACGCACTTCGCCGAAACCCGGCCTGAACAGGAACCCCAGAGCCTGCGCGACGTCAGTTTCCGCCGCGGCAAGAACGGCCAGGCGCGCATCCTGGTGGATCTTTCCGATCCCAACGTCGGCATCGACATCAAGAAGCAGGGCAACCAGCTGTTGGTCGATTTCAACAAGACGGCCGTACCCGAGAAACTGCGCCGTCGGCTCGACGTCACCGATTTCGGCACGCCGGTGACCAGCATCGACACCCGGCAACAGGGCGGCAACGCGAGCATGGTCATTTCCCCGCAGGGCCCCTGGGAATACAACGCCTATCAGAGCGACGACCACTTCGTCATCGAGGTCAAGGCCGTCGCCACCGACCAGAACAAGCTGGTCCAGGGTTCGCAAGCCGGCTATCACGGCGAGAAGCTGTCGCTCAACTTCCAGAACGTCGAGGTGCGCGCGGTGTTGCAGGTGCTCGCGGACTTCACCCACCTGAACATCATCACCAGCGACACGGTCACCGGCAACCTGACGCTGCGGCTCAAGGACGTGCCCTGGGATCAGGCGCTGGACATCATCCTGCAGGCCAAGGGTCTGGGCATGCGCAAGAACGGCAACGTCATCTGGATCGCGCCGCGCGACGAACTGGCGGCCCGGGAAAAATCCATGCTCGAATCGCAGCAGCAGATCGCCAGCCTGGAAATGCCGCAGACCGAGACCTTCAGGCTGAATTACCAGAAGGCCGATCAGTTGAAGGCCATGCTCTCCGACAAGAGCAATTCGATGCTCTCGAAGCAGGGCGCGATCATCGCCGACCCGCAGACCAATACCCTGTTCGTCCGGGATATCCCCTCCAATCTGGAAAAGATCCGCGAGTTCATCAAGAAGGTGGATGTCGGCGCGAGGCAGGTGCTGATCGAGGCGAGAATCGTCGAGGCCGATGCCGGCTTCAGCCAGAACCTCGGCGCCCGCCTGAGCTACAACGACATGAGTTCGAGCGTCCCGGGCGCGGGCGTCGGCGCCCAGGTCGGCAACAGCTCGACCTACGCCACCATCAGCGGCAACCTTCAGGGCTTGGTGAGCGCGACGCCGCAGGGCGGCACCGCCACCACGCCCGGCATCAACAACACCCAGTTCGTCAATATGCCGGCCGCCGGCCTGAACGGCTTCGCGCCGGGCAGCTTCGCGATCAGCCTGTTCAATTCCAGCATGAGCAAGTTCATCAATCTCGAACTGTCGGCGATGGAAGCGGACACGCGCGGCAAGGTGATTTCCAGCCCGCGCGTGGTGACCGCCGACGGAGTCAAGGCGATCATCGAGCAGGGTACCGAAATCCCCTATCAGCAGGCGACCAGCAGCGGCGCCACCAGCGTCTCCTTCCGCAAGGCCAGTCTGAGCCTCGACGTCACGCCCCAGATCACCCCGTCCGGCAAGGTCATCCTCAACCTGGAGATCAACAAGGACACCCCGGGAACGGTCACCAGTACGGGCGTCCAGATCGATACCAAGCACATCAAGACCACGGTGTCGGTGGAAAACGGCGGCACGGTGGTGATCGGCGGGATCTACCTGTCGACGGAGCGGAACGACGTCAACAAGGTGCCGCTGTTCGGCGACCTGCCCTTGGTCGGCGCACTGTTCAGGAACACCGCCAAAGTCTCGTCGAAGACCGAGCTGCTGATCTTCATAACCCCCCGCGTGATCAACGACAAGACGAACCTGATGTGAGCAAGCGGAACCGGCACGAAGCCTTGCGCC
>JAJYUW010000229.1 GCA_021792335.1 Pseudomonadota bacterium | reverse complement strand
TTCATGTCGGGCGCTCGATGTAGTCTTCAGAACCTCCATCTTGCCAGCAATGGCAGCGCCCAATCCACTTTTTCAGCCGTCAGCTGAAAATAATCCCGCTTTGCTTATGTGTTTTGCAAGAACATCAGCATATAAACCGGAACGAAGTGCTCACCCACCTTCTCGCCGAGCGCGGCCACATCCATGTCCAGGGTGTCCATTGCCAGCTTGAGCATCAGCCTGACTTTCTCGCCCTCGGAGCGGGTGCGGCTGGTGGCAATCCGCCACAGCACCTGCAGGCGGGTCGATTGCTCCCCGACCATCGTCAGCAGCCGTTCCCGCTCGCTCACATCGATCGCGAGACCATAACGGATGACTTCGCCCGTTTCGTCCTCTTGCTCGAACTCGGCGATCGACAACCACAAGACCTGGCCATTGCGGTTTCTGAACTGCAGGACCGACTGCGCCAAGTCGGTGATTTGCAGTTGCTGGGTCGCACTGGGAAGGCTGCTCTCTACCCGCAGATCGAGCCAGGAATGCCCCACTACTTCGCTCTCCTCCATGCCCAGCATATCGAGGAAAGATTGATCGGCGGCCACCACCACACGATCCCGCGCCCGGACTGCATAGGTGCCGGCATGCGCCGCCTTCAACAGCAATTTCTCGCGGTCCTGCGCGGCCATCTTCAGTTTCTGCTGGGTATCGGACAAGGATACGAACAGATCGTCGATCTCGCTCACGCCGCTGCTCGGCAACGGTTCCATATCCGGGCCGGGGCTTCCCAGCCGCTGCCGGATGGTCTGCATGCGGCCGGTAAAACGCCTGGCGTTGAAGCCGAACACGACTATCCCGACCACCAGCGAGCCGAGAATCAAATAGAAGGGAACGTGCACCAGTTGCCACCATAACTGCCAGCTTGTGCCTTGCCTCAGGGAGATGAATGCATACACGGGGAAGTGCTGCAGGCGTTGATAAGCCCCGATGCGATATACGCCATCGCCATCGACGGTTGGCCCTTCATAAAAACCACCGCTGGCATTCCGATTTTGTCCAATGGCCTGGAACAACGCGCCCCGCGCTTTCTCGCCATAGATTTTTCCGGGCTCACCGGACGGCATCCGGCTGAGCAAATAACCGTCTTCACGCAACAGGCCGATTGCCGCTCCAGGCTGCAGGTTCAGATCGCTCCACAAGCTTTGCTGCTTATCGAGCGGAATCGAAGTTTGAATCAGGAAAAGCACCTTATCGTGCCCGTCGCGCACGGTATAGCGAAAATGAAGAAGCCACCGTTGCAGCAGGTAGCCGAATTGAGGGCGGTTAACGCTCACGCCGCGCGCTTGCAGATTGCCGTAAAAATCTTCGCGCCACTTAGGCTCGGCAAGAACATTGGGCAACAGCGAACCGGGGGTGTGCGCAGTGGAAATCAGCATTTGGCCATCCGGCAAAATCACGCTTGCTCCGCCAAGCTCTGGGTGTTTGGCCCTGAATCGCTGCAGCGCCGCCAACCCGCGCGCTGGGTGCGCCACGACATTGACGTTGTTCAATTGCCCGGCCAGCATCTCAAGATGGACGCCGAGGGAATCGAAGTGGCTCTGGGCCTGCCCGGCCACCAGCTTCGCCACGACGCCCATCCGCTCCAGTTGCTGATTTTTTACCGTATTCCACGACAGCCATAGCCACAGCGCCACCAGGAACAGACCAATCAACCCCAGTGTCAGAAATACCCTGCGCCCCAACTGGATCATCGATGGCGGTTTAGCGAGACGCTTGCCCATACCATTCCCTTGCCAGGATCATGCTCTCGGCGATTATTTCTTGAGTCCGGAAAAAACCTCCAATGAATTCATTCGCACTGGCCAAAACCCCATGGGGTTACACCCTGCAAGTGCAATGTATTGACCAGAATTTATTGGGGAGAAATTGATATATTCAGCTTTTCTTGTCGCCGAAAATCAGGATACGCTAGTTTACAAATGCAGCCAATAGGCTTGTCAGCCGGGCAAATCAGGATTCAATCGAAGCATTTCAGAGTCCGTCTGCTGCCGGCTCCGGATCGATGGCACTAACGAACAGCCCCGAGCTATGCTCGAATGGCTTGCTTTCATGGAACCACCGCAAACCGCTACCCTTCAGACCAGTAGTCGGTGGCAATGCCGTCACCCAGATCGGCTTCGATCAAACGGCGCCGCACTTCGAGCAATCGCTCGATCAACTTTGTTTCCTGCTTTTCGTAGGCATCGGCATCGGCAACACGGTTGACCACGACGCCGAGCAGTTCGGTAATCGCATTGCCGATGGAATTTTGACTGATAGTGACGATCAGCTTGCCTTCGTCATTGCGATAGATGAGTTGCTTGAACGCTGGCTGCCAGCGAATGGCGTTGGCATACTTCGCGTCTGTAATGCAGCGGTCGCGCACCTTCTTTGCCGTTTTCAGAAAATCATTGTTGAACAGCAGTACGCTCTCAACCTCCTCCGGGTAATAGGCATTCTTCGGGATCGGCGCGTTGCGGGTGGAGACTTGCGAGAAAAAGGTACGGTAAAAATCGATAAACCCCTTCAATACCTCGTCGTACTCTTTCCAGAAACGCACATCCTGCAGCGCCGCCGCGCCACCCTGGATCTCCCAACTGGGCAAACCCTGCGGATAACCGGTCAGTTCGATACGCGCGTCGGACTCGCTGGCGGGCTTGAGAATTTCCAGATCCAGCGCCTTGTCGAAAAATTCGCCATACACATCATGCATGTAAGCTTGGAAGAGGCTGTGCTGGCCACCATCGGTGAGATTGGGGTTTTTCGCGTCGGCCAGCTTGGCGTTGCGCAGCTCGTCCATGGGAAACACGATGAAGTGGTTGTGCAGCATGCGGATGCTGGGCACGCCGGGCGAGGTCAGCGGCCAGGTGGCGTCCAGGCTCGCCTCGCCCGCCAGGATCAGCGCCTCATCCGGATCGGGATAGAGCTCCAGCATGTAGTCGATGATGATCTGATTCATCCGGTTCCAGACATGCTTGACATTGTCCGGCACCTGGGTGCGCCGCACCG
>JAJYUW010000228.1 GCA_021792335.1 Pseudomonadota bacterium | reverse complement strand
TCGGCCAACGGCACGAACAGGTAATGCGAGACGCCGGTCAGAGTGAACATCGGAACGAAGACGATACAGATGGCGAGCAGCGAGACCAGCGACGGAATCACGATCTGCTGCGCGCCGTCCATGATCGCGAACACAACCTCCTTGCCCATTTCGAGATGATAGGCGAAGTTCTCGAGCGTCACCGTCGCCGAATCGACCAGGATGCCCACGGCCAACGCCAAGCCGCCGAGCGTCATCGAGTTGATCGTCTGCCCGGTTGCCGACAGCACCACCACCGAAAAAAGCGCCGCCAGCGGGATGGTCATCACGATGATCAGGGTCGTCCGCCAGTCGCCGAGGAACAGCAGCACCAGAAGCCCGGTCAGCACTGCTGCAAGCATCGCCTCGCGGATCACGACTTCGACTGCGTCCTTCACGAACACCGACTGGTCGCCGAACGTGTGTATCCTGAGGGCCCTCGGCATCGACTCCTTGATCAGCGGCAGCATCGCCTTTGCGCCGGCGACGATATTGAGCGTCGACTCCGAGCCCGACTTGAATATCGGCAGAAGCACGGCGCGATGGCCGTTGACACGGACCATATTGGTTTGCGGCGGTGCCCCATCGTGGACGTAGGCGATGTCGCGCATGTAGACGACGGTGCCGTTCACTCTTTTGATCGGCATGTCGTTGATCGTTTTGATCTCAACGGGGCTGGAATTGAGCCGGACGTGCCATTCGAAGCGGCCGATCTTCTCCGTGCCCGCCGGGATGATCAGGTTCTGCTTCATCAGCGCCTCGGTCACGTCGTCGGGCGACACGCCGTTGGCCTGCATGGCCTGCAGGTTGAGGTCGGCCTCCACCCTGCGGTTCAGGCCGCCATAGGGAATCGGCACGGCCGCGCCCGGCACGCTCGCGAGCATCGGACGTATGAAGTTGTTGCCGAGGTCGAACAGCTTGAACTGCGAAATGCCCCTGCCTGAGAGCGCCAACTGGAGCACCGGCACGGTCGTCGCGTTGTAGGCCAGCACGAACGGCGGCGTCGTGCCCGGAGGAAGAAACTTCAACACCGTCTGCGCCGCCGCAGTCACTTGGGCGACCGCGAAGTTGATGTCCACGCTCGGCTGAAAGAAAATTTTGATAACACCGTAGCCGATCACGGCCTCCGACTGGATCGACTTGATGTTGTTCACCTGCGTGGTGACCATGCGCTCGAAGAAATAGTTGATTCGAGCCGCCATCTCGTCTGGCAGGAGGCCCTGGTAGGTCCACACCACGGCAACAACGGGAATGTTGACTTCCGGGAACATGTCAACCGGGGTGTCGAGCGTGGCGCGTGCGCCGGCCAACAGAATGAGCACCACCATCACGATGATCGTGATTGGTTGGCGCAACGAAATCTTAACGAACCACATTCAAAATCAACGCACTCGGGTCAGAGCCGGCACGAAGGCACGCTCTGCCTGTACGGGTTTATACGGCGCCTCAGCCGGCATCGGGCGAAAACACCCTCTGCCCGTGGGCAAACAACTGTATGGCAAGATTCGCGGGGCCCCGGCGCATCGTTGCGACCGGCGGCCAGCCGCTCAAGATGCGAACGGGGACGTTTCGCTGTCAGCGACGCGCGCCATCCGGCGTGGCCACACCGCGATACGCAGATGGCGGGTTGCGATCCAACGGCTGGATGCGTCAAGGCGAATGCGTGGGCTCTTAAGTGCGGTTTCGGCGATGAGGCGCCATACGCGCGCGGCATGTTCGCGCCCGCACGGGCGCAACCGTTCGGTCATCCGCAGCGAACCGTCGCCGTTGCACCACGCGGTGGACGGCTGCCGGCAATGCGAGATGGGAGCGTTTCCGTTATGTAGCCGATTGTGTAGAGAAACGCCGTGGCGGGCGAAAGCTCCGCTTGGCGCAATGGTGAGCCAAACCACCAAGGCAAACAATGAAACCAAGCCGCACTTAATCAACTGCCGCCGTGCTTCCATTGCGTTGCAATAAACCAGAACTGTTCAGAGTGTTTCTAAAGCTAGCCGTCCTGTCTCCTCGACGCGCAACTTCCGGTTGCGCATTGCGATTACAGGCGGTTCGACGACCCGCAAATCTCTTTTATTCAGCGAGTAGCAAGTTGCCGTTTCCAAGGAACAAATTTGAAAACTACCGGGTAGCTTGCCCTAACGAAACTCCAAGACGAACCACTAACCTCTGTCGCACCGCTGGGGCGGGAAACTCCGGGCAGCGTCACAGTTTCGTAACCTGCACGTAACATTACGCCCCCGACGAGAGACGATCAAGTTCGCCCTCACGGCCTGCGCAAAACTCTGCTCGCCGCTCGGCCTGGAGCCACTTCGCCGATCCTTCGTGCCGGGTTCGCTCGCGATGCGCTTCCCAAAAGAGGCTGGTTGGCGACCCATCGCGCGAGCTATACGATATTGCTTGTCACCCTTTGGTTGGTAGCCAGATGGCGCTGCTTTCCGATCCCGTTTGCTACTGACGGCGAATAATCAATCGATAGTCGTCGAGGCATTAGCGGATTGGCGTTGTCCGCCGAGCGTCGCATCCACGAGCCTCCCGTACCCGTCGATGCATCCGCTGAGCCCATTGTAATCTGCCATCCAGTTTCGAGCGGAGTACCTCGTCACGAGGCTGCGGATGCCGGCGCCGAAGCGCAGGTTGGCCGAACCCTGGTACGGATTTGCCTTCGATGCCGGGCGTGGTAAGGATCGCGCTGGTGGCCGGATGGACACACTGACCCGCAAGGCGCTGGTCGGCCTTGCCCAACTTGAAGTCGCTGTAGCGCTGCTATTGTTCCTGCCCGCATGGTCGCTCCGATATTGGCAGGGATGGGTTTACTGGATTCTCTTTTCGCTCTGCGTGCTCGCGATCACGCTCTACTTCCTGAAGCACGATCCGCATCTTGTCGAACGCCGGCTTGCGGGCGGCCCATGGGCCGAACAGCAAACCAGCCAGAAGATCATTCAGGCGCTTGCGGCCCCGTTATTCGTGGCGGCGATGGTCGTTCCCAGCCTGGACCATCGCTTTGGATGGTC
>JAJYUW010000227.1 GCA_021792335.1 Pseudomonadota bacterium | reverse complement strand
TAGAGCAGCTGACTCTTAATCAGGTGGTCCCAGGTTCGAGCCCTGGACGGCCCACCAATCCCCTTCCATAGAAGCGACAGGCGGCGCTTTAAGGGCGCTCTACCTTAAGGTCCCCGGGATGGACCAAGACCCCAAGCGGCGGACATACGAGGCGTTAGGAATGGCCTGTGGCGAGACCTACCGCGCTCGTTTGGGTTGAGGGGAACCCGTTTTTTGACATCCCCGGCCTGAAGACCGGAGATTCCTGCGGCGCTCAAAGAGCCGCCCGCAAGTCGCTTCGGTGGGTTCCTCGGCCGAGCGCGCAACCGCGGCTCGTATCTCCAGCGTTACTTCCGGCATGCCCTGCCGTAGGCCAGTGGTTGTTGCCGGCAGGATCGTTAAGACGGTTGCGCCGTCCGTGCTACGACCGGAGGAAGTCCCTATGGGATCCTTCCCCGCCCTGATGGGCCATTCGGCCCACAATGACAGCGGGGCTTGTCGCGCACCGGGTCAGGCGCACATCGGATTGCAAGGTTCGCTTCCCACGTTCCACCCCCTTCCGGCCCATAGCCTTTTGAAGACCTAGATGTTGTCTACCGTTTGCGCATAGATATGCGATGGTTCGCGGCAAACGCGTAAGCTTCGCATCCCTGCCACGCCGATTTGCCTATCACCCCCAAGAACGCGGCCTCTTTGGGAATCGTGACCGCCAAAGCCCAGTCGGGCTTGCCTGGGCCAGGCGCAAAACGGCTCCCCAGGCCCTTTTAGTTCAACGCAAATTCGAGGTGGAGCCGGATGCGAATGGGCTTTGCTCTGGTGATGCCGCGTGCGACATCCTTAAAACTTACCCACAGGGACGTCCCATTACTCATTGGCGTTCGGGGGCCAAGGATTTCGCGGTCTTTTAAGGTCGCGCCCTCACGCCCATAGATCTTTAAAGGGCCATGCCGCGACTTTGCTTTAAGCGACACGACTTGCGTTTGCTTGCAAACTCTCTTGATCCTGGGCGCATGCAAGTCCTATGTTTACATAGGGCCGCAAGGGAAGCGGCGCTGGACGCATTGAACCTATCCGCCGGGCGCTATTGCCGTGTCAGGTTTCCCGACCCGCATGGTTTATAGAGGCGATATCGGAGCATTCGACCACGGCGAAAGCCCCTCACGGGAATATTGTGGCGTGTTCGCGCCTTGCGGATCATGGAACTCGCGCCCCGCTACATCATGGGGAAGCGATATCAGCTAAAATACAAGCGCGTATGTGGTGAACCGCCTGACTGGCCACAAAGGTAAAGATCGCCATTCGCAGCTGCGTGGCGGGGCCGGCTGTGCAAACGGGAGATGATATGAGCGCGGGTGTGGGCCTGACCGAGGCAGAGGCGCAGCGGCGTTTGGCGCAATACGGGCCCAATGCCGTCATAGAAGTAAAACAGCGGATATGGTTGCTCTTTCTTCGCAAATTCTGGGCCCCTGTGCCATGGATGCTGGAGATTACTCTGGCTCTCGAGCTTATCCTCGACAAGCGGCCGGAAGCGGCCATCATCGGCTTATTGCTTGTATTCAACGCCATTCTCGGATTTCGTCAGGAACATAAAGCCCAAAACGCCCTGGATGCCTTAAAAAAACGCCTTCGCATCATGGCGCGCGTTTTTCGCGACGGGCAATGGCGCAGCATCCCAGCCCACGACCTTGTGCCAGGCGACCTGGTTCATATCCGCATCGGGGATATCGTACCGGCGGATATGACACTTACAGACGGGCAAATTCTGGTGGATCAATCCGCGCTTACGGGTGAATCGATGCCCGTCGATCGAAGCGCTGCCTCCGCGGTCTACTCCGCTTCCATTGTTCGTCGCGGGGAGGCGAGCGGCACCATAACGGCAACGGGCGCGCAAAGCTATTTTGGCAAGACCGCCGAATTGGTACGCGGCGCGGGATCCAAGAGTCATCTGGAAGAGCTTGTGTTGGCCATAGTCCGCTATCTTGTGATCATGGATGGCTTTCTGGTGGCGGCTATATTGATCTATGCCACCGTCGCGCATATGCCGCTCGCGGAAATCCTGCCCTTTGCCCTCATCCTCTTTGTGGCCTCCGTACCCGTCGCCCTTCCCGCCACCTTTACGCTCGCAACAGCCATGGCCTCTTTGGGTCTTGCACAGCGGGGGGTGCTTGTGACGCGTCTGGCCGCCATTGAGGAAGCGGCTGCCATGAGCGATCTTTGCAGCGATAAGACGGGTACGCTGACTCAGAATCGGCTGAGTTTAGTGGCGACCAAGCCCTTTGGCGACGCGACCCTCGCGCAGCTTTTGGCCATGGCGGCCATCGCCAGCGATGACGCGACCCAGGACCCCATCGATCTGACCATTTTGGCGGCGGCACAGGCGCAGAAGGTGACGCTGCCCCAAAGATTACGCTTTACGCCTTTCGATCCCGCCACCAAACGTTCCGAGGCCACATTTGAAGTCGATGGCACCTCGTGGCAAGCCATGAAAGGCGCGCCTCAAGTGCTTGCCGCGCTGGCCAAGGCAAGCGACTGGGAATCGGTGGCGCAAGATCTCGCGTCCCAGGGCGCGCGGGTTCTGGCGGTGGCGGCAGGACCGGTCGGGGAGCTCCATTTACTCGGCCTATTGGCGCTGGCGGACCCTATCCGCACGGATGCTCTGCAGGCTTTGGGAACCCTGCGGAGTTTTGGAGTACGGGTACGCATGGTGACCGGTGACAACGTCGCCACCGCAAAAACGGTCGCGAAGACGCTTGGTCTCACGGGTCCCGTGTGCGATCGCGCCGAGATCGGTAAGGATTGTGCCGTCTATGCCGGGGTTTTTCCCGAGGACAAGTTTCATCTCGTACAAGGCCTGCAACGGCAGCACAAGATTGTCGGTATGACCGGAGATGGTGTAAACGACGCGCCCGCCCTGAAACAGGCCGAGGTAGGGATCGCGGTGGAAAGCGCCACCGATGTCGCCAAAGCGGCCGCAAGCCTCGTTCTCACGAACCCTGGACTCTCCGGGGTCGCCGACGCCGTTGAGACCGGTCGGCGTGTTTATCAGCGCCTGCTCACGTA
>JAJYUW010000226.1 GCA_021792335.1 Pseudomonadota bacterium | reverse complement strand
GCTCTCGCGGATCTCGAACAATGTCATCATCGAACGCGCCGTGAACGCCGCTCGCGAGCGCGTTCTCGAGGGCGGATTCATCACCGATTCCTTGAAGGAAAGCGGGGTATTCCCGGCCATGGCCGTGCATATGCTGGCGATCGGCGAACAGACCGGCGCCATCGAGGTCATGGCAGAGAAGGTCGCGGATTTCTATGAGGGTGAGGTGACCGAGACCGTGGCGCGCATGTCGACACTCATGGAGCCGATCATCATGGTGGTGTTGGGCATCATCGTCGGCACCCTGGTCGTCGCCATGTATATGCCGATATTCGAGCTCGGCGCGGTCGTGACCCACGGCGGCTGATCAGGGACCCGCGCCGGCCGTCGCGGCATTCGAGGGAAGTGACCGAACAATAGCATAATATTGCCATCTTCTGAAATCATGGACGACCTACGCAAGGCGGTTCGCCTGCCTTGCGATAAACCGGTTTTGTGCTACACCTTCTTTAAGAGGCGGGGCCCTTGACGGGGCATGAATCCTATGAACCACGGGTCGATGACGGCAGGCAAGATGCAGGGGGCGCGTGCGCCTTGGGTGGCCAGTATGGCCCCCGGGGGTTTCATGGGTCCGGTAAGGCGTATCGCGGGAGCGGCGGGCTGCCGGACCAAGGCCCGGTCAGCGGGATACGCGCGCCGACCGCACGGCGGTTTTACGGTGGTCGAACTCATGGTCGTGATTGCCATCGTCGCCATCGCCACGGCCGTGGCGCTCCCTGATATGTCGAGCTGGCTTGTGAACTCGCGCATCCAGGATGCCGCCGCGAATTTTCAGCAGAACATCCAGTGGGCGCGCGCCTACGCCCTAAAGACCGATCAGGAGGTCGATGTCTCGGTGACCGCCCTGGGGGCGGGGGGCTGCGGCTGGGCGATGTCGCTTCCGATGATGGGGGGCACCGCGGTGCAGGGCGCGCCTAGCATGACGGCCCTGCAGTTCACGCAGCAGTATTCGGGCATCTCGTGCTCGGTCGGTGCCACGGCGACGACGTTTCCGTTGACGCTCATGCCAAACGGTACGGTCTTCGCCCCGCCCTCGGGCGGAGGGCCTGTCGTGTTGGCGGACAGTTCCGTGCTGTTTGCGGCGGTGAGCGATACCGCGAAGTTTGTCACTTGGCTCGTGAAATCCTACGGGGCGGGCGAGCTGCGCTCGTGCATCATGGCGCCGCTTGGCGCCCAGAATCCGGTGCCGACATGCGTGAATCAATGAGCCACGCGAGACTGCGAACCGCGCGCGTAGGCGCGGCCGGCTTTACGTTGATCGAGAACATGGTGGCGCTTGCCATATTCGCGGTGGGCATGATGGCGATCGTCTATATCATGCTAAACGGCATAGGGCTGTCGCGAACGAGCCAAAGCCTGACACAGGCCTATGTCGCCATGCAGGAGATCGTGAGCATGATGCGCGCCGACCACCTCGACGAATATTTGTACAACAACGTCGATACGCTCAATGGTGCCAATGTGCCGCCCATTTCCACCGTGGCCGGCCAAAATGTGGCGACGTGGATGCAGTCGCTTAAGTATCTGCCGGGGTCAGGCGGGGCTGCGGGGGGGTACGGGCAGATCGCCGTCGCGCCGGCGGTGGGGGTCGCGCCGGGATTCTGTCCGTGCGATGCGCAGATCACGATTACCTGGGCGGGAGGACGAAAGAGCTATGTCGTCGAGACGATGGTCGGGTATTAGGCCCAAAAGCCTGGGCTTTACGCTGATCGAGATGATGGTTGCGCTCGTCGTCTCGGCGCTGGCCGCCGTGGGTATTTACCAGGGCTTTATCAGCACGTCGAATGTTTTCCGCCAGACAAAGACCCAGGGAAACGCCTGGCAACAGGCGCGCACCGCCATAACCATGATCACGCAAGCGGTGGAGTCGGCCGGTTACGGCCTGCCTATGACCGACTGCTCGCAGATCTATAGCAACAACTTCCAGTCGGCGGCGGGGGGGCTTTTGGCGCTCGCCCCGGTCAGCGCCCAAAGCCCGGTGCCGGCGCTTCTAAACCCGTACAATCCGGCGGCATCGCCCATCAACGCCGGGGCCAGCAGCTATGAGCTTCAGACTGTGACCGGTGGGGGGAATTACGGATCGGCGCCCGCTACCTACGTCAGTAGCGTGCCGAACGTGTCCGGTGCCAACGTCAAGGTGGTGAGCAATGCCCTTTTGAGCGCAAATGACATCTTTCTGATCGCGCTCCCCAACGCGACCTGCATGCTAGGCCAGATCACCGATACCAACTACGCCAATACGACCGTGGTGTTTAATTCCGGCAATGCGGGATCGAGCTTCAATCTGCCGCAGGGACTGAGCACCATCGATCCGGCGGCGACGGCGGCTCAGATTCAGAACGCGGGTTTTATCGATCTCGGACAGGCGGGTTTTGCCGTCGACAACTTCTATGTCGGTTATAAATTGAATCCCGCGACGAATACCTACGACTACAACAGTGTGCCGTCCCTCTACATGCAACAGTACACGTATTTAAGCAATAACGGCTCGCTCCCGGCCGCGACGCTTATTGCCCGGGGTGTCGTCGACATGCAGGTGGAGTTCGGTTATGGCACGAACGGATCGGTCACGTCATGGGGGCTACCCGGCACGCAGCCCGCACGCAACGTCGATGCCGTCAAGGTGGCGTTGCTCGTGCGCGACACGCGCGTGATCCCGCATGCCGGCACCATTACCGGCAATACGGTGACGCTTTTCCAGAACGCCAATAACCCCGTGACCTACACGATCCCGACGGCGCTTGCGTCCACCAATACCACGGGCTGTATCGACGGGAATTGCTCACATTACCTGTATCATGTTTTTAAGACCGTGATACCGGTGCGCAATGTGATATGGGATCAGCCATGAGCAGGCGATTGCCGGGGCGCAACGGCCGCCAGGGCGGCATAACGCTGCTTTTGTCGATCCTCGTGCTGTTGACGTTGACGTTCATAGGGATAGGGCTCTTGGATTTCACGGGTTTTGACAGCGAGGTCTCCTCGAATTCGGCGCAGAACGCAG
>JAJYUW010000048.1 GCA_021792335.1 Pseudomonadota bacterium | reverse complement strand
GCGTCAACGCCGGTCACGGCCTGCATTATCACAACGTGCAGAAGATTGCCGCCATTCCCGGTATTTACGAGCTCAATATCGGCCATGCGATCGTCGGCCATGCGCTGTTCGCGGGTTGGGAGCGGGCCGTTGCAGAAATGAAGGCGCTGATGGTGGCGGCGGCGAAATGATTTACGGCATCGGCACCGACATTATTGCGGTGAGTCGCATTGAGGCAGCATTGAACCGCTTCGGCGACAGGTTCGCGCAGCGCATCCTGGCGCCGGCGGAGTGGGAGGGCTTCAGGGCCAGCATTCATCGCGCCCGCTTCGTGGCCAAGCGTTTCGCCGCCAAGGAGGCGTTTGCAAAAGCGCTGGGAACGGGGATGCGCTTTCCTGTGACCTGGCACAATATCAGCATTGTTCACGATGCCCTCGGCAGGCCGGGCTTCGGGCTGGTGCCGGAACTGGCGCAAAGCCTCGCGCAGCGCAATATCTGCAAGCATCATCTTTCGATCAGCGACGAGGCGGAAATGGTGGTGGCGTTTTCTGTGCTGGAACAATAAAAAACCATAAACCGCAGAGGCGCAAAGTCGCAAAGGATAAAGCGCAAGAATAAACATCATGTTTCGGTTGAAGGATTTTTACCCGATGTAGATGAGATTTTTGAAGTTCTTAGCGCCTTTGCGTCTTTGCGGTTAACTATTTTTTCACAATAAAGATTTAAAGATAACGATGACTTTAGGCCCGGTAATGCTCGATGTGCTCGGTACCGAACTGACGGACGAGGACAGAAAAAGACTGAAACACCCGCTGGTCGGCGGGGTGATCCTGTTCAGCCGCAATTACACTTCCCAGGCGCAGCTCGCCCGGCTTACCGCCGAGATTCACGCCCTGCGCAACCCGCCGTTGCTGATCGCGGTGGACCATGAGGGCGGACGGGTGCAGCGTTTTCGCGACGGTTTCACCCGCCTGCCGCCGATGCGCGAACTGGGCCGGCTCTGGGACGACCATCCGAACCGCGCCAAAACCCTGGCGCACCAGACCGGCTGGGTGCTGGCGGCGGAGCTGCGCGCCAGCGGCGTGGATTTCAGCTTTACGCCGGTGCTGGACATCGATTTCGGCCACAGCGGCGTGATCGGCGACCGCGCTTTTCACCGCAAAACACAGGCCATTGCGGAGCTGGCGCACAGCCTGATGCTGGGGCTGAAACAGGGCGGCATGGTCGCGGTGGGCAAGCATTTTCCCGGTCACGGCTTCGTGCGTGCCGATTCCCACCTGGAGATTCCGGTGGACGAGCGGGATTACACCGACATCGAAATGGACGACTTGATACCGTTCAAGCAGATGATCGATTTCGGCCTCGCCGGGATGATGCCGGCCCATGTGATTTACCCCAGGGTGGACAGCCGGCCGGCGGGGTTTTCCAGCATCTGGCTGAAAGATATTTTGCGCAAGGAGCTGGGCTTCAACGGCGTGATCTTCAGCGACGACCTTTCCATGGAAGGGGCCAGCGTTGCCGGCGGCGTGGTGCAGCGCGCCGAGGCCGCCCTGAATGCGGGCTGCGACATGGCGCTGGTGTGCAACAGGCCGGACAGCGCCGACGAGTTGCTGGCCGGCCTGAAATGGGAAATGCCTGCGACCAGCCTGGCGCGGCTGATCCGCATGCACGGCAGGCCGCATCCTGAAAGCTGGGTCAGGCTGCACGAAGACAAGCATTATGTGGCCGCAGTCCACGCCGTCGGCAGCATGGGCGTGCGCAGCGGCGATTTGCCGCTGCAGCTTGGCGAGCCGGATACCTGCGGCAACAGATAAACCTGCTTGTCAGTCAACTTAAAACGACTGTACGTTCTTTGTAGGTGCGAATTCATTCGCACATTTGGCCGAATGAATTCGGCCCTACAAGAAAATCACGAAAATTCAACATGACTTTCTACTAGAAAAAGCTTTTAACCACGAATGTTCACGAATAATCAATGAATTAACATAACTCACCCTTCTGGTGCGGCGGTGTTTGTCGTTAACCCAGATTATCCATTAGAGCCAAAACACCGCTGTGGGAGCGGCGCCAGCCCTCCCCTCAATCCCCTCCCGCGAGCGGGAGGGGGGCCGGCCCCCTCTCTAACTCTCCCCCGCTTGCGGGGGAGAGGACGATCGCTCCCTCTCCCTTCGGGAGAGGGTTGGGGTGAGGGTTGGCTCCTTCCCCCGCTTGCAGGGGAAGGTTGGGATGGGGGTTGGCCGCGATTTGCGGTCGCATTCGCGCCGGGGGCGGCGCTCCTACATGCACGGGCATTTCAATGGACAATCTGGGTTTAAGCCTTCGTGTTCATACGCGAAAATTCGTGTCATTCGTGGTGTGTGCCGTTTCAAGGATAAAGCAGCCAAATTATGCCTATTTCTAGCCTGACTCCCGCCGAGCTTCGCCTCACCGTCGAGCCTGATACGCTCGGGTTCTCCGATACGTCCGAATTGCTGCAGTATCCGCTGCCCTGGATCGGGCAGGAGCGCGCGGAAATGGCCGCCCGCTTCGGTCTTGGGATGGACCAGCCGGACTACAACCTGTTCGTGCTGGGAGAGGTCGGCAGCGGCCGCTCCTCGCTGCTCAGGCAGGCGATGTACACGGCTGCCGCAAACAGGGCGGTGCCGCCCGATTTATGCTATCTGCACAACTTCGATGCGCCGGAAAGGCCGCGGGCTCTGCGCCTGCCCGCCGGGCAGGGACGCCTGCTGCGCCAGCTCATGGCGCGGCTGACCAAATCCCTGCCGACGGAAATTCCGCAGTGCCTGGAGGGGCAGGATTTCAAGGCCGAAAGCGAGCGCATCGCAAAAGCCTACAAGGAAGAAGAAGCCAAGGCCTACGCCGCGCTCGAGGCCTTTGCCGAAGCCCGCAATTTCACTATTCACCGCGAGGACGGGCGCATGGTTTTCACTCTGCGGGGTGAAAAAGGGCATATGCTCGTCGAGGACGAAGTGCTTGCCTTGCCGAAGGAACGCCGGGCAGAGATCGAGCAGGCCGAGCAGGCGCTGCGTGCCGAGATTACCCGCTATTTCGAGAAAACCCGGCCGCTGGAGCGGGTCATGAACGAGGCCTTGGCGGCGTTGCGGCGCCAGGTGGTGAAGCCGCTGCTGGATCGCGAAATGCAGGAAATCCGTGCCGGGCTGAAAAAGCAGATCAAGGATTCCGCCAAGCTCGGCGCTTATCTGGAGCAGGTCGTGCAGGACGTGCTCGACAATCTTGAGCTGTTCGAGGCTTCCGATGACGAGGAAAGCCGGCAGGAGGCGTTGAGCCGGGCGATATCCCGCTACCGGGTCAATCTGGTCGTGGACAATGACGGCCTGAACGGTGCGCCGGTGATGGTCGAGGATAATCCGCTGTTCCGCTCGCTGTTCGGCAGCATCGAATATCAGTCCGAGAACGATGTGCTGGTGACCGATTTTACCCGCATCCGCGCTGGCAGCCTGCTCAAGGCGCACGGCGGCTTTCTCATGCTGCATCTGCGCGACCTGTTGGTCGATGGTCTGGTGTGGGAGAAGCTGCGGCGCTTTCTGCGCAGCGGCCGGCTCCAGATCGAAGAGCCGGGCACTGCCTTCGCGCCGATTGCTGCGGTTTCTCTCGAACCCGAGGCGGTGGATGTCGAGGTCAAGATCATCCTGATCGGCTCGCGCGAACAATATTATGACTTGCAGGAGGGAGATCCGGAGTTTGCGCGCCGCTTCAGGGTCAAGGTGGATTTTGCCGAAAGCTTCTTGTCCAGCGCTGATACCCGCCGCGCTTCGTCGATTTTTGTCGCCCATGCCTGCCGGGAACTGGGGCTGCCCCATTTCTCCGCCGCCGCCGTCGCGCGCCTGCTGGAGGACTCCCACCGTGAAGTGGACGACCAGTCGCGCCAAAGCGCGATCTTCGCCCGCGCCGAGGCGCTGGTGATGGAAAGCGCAGCGCTCTGCCGTGCTCGTGGCGGTCTTTTGGTCGAGGCGCAGGATGTCGAGGCTGCGCTGGGTGCGCGCACCAGGCGCCACGATTACCCTGACCAGCGCCTGCAGGAATCCATCGCCGAAGGGGATGTGCTGATCACGCTGCTGGGTGAAAAGGTGGGCCAGCTCAACGGCCTGACCCAGGTAGACCTGGGAGATTACCGTTTCGGCTTTCCTGTGCGGGTCACGGCGCGTACCTTTGCCGGTGAAGACGGCTTGCTCAACATCGAGCGCGAAGTGGAAATGTCCGGGCCGATACACGACAAGGGCGTGCTCATCCTGCAGAACTACCTGTCAGCGCTGTTTGCCCATATCGCACCGCTCGCGCTTGACGCGGCTATCGTATTTGAACAGGAATATCACGGCGTGGAGGGGGACTCGGCTTCCTGCGCCGAACTGTATGTTCTGCTCTCGTCCTTGTCCGGTCTGCCTCTCAGGCAGGGTATCGCCGTTACCGGCGCGGTCAATCAGCACGGCGAAGTGTTGCCGGTGGGCGGGGTCAACGAGAAAATAGAGGGTTACTTCCGCGTCTGCGAAACCGCCGGACTGGACGGCAGCCAGGGCGTGCTGATCCCGCACCGCAACCGCCGTCACCTGATGCTGGAGCGCAGGATCGCCGAGGCGGTCGCCCAGGGTTTATTCCATATCTACACGGCGGAGCATGCGAGCGAGGGCATCGAACTGCTCACCGGTGTGCCTGCCGGGGTGGCGAACGAGGCCGGCAGTTATCCGCATGGCAGCGTGCTGGGCCACGCCCAGAAAACCTTGCAGGCCTATCGCCGCGCCTGCCATGTACCGGAGCATCCCAAGGCCGGGCGCAAGCATTTGCGCTAGTAGCTCAGTCAACTTGAAACGGCTGTACGTTTTTTGTAGGTGCGAATTCATTCGCACATTTGGCCGAATGAATTCGGCCCTACAAGAAAATCACGCAAATTCAATATGACTGACTATTAGGCGTTTTTGACGATTCCCCAATTTAGCCCGCGCCACCCCCGAATTGCACCAGTATGTGGCGCTGCTGCCGCTTCTCGGCAGGCAGTGGCAAACCCGCTATATGCGGTTGCACCGCATCCGGATGCCGGTTTCAGCCCCGCAAGCTATGCTGGTCTGGATACTTGGCATGGAAATTGCATAAATCCATCCTGGCAGCAGGTTTTTTTACGGGATCGGACACGGACATGGCGCAAGACACCTTATCGGTGCAATTGGTCACCATTTATGAAATCAGCAAGATACTCGGCTCCTCTCTGGATCTCCACAAGACACTGCGCGGCGTGCTGAGCCTGCTTTCATCTCACTTGCACATGCAGCGCAGCATGGTCAGCCTGGTGCAGGAAGACGGAGGCTTGCAGGTGGTGGCCGCTGTCGGCTTGTCGGCCGAAGAGATGGTGCGCGGCCGTTTCCAGGCAGGCGAAGGGGTGACCGGGCGCATCCTGCAGGGCTGCATGCCGGCGGTGATCCCGGATGTCGCCAAGGAGCCGCTCTTTCTCAACCGCACCGGTTCGCGCAAGGGAGAGGAAGGGGATATGGCGTTTATCGGCGTGCCGATCAAGCTTGGGCGCCGCTGCATCGGCGTGCTGGGGGTTCATCGGGAAGGCGGTAAAGCGGGCCATTTTCAGGGCGATGTGCGCTTTCTCTCCATGGTGGCCAACCTGATCGGCCAGAGCGTGCGACTGCACCAGAATGTGGCGGCGGAGCGCGAGCAGTTGATGCAGGAGAAACGCCGCCTGCAAAAAGAGCTGCAGGGCAAGTTCAGCCTCGACAACGTGATCGGCGTCAGCAAGCGCATGCAGCAGGTGTTCTCGGATGTGCACCAGGCCGCGCCAGGCAAGGCCACCATTCTGCTGCGTGGCGAGTCGGGCACGGGCAAGGAGGCGATCGCCCGTGCCATTCATTACCTGAGCCCGCGCAAGGACGGCCCGTTTATCAAGCTCAATTGCGCCGCCCTGCCGGAAAGCCTGCTCGAATCCGAATTGTTCGGCCACGAGAAAGGCTCTTTTACCGGCGCCACCCAGGATCGCAAGGGGCGCTTCGAACAGGCCCACGGCGGCACGCTCTTTCTGGACGAGATCGGGGACATCTCGCCGGCCTTCCAGGCCAAGCTGCTGCGCGTGCTGCAAGAGCGTGAATTCGAGCGGGTCGGCGGCAACCGCACCATCCGCGTGGATGTGCGGCTGGTCACCGCCACCAACCGCAACCTCGAGGATATGGTGGCGAAGGGGGAGTTCCGTGCCGATCTCTATTTCCGCATCAACGTGGTTTCCATTTTCCTGCCCCCCCTGCGCGAGCGGCGTGACGACGTGCCGCTGCTGGTGGAGCACTTCCTGCAGAAATTCAACCGCGAGAACCGGTGCGATTTCGACATCAGCCCGGAGGCGGTGAAGGCCATGGTCCAGTGCAACTGGCCCGGAAATGTGCGCGAGTTGGAGAACTGCGTCGAACGGCTGGCCACCATGACCCGCGGCAACCACATCCACCATTCCGATCTGCTTTGTCAGAGGGGACTGTGCTTCTCCTCGGTGTTGCGCGACTACGGCAAGGAACACGGTTCAATTCCGATAGTTTCTCTGCGGCAGCCCGCTCCGGAAATACGCTTTCCCCCCGAAGTCCCGACCGAAGCGGTCGAGGAGATGGAGAGCGCCGGCGAGCACCCTGAAGAGCGCAAGCCGGTTTCCGAGCGCGACCGGCTGATGTGGGCGATGGAGAAATGCGGTTGGGTGCAGGCCAAGGCGGCGCGTCTGCTCAACCTCACGCCGCGGCAGATGGGCTATGCGCTGAAGAAGTACAACATCGAGTTGAAACGGCTGTGATGGTTGTCGCGTTTGGCACTTTGAATTGCGCGATTGTCGCGTTTACGACATTCGCTGATTGGCATCCAATACTTTGATATTCATGTGATTCTTGTAAAAATCCCGGTGTGGCACGCTTGTTGCAGGAAGAGTAATAACTGCACACAAGGAGCAAGCGATGTCACCGAAGGTTATTCCCATATTCGTCCCTCAGACTAACCAGTCGTCGGGCTGTGGCGCGAAGGGCGGTTCCGGCAAGTCCAGCTGCGGTTCGTCCGCTGGGCCTAGCGATCTTTCACCCGAGGTGTGGGCGAAGGTCAAGGATCATCCCTGCTACAGCGAGCAGGCGCATCATCACTTCGCGCGCATGCACGTGGCGGTGGCGCCGGCCTGCAACATCCAGTGCAACTACTGCAACCGCAAGTACGACTGCGCCAACGAGAGCCGTCCCGGTGTGGTGAGCGAAAAACTCACGCCCGAACTGGCGGCGAAGAAGGTGCTGGCGGTGGCGGCGGAGATACCCCAGCTTTCGGTGGTCGGCATCGCCGGGCCGGGCGACGCGCTGGCCAACCCGGACAAGACTTTCCGCACTTTCAACCTGATCCAGAAAGAGGCGCCGGACATCAAGCTGTGCCTTTCCACCAACGGCCTGATGCTGCCCGATCATGTTGAGGCCATTGCCGATCTCAACGTGGATCACGTCACCATCACCATCAACATGGTCGATCCGGAAGTGGGCGAGCTGATCTACCCGTGGATTTACTACAACCGGAAGCGCTGGAAAGGCCGCGACGCCGCCAAAATACTGGGCGAGCGCCAGATGCAGGGGCTAGCGATGCTGACCGCCAGGGGCATCCTGGTCAAGGTCAATTCGGTGATGATACCCGGCGTGAACGACCAGCATCTGGCGGAGGTGAACCATGCGGTGAAGTCGCGCGGCGCCTTTCTCCACAACATCATGCCGCTGATCTCCGATCCAGCCCACGGCACCCATTACGGACTCACCGGCCAATGCGGCCCGACGCCGCAGGAGCTGAAGGAGTTGCAGGACAGTTGCGAGGGCAGCATGAACTTGATGCGCCATTGCCGCCAATGCCGTGCCGATGCGGTGGGCCTGCTGGGGGAGGATAGAGGCGCGGAATTCAGCACCGACAAGATCGCGGCAATGGATGTGGCTTACGACCCGGAACCGCGGCAGGCCTACAGGGAATTCGTCGAGCGCGAACGCAGCGACCAGGATGCCGCGCGCGCGTCCGAACTCGCCGCCCTGTCCGGGCAGGCGGGCGACGAGAAGGTGCTGGTGGCCGTCACCACCAAGGGCGGCGGCCGCATCAACCAGCATTTCGGCCATGCCAGCGAGTTCCAGATTTACGAGCTGAGCGGCGCGGGGGCCAAGTTCGTCGGCCACCGCAAGGTAGGCGTGCCGACACGGTATCGCGAAGCGCCCGGTGCGGGAGGCGCGCCTGCCCTGCCGTCTCAGCAATATGAGTTTATGGCAGACGATGAACGGCAGGGCGCGAACTACTGCCAGGGTGGCTGGGGCGAAGAAGATATCCTCGAGGACGTGACCGCCGCGATCAAGGACTGCGCCGCGGTGTTCACTTCCAAGATTGGCCTGTGTCCGCGCAAGGATCTGGCCACAGCCGGAATCGAGGTGGTGGACGGTTTCGCCCACGAGTACATCGAGTCTTCCCTGATCGCCTGGTTCCGGCAGCGCACGGAAACGGCGCAGCCGGCTGCGTCGGCGGCTTGAGTCAAAAATTAATCTAGCCACGGATGAACACGGATTTACACGGATCAAAGGCGACGATACCTAACGGTCTGCTCAGCCTTTAGTTGTCCGGAGATTTGGGGTTTATCGGTGTTAATCCGTGTTTATCCGTGGCAAAACGCTGTTGAAGTTTTTTGTATATCACCAAGGAGAAAACCATGCCTTACAAGATCATCTCTTCCACCTGCACCGCCTGCACCGCCTGCGAGCCGGTTTGCCCCAATGTCGCCATCAAGGAGAAGAACGGCACTTACATCATCGACCCGAAAAAATGCACCGAATGCGAGGGCGAAGACCCGCAATGCGTCGAGGTCTGCCCGGTAGAGGGCTGCGTGGTGGTGGATAAAAGCTTGCCCCGCTACGCGGCGGCCTGAGGAGAACGGCATGAACGTCACTATCGCGCCTACGGCGGGAAAGTTCATCCGCCGCATGATCCGTTTCAACGGCGCTGCCGACTCCGGATTCAGGCTGGTGCTGAAGCCCGGAGGATGCTCCGGGATGGACTACGACTTTTCCGTGGAAAAAGAGCCCCTGCCCGGCGACATCGTGGTGATGCACGACGACATCCGCCTGTTCGTGCCGGAGGCATCGGCGCCCCTGCTGGACGGCGTCACCATCGGCTTCGAGGAAAGCATGACCCAGACCCGGCTGGTGTTCGTGAACCCGAATATGCCCCAGTCCTGCGGCGGGGTGTGCGGCAGTTCCGCCGCTGCGGCGAATGTGGTGAGCCTGGTGCGCAAGCCGGTTTAGGAATCTCATGAAAATCAGCCGCGACAGCGATGTGATAGAACTCGACGGACCGCCTCATTTCGAATACGGCCAGAAGGTGCGCTCGCTGATGAATATCCGCAACGACGGTACGTTTCCCGGCAAGGAGATCGGCGACGTGCTGGTGAATAAGGGCGACGTGGGCTATGTGGCCAAGATCGGCACTTTCCTGCAGCAGTTTTACATCTATGGCGTCGATTTTTACGAGCGCGGCTACATTGTCGGCATGAAGGCAAGAGAGCTGGACTCGGCGGAAACAAAAGGCATTCAGGGAGAGGGAAAATGAAAGTTATGATCCGCAAGGCCGCCAGCGGCGAATTGACCGCCTATATCGCGAAAAAGGACCTGGAAGAACCCATCGTCGGGATGGAAAAGCCGAATATGTGGGGCGGGGTAGTTACCCTGGCCAACGGCTGGCGGTTCGCCTTGCCTGAAATGGCGGCGGACACCCGGCTGCCGTTGACGGTTGAAGCGCGCAAGCTGGGAGAAGATGCATGAACTTAAAAACTTCAGTTTCACCACAGAGGCACAAAGAACACAGAGGAAACGGGGTAGGCAGGGATGGGCGACTTGTGCGAGTTGCTTCGCATCCCTGCTTGACCCTATTCGCCCAACTCGCAAAAATAAGCGGTTGCTTTGTTTCTGTGTCTCACCTACCGGGTGATCGCCGTCGGATCGACAAGCTATTGATTTCTTGTCTTTCTCTGTGCCTCTGTGTCTCTGTGGTGAAGAATTTAGGATGAACGACATCATGAACGAAATCGCGACGGCGCTGGCCGCGGGGAGCGTTGTGCCTTATCTCGGGCCGGGCTTGCTGGAGCAGGACGGCGAGAATCCCGTTCCGGCCACTTTCGAGAAGCTGGCGGGCCGTCTTTCCGCCAGGGTGACCGTGCCGTTCAAGATACGCGCCAATATGACGGCGACGGCCCAGTACATCGAAAACTTCAAGCACCGCAAGACGCTGGTCGCGGTGATGAGTGAAATTTTCCGGGAGCCGGTCGCGCCCTCCGCGCTGCACAGCTATTTCGCCTCCCTGCCCAACCTGCCGTTGCTGGTGGATACCTGGTACGACGCCGCCGTGCAGGCCGCGCTGGCAGACCGAAAGAACTGGGGCCAGATTCAGGGCGTGAGCCGCGCCGAGCATCGCGACCAGTGGGTCAAGTATTACCGGGCAGATGGCGCCGAAACCGTCGCGGATCAGGCAATGGAGTGGGAAACAGTGCTTTACAAGCCTTTCGGCTCGATTGCGCCGGCGGCCAATTTCATCGTTTCCGATTCGGATTTCGTCGAGGTGCTGACCGAAATCGACATCCAGACCCCGATCCCGCCGCGGGTGCAGGCATTGCGCAGCGGGCGCGGCTTCCTCTTCGTCGGCTGCCATTTCCGCAACCAGTTGGAGCGCGCCTACGCCCGCCAGACCATGAAGCGCTCCAGCCCCGGCCCGCACTGGGCGGTGCTGCCGGGCGAGCTGACCAGGAACGAGATCAAGTTCCTGGAAGAGCAGAACATCCAGCGCCTGGACATCACGCCGGCTGATTTTATTGCAGCATGGTAGGAGGCCCGCTTGCGGGCCGAAGCTGTGGTTGTTCGCGCCGCGAGCGGCGCTCCTACAAGGGCCGAAGCTGTGATTGTTCGCGCCGCGAGCGGCTACAGGGGGTTGGTAGGAGGCCCGCTTGCGGGCCGAAGAGTATTACAGCCATTCGGCATCCCACCACGGGTAGTCTCCTATCGCTTTGCATAATCCGGCTCGCAATGGATTGGCGATAATGTAGCGGGCGATGGTACGCAAATCCTCGTCGCTGCGGGCGGCATGATCGAAGAATCCCTTTTGCCAGATCGTTCTGTTTTCCCTGTGATGCTGGTGTACTGAATGTGCACTGGCGGACTTGAAGCGGTTTATGGTGGCAGATAGCGAAGCTCGTTCACGCAGGGTGAAAAGCCAGTGCAGATGATCCGGCATCAATGTCCATGCGTGGGAATGGAGCCAACCATCTTCATGCATCCGACGCATTTCAAGGATGACGGTGCGGGCTGTCTGCGGGTCGTCGAAGATTGGCTGACGGGAGCAGGTGGATGTGATGATATGGTAGGTTTGGCCGGGGACGGAAACCCGGCCCTGGCGTAAGCGGGATTGATGAGCCATGCTGGTATTGTAGCCGAAGGTGGTTGTTTGCAGGGGACATGGTAGGAGGCCCGCTTGCGGGCCGAACAGCGGTTGTTCGCGCCGCAAGCGGCGCTCCTACGGTGGCAGAAGTGGCCGCTTAGCCCAGCAGGGCGACACTTTTTACCTGGGCGAAAACCGCCATGCCCGGCCGCAGTTCCAGCAGGGCGCAGGACTTGCGCGTAATCCTCGCCAGCAGCGGGATGCCTCCGGCATCGAGCTTCAGCATGACCTGGGCGGGATTTTCCTCGGCGATCTCCACTACCCGGGCTGGCAGGATGTTCAGTATGCTGGAATCGCCGTGCCGCTCCAGGGCGAGACTCACGTCGCGGGCGTGGATGCGCAGGCGCATCGCGTGTCCAAGCGCGTAAGGCTGCTGGGCGACGCTGATGCTGCCGCCGCTGAAATCCAGCCGGCTGAGGTGAAAGGCCTGGTCGTGTTCGCCGATCACCGTGTCCACCACCACGCCCGCTTCGTCGCCGTGGGCCAGGGGTAGATCCAGGCGTGTCAACATTTCGTGGATCGGCCCACTGGCAATGGTCTTCCCCTTCTCCATCAGCACCATGTAATCGGCCAGCCGCGCCACTTCGTCCGGGGAATGGCTGACGTAGAGGACGGGGATGGAAAGCTCGTCGTGCAGGCGCTCCAGGTAGGGCAGGATATCGCGCTTGCTGGCCAGGTCCAGCGCGGCCAGCGGTTCGTCCATCAGCAGCAGGTCGGGGCTTACGAGCAGGGCGCGGGCGATGGCCACGCGCTGGCGCTCGCCGCCGGAAAGTCGCGCCGGGTCGCGGTCGAGCAGTTGGCCGATGCCGACCAGTTCCACCGCCTGGTCGAAGCCGACCCGTCTTTGCGTTGCCGGGATGCGCTTCCAGCCGTATTCCAGGTTGCGGCGCACGTCGAGATGCGGAAACAGGCTGGCTTCCTGGAACACGTAGCCGAGAGGGCGGCGGTGGGTGGGCAGGTAAATGCCCTTGCTGTCGTCCTGCCAGATTTCGCCGTTGACTTCCAGATAGCTGTCCGGTGCCCGTTCCAGGCCGGCAAGGCAGCGTAGCAGCGTGGTCTTGCCCGAGCCGGAAGGGCCGAAGAGGGCTGTTACGCCTCGCCCCGGCGCTTCGAACCCGGCATCCAGCCGGAATTCGCCCAGGGCGAGGCTGAACCGGGCGGAAATGCCGCTCACGATCCGGCCCTCTGCGTGCGCCTGCCGGAGCCATATAGGGCGAGCAGCATCAGGAATGAGAACAGCAGCATGCCGCCGGCGAGCCAGTGGGCCTGGGCGTATTCCATCGCCTCGACGTGGTCGTAGATTTGCACCGACACCACGCGGGTCTGCCCCGGAATGTTGCCGCCTATCATCAGTACCACTCCGAACTCGCCCACTGTATGGGCAAAACCCAGGATGATCGCGGTGAGAAAGCCGGGCTTGGCGAGCGGCACGGCTACCGTGAAGAAGCTGTCCCACGGGCCGGCACGCAATGCGGCCGCCGCTTCCATGGGGCGCTCGCCGAGCGACTCGAAGGCGTTCTGGATCGGCTGCACGACGAAGGGCAGGGAGTAGAGCACTGAGCCCACCACCAGCCCGGCGAAGGTGAAGGGCAGGGTGCCCAGCCCCAGCGCCTGGGTGAGCTGCCCGAGCGTACCCTGCGGGCCGAGGGCGACCAGCAGGTAGAAGCCGATCACGGTCGGCGGCAGCACCAGCGGTAGCGCCACCACGGCGCCGACCGGCCCCTTCAGCCAGGACTTGGTGCGGGCGAGCCACCACGCCAGCGGCGTGCCGACCAGCAACAACAGCAGCGTGGTAACCGCCGCCAGACGCAGCGTCAGCCAGATGGGGGCGAAATCGAAAAGGCTCAGCATTCGAATGTCTTATTCCGTTTTGAATTCATACTACGATAATCCGTGAAATCTTTTACCGCAAAGGACGCGAAGGTTCGCAAAGGAAATCAATGCTACGGATTTGCTGCGGATTATCGCCTGATTATTTTTCCTTTGCGTCCTTTGCGGTGTAAGTGCGTAGCCTGGATGAAGCGTAGCGTAATCCGGGAGCGCCCGGCAGGGCGCAATAGTGCAATGCAATCCCCCACTGACCAATCCCGCCACACGGCGGGATGCCCCGGATTACGGCCTTTGGCCTTCATCCAGGCTACAAGCCCCAGTCTTAAGGCAGCTCATAGCCGTAACGCCTGATAATCGTAGCCGCCTTGTCCGATTTCAAATACTTCATCAACTGTTCCGCTGCGGCCTTACCCTTGGCCAGCAGCACGGCATCCTGCCGGATCGGGGCGTGCAGCGTCTGGGGCACGATCCAGGACGAACCGGGCAGCTCCCCGCCCTCCGTTTTGATCTGAGACAGGGCTACGAAGCCCAGATCCGCGTTGCCGCTGGCAACGAACTGCCAGGTTTGGGCAATGTTTTCGCCCAGCACCAGCCTGGGCTGCAAGGGCTGCCACAGCACCTTTTTCTCCAGCACTTCCTGCGCTGCCCGGCCATAAGGGGCCAGTTTAGGATTGGCCACGGCCAAGTGGCGGAAATCGCCTTTCTTCAGCACTTCGCCCTGGGGATCGACATAGCCCGGCTTCGGACTCCACAACACCAGCCTGCCGATGGCGTAGGTAAAGCGGGAGCCGGCCACGCCTAAGCCCTCCTGTTCCAGCTTCGCCGGGGTCGCGTCATCGGCCGAGAGTAAGACCTCGAAGGGCGCACCGTTCCTGATTTGGGCGTAGAACTTGCCGGTCGCCCCGGAGGAAATGACGGCCTTGTGCCCGGTGTCGCGGGCAAATTCCGCCGCGATCTTTTCCATAGGCGCGGCGAAGTTGGACGCCACCGCGACCCGCACTTCTTCCGCCGCCGCCGGGATGGCCAGCAGGCCGAGCAGGAGCGATGGAATCCAGTTCAGACGGTTCATGTTTTTCCTTTCATGTGCTTATGATACCAGCGGCGGACGGCTATCGAGTGCCGAGAATCGCAGCAGCCCTTCCGACTGCTCGTGGATGCGGCGGGTGACTTCGGGATCGAGCCGTTCCAGCCAGCGCCTGGGAATCGCCTCAGCGCCGTACAGCGCGCCCGCCAGCATGCCGGCCAGGGCGCCCGTGGTGTCGGCATCCTCGCCGCGGTTAACGGTTTCCACCACGCAGTCCTCGAAATTGTCGGTATAGAAGAAGTGGTGCAGCACCGTCTGCACCGTGTCCACGATGTAGCCCGAGGCGCGGCCCGGGTAGGGTTCGAAGCGGAACTGCCGGTGCTGTTCGATCAGCCGGTTGGCGATGGCGCGGCATTCCTTGATGCCGCCACCGAGGACCAGGGTCTGCGCCATCCTGCCCAGGGCTAGCGTTCCCGCGTCGGACAGGGGGTGGTGGTGGGTGATGTGCGACTGCTCCATGGTATAGCGTTCGAACAGGGCATCGTTTCCCAGGGTGTACAGCGCCACAGGGAGATTCCTCATCGCAGCCCCGTTGCCCCCGTCGCTGTCCGATGGCGGCCCTTCGAGGCTGCCCTGCAGCATGTAGCGGCGGATGCCGCGGCGGCAGGTGGCGCCGACATCCACCGGCCTCGATTTTAGCCAGGCAGCGAAGGCATCGGCGACCACCGTGAGGTTCCAGCCACCGCTATCCAGTATCGCTTGCCCGAGATACAACGACATCCCGGTGTCGTCGGTCACTTGTCCCGGTTTCAGCCGCAGCCATCCGCCGCCGGTGATTTCCCGGTGGGTGCCGTATTGCGCCTTGATCTCGCGCGGCATCAGGAATTCCACCGTGGCGCCCAGGGCGTCGCCGCAGGCCAGGCCGAGATAGGCGCCGAGGGCGCGGTCAT
>JAJYUW010000225.1 GCA_021792335.1 Pseudomonadota bacterium | reverse complement strand
ATCAAACCCGAAAGGATCGCAAATGTTTGCTCTGAAATTCAAATCGTGGACACCCATAAATCGCTTGAAACTGGCTTTAATGTTGGCTTTGCAGCCTGCATGACTCAATTTAACCGGACACTACTGAAAAAATTTAACCACGAATGACACGAATAAAACACGAATGTTCGCGAATAATCATATTGTTGTGTTTTTACTGGGCTCACCGCCACAGTCAAGCAGAGCGGTTTTTTTATTCGTGTAAATTCGTGAACATTAGTGTTATTCGTGGTAAGCGCCCTTTTTTGAATCTATGGTCAGGCCAGATCGAACAGCAAAATTTCTGCCGAACTGTTAGATTCTAGACGAATTTTGCTTTCACCCTCGATGCGCGCTCCGTCACCCGCTTCCAGCGCCTTGCCGTTGAGACTGGCTGCGCCGCGCGCCACATGCAGGTAGGCGCGCCGGCCCGGCGGCAAGGCGTGCTCGGCCGGGTGCTCGGGGTCGATCAGGGCGGCGTAAAGCCTCGCTTCCTGGTGTATGGTCACCGAGCCTTCGCTGCCGTCGGGCGAGGCGACCAGTCGCAGCCTGCCGAGCTTCTCGGCGGCGTCGAAAAACTTCTGCTCGTAGCTCGGCGCGATGCCGCTTTTCTTCGGCATGATCCAGATTTGCAGCAGATGCACCTCCTCGCTGGGCGAGGCGTTGAATTCGCTGTGGCGGATGCCGGTGCCCGCGCTCATGCGCTGCACCTCGCCGGGCCGGATCACGGTGCCGTTGCCCATGCTGTCCTTGTGTTCCAGCGCCCCCGCCAGCACATAGGTGACGATCTCCATGTCGCGGTGGGGGTGGGTGGGGAAGCCGCCGCCCGGCGCCACCCGGTCGTCGTTGATGACGCGCAGGCTGGAATAGCCCATCTGCGCCGGGTCGTGGTAGTCGGCAAAGGAAAAGGTGTGCCAGGTATCCAGCCAGCCGTGGTCGGCGTGGCCGCGGTCGCGGGCTTTGCGGATAATGATCATGGTGGTCTCCATCTCAATCGCAAAAAGATTAAAACGCAAAGGCGCAAAGAGCGCAAAGTCAAGGTACTGGTGTTGCGGGCGGCACAGTCACAACCTGCGGGTTATGTCGCCTTAAAGTTTTTTCTTTGTGCTCTTTGCGTCTTTGCGTTTCCGATTTTTTGGTTTTGTTGTGATTTAATGGGAATGATCCTCACGATTTTCAAGATGCCAGCAGATAAACCCCTCTCTCCTTACCGCGGCCGTTTCGCCCCCTCGCCGACCGGACCGCTGCATTTCGGCTCGCTGGTGGCGGCCGTCGGCAGCTTTCTGGAAGCGCGCAGCCAAGGCGGCGAGTGGCTGGTGCGCATGGACGACCTGGACCTGCCTCGCGTCGTGCCCGGTGCGGCGGACGACATCCTGCGCACGCTCGACGCTTTCGGCTTGCACTGGGATGGCGAGGTGATGTTCCAGAGCGCGCGCAACGAAGCCTACCGCGCCGCCCTGGCGGAGCTGGAAAAGCTCGGCGCGGTTTACCCCTGCGCCTGCACCCGCAGGGAGATCGCCGATTCCGCCCTCACCGGCATCGACGGCCCGGTTTACCCCGGCACCTGCCGCGGCGGACTGCCTGACGGCCGTTCGGCACGCGCCATGAGAGTGCGTGCTGACTCCGGTGCGGTCGGCTTCGACGATGGGCTGCAGGGGCGAATCAGCCAAATGTTGGCCACGGAGGTGGGCGATTTTGTCGTGCGCCGCGCCGACGGCCTGTTCGCCTACCAGCTCGCGGTGGTGGTGGACGATGCCGAACAAATCGTCACCCACATCGTGCGCGGCGCCGACCTGCTCGATTCCACCACGCGCCAGATCTACCTGCAAAAGCTGCTCGGCCTGCCCACGCCGGCCTACATGCACCTGCCGGTGGTGGTGAACGAACGCGGCGAAAAGCTCAGCAAGCAGACCCTGGCGCCTGCGGTGAGTATCGCCAACCCGGTGGGCGCTTTGTTCGATGCGCTGGTGTTTCTCAACCAGTCGCCGCCGGCGGAACTGAAGGACGCTGACCTGGATGATTTCTGGAAGTGGGCGATCGCTCACTGGCGGGCGGACAGGCTCCCGGCGGTCAGATCGAGGCCGCTATCCGGCGTAAAGGTGCTTGAATAAGCGCAAGGGTACGCAAAAGAAAAGCGGTCAGGTGGGCAAAGCGAGCAAACGTGATTTTTTGTTTGCCGCACGGGCCGCGTTAGGCGGGATGCCCGGATTCCATTTCATTCCATCCGGGCTACTCGCTTTAGCCCGTGGTATGGCGGTACGAGAGATCCAAAGCCCGCTATGTTCGGGCTCCGGTACTCCGTTGCAGTAACGTTATGCGAGCCTTTCGATGACCTTTTTCAAAACATCCTGCTCATTATGCAATCCGGCCTTCCATTCGTGCTTTTCCGCCTTGACGATCTCCTCTCTCAGGTCGGAAAGGTATGCCTCAAGGGCATGGCGGACTATCTTTCTTTCCTCATCCGTTAACTCAAGGTTCATTATGGCTCTCCTCAATTTAGGGTTATCTCGCCTTGTTATCTTGATAACTCGCCGAGTCTTGCGGATGGCGTCGGTTTGCTCGTTAAGCCTTCCTGATTAAAATTAAAGGCGCTCGCAGGTGAAATTGCAACTCGCCATCTCGGAATTCGCGGACTGGCGCGTGTAGGGCGCAATAACCGAAGGGCATTGCGCCGGATGTCAAATGCCTCGATACTCGCCCCATGCCTGATTACCGTCGAGCCTGGCATCCGGGCGGGACTTATTTCTTCACCGAGAACTTGCTGCAGCGGCATGGATGACCTGCTGACGCGGCATGTCGACTTGTTGCGGCAAACCGTTCGCGCCGTGCGAAAACGCCACCCTTTCCCCATCCATGGCTGGGTGGTTTTACCCGACCATTTGCATTGGAGCGATAAGGGTCAGCTTCCAATGGCACTAACTTAAGAAGAAGAGTCTTTCCGATCATAGAGATATAGAGGGGCTGAGAGCCTTATCGCGTTACCATGCGGGTGTCGAATCCGTGCTGGACAACGCGAAAGGATCAGCCCCCATG
>JAJYUW010000224.1 GCA_021792335.1 Pseudomonadota bacterium | reverse complement strand
AGCGGCCAAGACTATGCAGGACAGGGGAGCAATCGCTGCGACCGTTCGTGGCACGAGCGTTCGTGCGCAGCCGTGCAAGACTATCTCGGACCGAAGGAAAAGCAGCTGTTACTTTCCGAACTGAGCGTACAGGCCGGGCTCGATCAGGCGGCGCTCCCCCAGGGCGCCATCCACGCCGACTTCTTCCGCGACAACGTGCTGTGGCAGAACGGCAATATCAGCGGGGTTCTCGACTACTATTACGCTTTCACCGGGCCATTGCTCTACGATCTGGCGGTTTCTGCGAACGACTGGTGCATCGATGGCCGATTTCAGTTCGACGAAGAACGCCTCCATGCGCTGCTGGCCGCATACAGTGCCGAGCGCCCATTGATTGCCGCCGAAATCGGCGCTTGGCCGATGCTGTTGCGGCGCGCGGCATTGAGATTCTGGCTATCCAGACTTTACGATTTTTACCTGCCGCATCCTTCCGAGATCAAGGCCATGAAGGACCCTGGCTACTTTCGGAGCCTGCTTGAGCAACATATACGCCACAGCGCTCCGATCTCGGCCTACGGACTGACAAGCTGAAGGAGTCAGCAGCACAGGCGTCCGCTTCCCGATCCCATCCAGCGCGCAAAACAATTTTCTGTTGACTATCGTCAATGCGAAAATGCTCATTTAACATATGCTGATGACTTACGCGAAAAGGAGGGTGCCATGTGTGCGCGACTCGCCAAGCTCAATTCCACCGTTAGCGCCAGGTCAGCGGCAGAAACCGCCCAACGCCAGCAGATGATCGCCGTTGCTGCCTATTTTCGTGCTGAGCGCAGGGGGTTTATCGGCGGCGACCCGAATGCGGACTGGTTGGAAGCCGAAGCGGAAATCAATCGTGCGTTCCGCCCGGAAGAACCGGACATGGAATCAGGGGCCATTCCAAGGCAGTTCTTTCAGGAAAAGCTCGAGGCACAGCTCAAGGAATGGGATGGAAAACTTGTGGCTCTCGAACAAAGAGCCCAAGAATTGAAAACCAAGACCAGAACCGAATACAAACGGCAGCTTGCAGGGCTTTCCGATAAACGCGATGAGCTCCGTGATCGACTGATGAAACTGCGTAAGTCTTCCGAAGCCGCCTGGGAAGATATGAAAGACGGAGCGGAAAAAGTTTCGGATGAGCTGCGCGAGTCATTCGATCGCATCGCTGCACGGTTCAAATGAGCCGGGAGCCCCCAGGATGAGCGGCATCCGGCCAGATAGATACCCGCTACTCAACAGTCGCATCTCACCAGCAAGGAGAATTTTCATGGCTAACATCACCCGTTTCGACCCCTTCAACGAACTCGCCCGTCTCGATCCGCTCTGGGATCTGGACGACATCTTCAAGGGCGTCATGCTCAAACCCGTATTTCGCGGCCTGGAAAGCGAGCCGAAAATAAAGATCGATGTATCCGAGGAAGACAAGGCTTATCTGGTCAAGGCGGAAATCCCCGGAGTGAAAAAAGAAGATATCCACGTGTCCGTCGAAGCCAACCAGGTGTCGATCAGCGCCGAAGTCAAAAAGGAAAAGGAAGAGAAGGAAGGCAAGCGTGCGATCCGCAGCGAACGCTACTACGGTAAGGTCTATCGCAGCTTCAGTTTGGCTCAGGATGTCGATCAAGCGGCGGCTCAGGCCAAATACACCGACGGCGTCCTGGAGCTGACTCTACCCAAGAAGGCAGGATCCGCAGCCAAAGACATCACCGTCTCATGACCCGTAGCAGCTTTTCGTTCACAAAGGCCTTTACAGGCTTTTGTGATTTCTTGTAATTTTACATAATGCACATTATGCGAAGTTAAAGATCGAAACGCGGAACTATCCAAATGCCCGCGAGTCAGTTTTACTCGATCGCTCACAACCAAGAACAATAGCCATGACCGAAGATTCGCCAACACAGCAGGCTTTCCATGCGCTGAAGGAACATATTTCCCGACAAATCATCGGCCAGGGAGCGCTGGTCGAGCGTTTGTTGATAGCTTTGCTGGCCGATGGCCACTTGCTGGTCGAAGGTGCCCCGGGCCTGGCCAAGACGCGCGCCATCAAGGTTCTGAGCGAGGGCATAGCCGGCGATTTCCACCGGGTGCAATTCACGCCGGATCTGCTGCCTGCCGACCTCACCGGCACCGACATCTTCCGCCCGCAGGACGGTTCCTTCCAGTTTCAGCGCGGTCCGCTGTTCCACAATCTGGTGCTGGCCGACGAGGTGAACCGGGCGCCGGCCAAGGTACAGTCGGCGCTCTTGGAGGCGATGGCGGAACGGCAGATCACCGTCGGCACCGCGACCTATCCTCTACCCCAGCTGTTTCTGGTGATGGCCACCCAGAATCCGATCGAACAGGAGGGCACCTATCCCCTGCCCGAAGCGCAACTCGATCGCTTCTTGCTGCACGTGAAGATAGGCTATCCGAATTCCGAGGCCGAACTGCAGATCCTGCAGCTAGCCCGCAGCGAGGCGGCACAGCGAATCAGCGGCGGTGCGCCGCCCAGGCCGAGGCTCAGCCAGCAGACGCTGCATGCTGCGCGCCAGGAAGTGCTCGAGGTGTTCATGGCGGACAAGCTGGAGCGCTATCTGGTCGAGCTCGTGCTCGCCACCCGCGACCCCTCCCTTTATGACGCCGCCCTCGCCGGCTGGGTTCAGTGGGGCGCCAGTCCGCGCGCCACGATTGCGCTGGATCGCTGCGCCCGGGCGCACGCCTGGCTCGCCGGTCGCGATTACGTCGGACCGGACGACATTCAGTCGCTGGCTTTCGATGTGCTGCGCCATCGCGTACTGCTCAGTTATGAGGCGGAAGCCGAGGGGCACACGCCGGATCATTTCATCGAGAGACTGGTCAATCTGATACCGGTGCCATGATCGTGCCGTTGCGTAAGCGCGGAGCTTCCCGGCTTGCCCCTGCTGCATTCTCTGCCGACAGCTCTGATCCAGACGAGGGCGTGGTGCGCGTCAGCCTGGCCGCATTGATCGCCCTGCATCGCAGCGCCGAGTCGCTGGCGCTCAAACCCGGACGTATCCGCGCACTCGCGAGCGGCGGCTACCATTCGCCGTTCAAAG
>JAJYUW010000047.1 GCA_021792335.1 Pseudomonadota bacterium | reverse complement strand
GTTATGCTTGGCGGCCATAGCAGCTTGGACCCACCTGATCCCATCCCGAACTCAGAAGTGAAACGAGCCCGCGCCGATGATAGTGTGGATTACCCATGTGAAAGTAGGTCACCGCCAGGCTCCTTATAAGACAGACCCCCTCAGTGCAAGCTGCAGGGGGTTTTGTTGTTTTTGGTGTGTTCGGCGCATGTGCTAACATGCGCCGATAGCAACCTCATCCCGTTATCAATACCGTGAAACCTTTGACCTTTGCCATACTGCGGCTGCTTTCCGACGGGGAATTCCATTCCGGCGAGGGGATGGCCAGGCAGCTAGATGTATCTCGCGCCTCCATCTGGCAGGCCATGCGTTTCCTCGAAGAGGCGGGTGTGTCGGTGTTCCGGGTCCCCGGGCGCGGCTACAGGCTGCGTGAAAGTCTGCAGTGGATCGAGCACGAAAAAATTCTTGCTGCATTGGGCGAAAAGGCAGAGTTGTTCGAGCTGGATCTGGTGGACAGCATCGCCTCGACCAACACTCTGTTGTTACAGAAAGCTGCGCAGGGTGCGGCCCACGGCAGTTGCGTGGTGACAGAGATGCAGACCGCGGGGCGTGGGCGGCGTGGGCGGGAGTGGCATGCCAACCTGGGCGGCAGCCTTACTTTTTCCTTGTTGTGGCGCTTCAATCAGGGCGCGGGCTTTCTCTCAGGGCTGAGCTTGGCTGTTGGCGTCGCGCTGATGCGGGGCTTGAGGCATGCGGGCGTTTCGGGTGCGGGCTTGAAATGGCCTAACGACGTGCTGTACCAGAACCGCAAGTTGGCAGGTATTCTGATCGAAGTGCAGGGCGATATGCTGGGGCCGAGCGCAGCGGTGATTGGCATCGGACTCAATCTCAAATTATCAGAACAGGCGCTGGACCGGATAGATCAGGCCGTGGTGGATGTCCACTCGATCAACGGAAAGATGCCGGACCGCAACGTTCTCCTGGCACAGCTGCTGCTGCATTTGGCCGATGTCCTGAAAGAATTCGAGGACGAGGGCTTTTCGCGGCTGCGCATGGAATGGCTGGGGCATCATGCCTACCATGAGAAACCGGTGCGGCTGATATTGCCTGATGGCAGCCAGCATGATGGAAATTTCCTTGATCTAGCCGAGGATGGCGCGCTGCTGGTGGATACAGCGGCGGGCAGGAAGCGCTTTACCTCCGGCGAGATCAGCTTGCGTGGGGCCGCATGATACTGGCGGTCGATGCGGGAAATACCCGGATTAAATGGGGGCTGCACGACGGTTGTGTCTGGCTGGAAAAAGGGTGGGTACATACTGCCGATTCTGCCCGGTTGAGTGACGCCTGGTCAGGGATTGCGACGCTGCGGCAGATTGTTGTGTCGAATGTTGCCGGGCCGGCAGTGAGGAACCAGATAGAGCTTGCATGCAGGCATTGGCCGGTTGGAATCCAATGGATCAAAGCAACTGATTATCAGTGTGGCGTGCGCAATGGCTATGAAAACTTCTCACAACTCGGCAGTGACCGCTGGGCCGCACTGATTGCTGCGCGCTCGATGCTGCACGAAGCTTGCATCGTGGCCAACGTGGGCACGGCGATGACGGTGGATGCCCTGTCCTCGGATGGCGTGTTTCTGGGCGGGATAATCGTGCCCGGCCTGATGGCAATGCGAAACGCGCTGGCTGTAAGCACCGCCGCCATCGAGGTATCCGGGGGAAGCTTTAAGCCCTTTCCCGGCAATACTGCCGATGGGGTATACAGCGGCGCTCTTTCGGCCATGGCGGGCGCTGTTGAACGTATGACGGAGGAATTGCACAGGGTACAAGGGCAGCCGCCCGCGCAAGTTCTCAGCGGCGGCGACTCGGAAGCATTGCTGCCTCTGCTGTCAGGGAATGCAATGATGGTAGATAATCTGGTACTAGAAGGGCTGATCAGGATCGCGCTGGCATGAAGTGGATATTCGCAATACTTCTGGGCATCAATATTTTGTTTTTCACCGTGATGAATCTGGGAAACAGCCACGACAGGGAAACCTTGCGTGGGCACGAGCCGGTCAAGGCGGAAAATATCAAGCTGCTGGCAGAGCCGCCGCTAAAGACTGATCCGGCATTGGCGATGCCGAGCATTCCGGCCAAGCCCGAACTTTGCCTGGAATGGGGCCTGTTTTCGGGAGATGACCTGAGGCGGGCGGAACAGGCCTTGGAAACATTGAAGCTGGGCAGCAAGCTTGTCCAGTACAAAACCGTCAAGCCGGATGGCTATTGGGTTTACATCACGCCGCGCAGGACGCTGCAGGAAGCACAAAAAAAAGAAGAGGAGCTGAAAAATCTGGGCGTGCCAGAAAGCTTCATCATTCGCGAAAATTCGAAGTGGCAATATGCAATCTCTCTGGGTATTTTTGCCACCGAGGAGGCCGCTCTGAAATTCCTTGCCCAGTTGCGTGACAAGGGAGTGAAGTCAGCGGTGTCCGGTCCCCGCAACCAGGCGACCGATGTCGCCTCCTTCCAGATCAAAGACACGAGCGAGACCATAACAGCAGCCGTGACGAAGCTGAAGCTGGATTTCCCCGGCAGCGAACTGAAAGCCGTGGAATGCAGGAAACCGGAAGCTGAAAGTAAATGATCAAAAAAGTGCTATTCGGGTTTGCAGTCGCGCTAGGCAAAAAAGTGCTCGCCAAGCTTGCGCGAAAGGCGGCAGCCAAGGCCGCTGCAAAGGTACGAAAACGCTAAGGGAACAGCTTGCCGGGGTTGAGAATCCCGTTAGGATCGAATGTTCGTTTGATTCGTTTCATCAATGCCATGGTGGGGCTGTCAATTTCTCGCCCCACATAGGCGCGCTTCTCGCGGCCCACGCCGTGCTCTCCCGAAAGTGTGCCGCCCAGTGCCAGTACCAGGCTGAAAACCTCATCCAGGCAGGCTTCGGCCCGCTGTATTTCATCCGCATCGTCCGGATTGACCAGCAGGTTGACGTGGATATTGCCATTGCCGGCATGACCGAAATTCACGTTGGCGACGCGATATTTTCGGCTCAGGTTTCCCAGGCCCTGCAGCAGTTCGGGCAACATCGAGACCGGCACCACGATATCCTCGTTTATCTTTTTGGGAGCGATGTCGCGCAGCAGCGGCGACAACGCCTTGCGCACCGCCCACAGGGCTCCCGGGTCGGCGGTGGTTCCCGCCGTGATCAGGCCGTCGTTGCGGCATGCCTGGCGGATGGCGTGCGCACTCTCGGCAATTTCGCTCTCCCCGCCATCCACCTCTATGATCAGCATGGCACGGGAGTTTTCCGGCAGCATGGCCGGGTGCCGGCCGCGGATCAGGTCGAGCGCCGCGCTGTCGAGGAATTCGAGCGCACTGGGGATATGCGCTTGAGCCATGATGACGGATATCGCCTGGGCGCAATGGGCGATGTCGGCATAGTGGGCCGTGATGCCGCCCACGGCCTGGGGTAAGGGCGTGAGCTTGAGGGTGGCTTCGGTGATCACGGCGAGTGTGCCTTCCGAGCCGATGATGAGCCGGGTGAGGTCATAGCCGACGACGCCCTTGGTGGTGTAGCAGCCGGCCTTGATGATTTCGCCGTTGCCGGTCACAGCCTTCAAGCCCAGCACATGGTCGCGGGTGACGCCGTATTTCACTGCATGGGGGCCGGCCGCGCAGGTGGCGAGGTTGCCGCCTATGCTGCAGTAAGCGCTGCTGGAAGGGTCGGGCGGCCAGAAAAAGCCATGCAGGCGCGCTGCCTCCTGGATTTCCTGGTTAAGGACGCCGGGCTCGGCGACGATCACCCTGTTGGCGGGATCAACCCGGATGATCTTGCGCATGCGTTCCAGGGATAAAACCAGTCCACCCTTTTCCGCCAGGCTGCCGCCGGCGGTGCCGGTGCCTCTTCCGCGCGGCGTGAGCGGCACGCGGTATTGCTTGCACAGCAGGATGAGATCCCGCACCTGACCGGTATTGAGCGCGAACGCTACCGCTTCGGGCGGGAAAATCTTGCGGCTGTTGTCGTAGGAGTAGGCATAGCAATCCACCGGGTCGGTGAAAAGGTTGGCCTCGCCGACAATTTTACGGGCCTGGACGAGGAATTCGGCGGAAAGCATTAAAGCTTGCGAATCTTGGCGAGGGTTGCCGTGGTGGAATGCTGATGCAGGAACGGAATCGAATGGACTGTCCCGCCCCAGGACTGCACTTCGCGCGCGCCGACGATCTCGGTTACGTCCCAGTCGCCGCCTTTGACCAGCACGTCCGGCTTGCAGGCGAGGATCAGATCGAGCGGTGTATCCTCCCCGAACCAGGTGACGAGATTCACGCTTTCCAGTGCCGCCAGCACCGCCATCCGGTCTTCCTGGGTATTCACCGGGCGGTCGTCGCCTTTCCCCAGCCTTTTTACCGAGGCATCGGAGTTCACCCCCACGATCAGGCTGGCGCCCAAGGCTCGCGCCTGTGCCAGATAGGTGACATGGCCGCGGTGCAGAATATCGAAGCAACCGTTGGTAAAAACCAGCGGGCGCGGCAGCGTGGCGACGCGCTCCGCCAGACGCTCGGGCGCGCAGATTTTGTCCTCGAACGCCGGTGCGGTAAAGGCGCTCATCAGTCGAGGTATTCGAACACCTTGACCACCTTCTGCGCACCGCTGGTAGTACGGGCGATTTCCACCGCGCTGTCCGCTTCCTTGCGGGTCACCAAGCCGAGCAGATAGACCACGTTGTTTTCCGTGACGACCTTGACGTGGTTAGTCTGGAATTTTCCGGCCTCCACGAAACGTACCTTTATCTTGGAAGTCAGGTAGGAATCGTTGCTGCGGGAGGTGTAGGCACTGTTGCCGGCGATGATGGTTTCGTTGAGGACGTTGCTAACATTGGGGACGCCGCGGACGATTTTTTCCGCTTCCTGCTTTGTGGCATCGGTCGGAACCTCACCGGTCATCAGGACGGTCCGGTTGTAGCTGGTGATGTTAATGTGAGCCGTATCCTTGAATTTTTCGTCGAGACGATTGGAAGCTTTCAGCTCGATACCCTGATCCTCGATAAAAGCGCCGGAAGTGCGGCGATCCTCGGCCATAAGAACACCCGTTCCTGCGCCGGTTGCAACGACCGGGAAGCATCCTTGCAGGTTGATGACGGAAAGGGACAGCACGATCAGATAGACATATCCGGTCATGCCACGAGTGGCATGACCGGTTTCCCTCTCCCTGCACCCGCAAGGAGTGTCCCCGCCGAGAGCGGCAGCAAGGCTGCTCGCTCTGGCGAGACGGGAGAGGGTGCCATGGTGCACCTTCGGCGGATTTTTATGGTATGGCATTTATTCAACTCCTAGTAAAAGACAATCAATGGCATCGCACAGGCAGTGGATGGCCGTAATATGGATTTCCTGGGTATGTGCGGTACGGTCGCCGGGAGCGCACAGGTGGATGTCACCCGGCATCAGGATTTCGGCCATTTGGCCTCCGCCTCTGCCGGTCAGCGCGATTACGTCCATGCCGCGCTCGTGTGCGGCGTTGACTGCCTGGATTACGTTGCGGGAGTTGCCGCTGGTGGATATGGCGAGGAGCAGGTCGCAGGAGTGCCCCAGAGCGCGTACTTGCTTGGAAAAAACCTGGTCAAAATGGTAGTCGTTGGCGATCGACGTAAGCGTAGAGGCATCGGTGGTGAGGGCGAATGCGGCGAGTCCCGGCCGCTCCATCTCGAATCGGTTGAGCATTTCCGCGGAGAAATGCTGTGCGTCTGCCGCCGAGCCGCCGTTGCCGCAGGCCAGTATCTTTCCGTCGGCCAGCAAGCATTGCACGACACGTTCGGCTGCATCCGCAATCGGTGCAGCGAGCAGATCCAGTGCCTGCAGCTTGAGGTGGGCACTTTCGGTAAAGTGGTGGCTGATTCTGCTGATGAGGTCCATATTGCTTAACTTAGAAAAGGCTGTTAGCCACGGATGAACACGGATGAACACGGATTTCATGTGAGAATGGATGCGCCAGCCGACTGATTTTATCAGTGTAAATCAGTGTAAATCCGTGGCTGGCTTTTTTGTTTAAGTTCAATTTTATTCCTGATGAATATATAGTGCGGCCCGTTCCCGGGTCACTCGCCAAAGGCATTCCTGATCCATTCAATATCATTATCCCGCAGGCTGCGCAACAATACCACATCGAAGCGGCAGGCGGGGAGGGTGCGCTGCTGTTGCAGATAATGCCGGGCAGCGAGCACGAGTCTGTGCTGTTTTCGTGTGGTGATGCTGGCGCCTGCGCCACCGAATGCTTCGGTACCGCGTAGCCGGACCTCGACGAAAACCAGCGTATCGCGATCGCGGCAGATCAGATCGATTTCACCAAAGCGGCAGCGGTAGTTGGTTTCGACCAGTTGCAGCCCGCGCCGTTGGAGGTAGTCCGCAGCAAGCAGCTCCGCCTGGGCGCCTGTGTTACTTCTGCTCACCGATTCTGTTCGGATCAGCGAATTCGATTGCCAATGCCTCTCCCCGCTCGAACTGCGCGACTGTCATTTCGCGCTGGAACTGATGTGCGAAGAGGCTGATCTGGCCGGTGACGCCGTCCAGCACGCTGCCTTCCGGCACGTGCCGTTGTTGCGCCAGCAGAACGGCGAGACGAAAAGCATCGATACCCAGGGCATAAAGGCGTTCCTGTTCGATGCTGAAGTTTTCCGCGTGCGGGTATATCATCACGGCAGGGTTATCCGGTTGCAGAAACCAGGGCATTTCGACAAATTGAACGCCGTTCAGGTCGACATTCCGGTTGACCTCCCGATTGCCTGCGTAAATCATGGAAACGGCGTAGGTTGGCGTGTTCGCGTCCAGATAGGGGCGGACCAGCCGGCCCAGGTCGGCGTCGGCGGCGAGAAATATCATGTCCACAGGATGCTTGAGTACTTTGTCGTGCAACGCGGGGAACTGGATGCGATCGGCCGAAACGTTGGCCTGGGCAACAAGCGTTCCACCCAAGGCGCGCCACGCATCGGCAAACGCCTGCTGCACCCGTTTCGCCAGCATGGTATTGGCGGTGACAGTCAATGCGGTGCGCCGGCCCTCATTGAAGGCAAGACGTGCAATCTGGCGTGCTTCGCCTTCTGCGGTCAGGCCGAAGAGATAGAAATTTTCAGGGAGTGGCATATCCCCCTCCGGAAAGTTCAGGGCCAGGGTTGGAACAGAAACCAGGCCGCTTTTTGCCAGTGCAGTTACGGCATTTCGCGTCAACGGCCCGACCACGATTCTGGCCCCGGCTTGCAATGCTTGCTGATATGCGGACAAAATGTCCTCAACCCGGTCCCCGGTGGGGTAGGTTTGCAGCGGCAACACGGCGGGTGTCTGTACGAGAGAAGCCGCGATTGCACCCTGTTTGACCGCTTCGGCCGGTTGCCCGAAAGAAGCTGAATTGAGCGGCAGCAGTAGTGCGATATGAGCTGTCCGGCCCTCTCCCTGTGGCGTTGTAAGAGGCTCCGGCGGAAGCGCCATGGCCAGCGGGAAGGTTTTTGCGGCCGGTATCCCGGCTTCCGGGGTGGATGCGGCAGGCGTCGGAGTTGCCGCCGCAGGGGAGGGTTTCACCTGCGGCGGGAGGGCGCGGGCGTCGCTTACCGGCGCGGGGCTGGTTGCCGTGGCGCACCCGCCGGTCAGGGTGGCAAGAAAGAGGACAAATAGAAAGGCGGCAATACGTTGCATCAGGAAAATAACCCAGCAAACAAAAGTGTATTATATGTAGTTGCTACGCCGATTGGAAATCTGCAGGATATTACTTTGCGCGCACTCGAAATCCTGCGCAATGTCGACGCGATTGCCGCCGAGGATACCCGCAACACCACACGCCTGCTCAACCATTTCGCTATCGCTGCCAGGCTGATTGCGCTGCATGAGCACAATGAATATCAAGCCGCCTCCAGGCTGATCGAAATGCTCCAGTCCGGGAAATCGGTGGCGCTGGTATCCGATGCCGGCACGCCGGCGGTGAGCGATCCCGGTGCCTATCTGGTCGCCAAAGTGCGTGAGGCTGGCATACGCGTTTGCCCTGTCCCGGGGGCGAATGCGGCGATCAGCGCTTTTTCTGCGGCGGGAATCACCGCGCCGCATTTCCTGTTCTACGGTTTTCTGCCGCACACCGCCTCGGAGCGCAAACGCGAGCTCGCAGCGCTGAAGGCTACGCCCCATACCCTGGTGTTTTACGAATCGCCCCACCGCATCCTGGCCTGCATGACCGATCTGCGGGAAGTGCTGGGTGGTGCGCGCACGGTCACCATCGCGCGCGAACTGACCAAGATTTTCGAAACCATACATACCTGCAGCCTGGAAGAGGCGCTGGACTGGCTGGAAGCCGACACTAACCAGCAGAAGGGCGAATTCGTGCTGCTGGTGTCGGGGGCGGAAGTGGCGCCGGCCGAAGGGGTGGGCGAGGAAGCGCAACGCATCCTGCAACTGCTGCTGGCGGAAATGCCGCTGAAGCAGGCGGTGAAGCTGGCCGCCGAGATCAGCGGCGAGAAGAAGAACGCGCTGTATGAACTGGCGTTACAGCTGAAACGGGGAAATGGTAATGGTGAGCAGTGAGCAGTATTTTCCCCTTCACGCCACAACTTTCCACTCACTGCTCACCAGTTCCCGCGTGTATTCACCTCGCATCCTGCACTTCGTTCAGGATTTCGGTCAGGTCGTTTTCCCAGCGCATGAACAGCGTTTTGAGCTCGGGGTCGGGGAAGAACTCGGCGAGCACGCTGGGGCGGCTGGTGACCAGAATGGTGTTGTCCTTTTCGGCGAAAATCGCCACATTGAGCGGCAGGTAGGGAATCAGCTCCGGGTGTTTTTCGACGAGCTGCGCCACCTCTTCCGCTTTGCCGTAGAACACCACTTTGTAGTTGTCCGTTTTGTAGCCGATTTTCGACAGGCCGATGTCCACGTTCTGAACGCGCGAGACCTTGTAGCCCGACGCAGAAATGGCGTTTTGCAGCGCCGACATCGCTTCGGGGAAGGGCTGGCTGGAGCGGATCATGAGCAGCTGGTCGGCGCCGGCCGCGGCGGCCAGGCCGAGCAGCAGGGCTGTGATCAGGAACCGTATCGCTTTGCTCATATCGCCGCTTCCTCCATGATCGCCAGGTAGTGCTTGGTCATTTCATCGCAAAGGGTATTCAGCTCGGTGTTGTTGAATATTTTGCTCAGGCGCTTGGGATTGACTGCCATCATTTTTACTTTCCCGTTCTGTTCCACCACGGTGATGCGGCACGGCAGGAACAGGCCAACACGCGGGTCTGTCGCCAGCGCAGTGTTCAACATGCTGAAATTGCAGAAGTAGATGATGTGCTGGCGCGGGTCTTCCCGGCCTTCCGGCGCCAGGCCGGCAGTAAGCCGCTGTTCGCGGATGAAGATGAAATTGTTCGAGACAACCGCCCGCTTCACGTTCTCGATGGTGGCTTCGAGGTCATAGGGGGAGTCCATAGTCAGCACCGCCTGTTCTGTTTCCAGTACGGTGGAAGTCTGCGTTTTAGGGGTTTTCTCGAAGCCGCGAATAAAGCTGACGATGTCATCGATGTCCCTTTGCTTTAACTTCTTGCCCAGGGAATGGCTCATCGGTGTGCCATTGCGCCCTTTCAGCAGGGTTTCCTTGATCATGGCGTCGCTGGCGGCAGCGAGAAAGCCCGGGTTGTTCAGCGCCGGGGCCATGATCTGCTGGTCGCGCGGGCGCGAGAAAGTGACGCCGGTGCCTTTTCCGCCTTCGCCGTTGGCGCCGTGGCAGGTCGCGCACTGTTTGGCGAAAAGCCGGCGGCCGTGTTCGGGGTCGCCCTTGATGGGCTCTGCCGTGAACGACGGTGTCTGCACATTGTACCGCTGCGAATCATGTGACAGCTTCGTGCCGGAGCGCATGCCCCAGCTGCGCATGAAGCGGACGATGGCTTCTATTTCGGCGTCGGACAGCCCCGAGGCCGGCATTACCCGGCCGGGACGTCCCAGGCGGATGGTCTTGTGCAAATATTCATCGCTCACGGTGGCCTGGAAAGAGGGCAGCGAGAGCGGCACCCCGATTCCGCTGTCACCCTTTTCCCCGTGGCAGGCGGCGCAGTTGCGGGCATAGAGTTCGGCGCCATCAGGCCCGGCTTGCGCCTGAAAGCCGCCAGCCAGGGACATGAAAATCAATGCGATGATTCGGTGCCGCATGGAATTCGCTCTGAATTTAAAATGCATGTTGAAATTATAACCGTATCGACCGGGCAGGTCGATTTATATGGAAGCGGCGTATAATGTGCGTTTCTGTGCTCTCTAGCGGTTGCCCACCATGGACAAGTTGACTCTCGCCCGCCCTGACGACTGGCATTTGCATCTGCGCGACGGTGTGCAGATGCAGGCGGTGTTGCCTGATACCGCGCGCCGCTTCGGCCGCGCCATCGTCATGCCCAATCTCAGGCCGCCGGTCACCACCACTGCGATGGCGGCAAGCTACCGCGAGCGAATACTCGCCGCGCTGCCGCAAGGGGCTGGCTTCGAACCGCTGATGACCCTGTACCTGACGGACAATATGGCGCCTGCAGAAATTGCGCTCGCCAAGGCGGGCGGGTTTGTGCATGGGGTCAAGCTCTATCCGGCGGGTGCCACGACCAATTCCGATTCCGGCGTGACCGGTCTCGAAAAATGCGCAGAGGTGCTGGCGGAAATGGAAAAACAGGATTTGCCGCTGCTGGTGCACGGTGAAGTGACCGATCCTGAGGTGGACGTATTCGATCGCGAAAAGGTGTTCATCGACTGTGTTCTGGCGCCGCTGGTTCGGCGCTTCCCCGGCTTGCGCGTGGTGCTGGAGCATGTCACCACCCGCGATGGCGTGGATTTCGTCAAGAACGCCTCAGAGCGGGTTGCCGCCACGCTCACTGCCCATCATCTGCTCATGAACCGCAACGCCATGTTCGCCGGCGGCATGCGCCCGCACCACTACTGCCTGCCAGTGCTGAAGCGCGAAGAGCATCGCCGCGCGCTGGTCGAGGCGGCCACCAGCGGCAACCCCAAGTTCTTTCTCGGCACCGACAGTGCCCCCCATGCCAAGGGCGCCAAGGAGTCCGCCTGTGGCTGTGCGGGCATGTACACCGCCCATGCCGGCATCGAGCTGTATGCGGAGGCGTTCGAGGCGGCTGGCGCGCTCGACAGGCTGGAGGCCTTCGCCAGTTTTTATGGCGCGGATTTTTATCGTCTGCCGCGCAATACAGATACCGTCACGCTGGCGAAGGAGAGCTGGGCGGTGCCGGCATCGGTGCCGTATGGCGATGAAGCCTTGGTGCCTTTGCGTGCGGGTGGCAGCATCGCCTGGAAGTTTGTTGGCTAGGATTGCTGCGCTTGCTGGGCCGGCGTGCACGCGCACGGCTGTTCCGGCGTCTGGCGCGATTTCGGCAGGTGTTCCAGCGCTTTTTCGATGTGACTCTTGCTTTCCTTGCCATGTCGGCGGTGCAGGGCCAGCAGGTGGGCTGCCGTCTCCTGCCACAGGGTGGCGCCTCGCGCTACTTCGTCGGCGAGCGGGTTCGTTTTTCCGTGTTCGCTCCAGTGGCGGTAGGCATCGTGCAGCTGGGGAAACAGCTCGCGGCGCATGCCTTTGAAATTGGCGAAATAGAAATGCAATGAAGCGGTATTGCCATTTTCCAGCAGGGTGGGCAAGGTGGAGAGGCAGTCAGCCAGATGGTCGCGTGCCGCGCGCACCATGAGTTCCGCCTTGGTGCCTGAGACCGCCAGCAATAGGTCGTTCCATTCTTGCCCCAGGATTTCTCCCGCCATCCCTTCGCCCAGTTCGTGCAGAATGACGGCTTCGGTTTCATTGTCGGCCATCCGATCCAGCGCCTGGTCCGGGTCCTGCTCGAAACGGTAATGCGCGAGAGCCCGCGCCATGGCGGTTTCCTGCTTGCGCCATTGCCACTCTTCGATGCGCTCCCACAGCAGGCGGCGCAGCGATTCGCGCCGCACGAGTATGGTGCCGTCCAGCATCATGGCTGGCGGTGCGCCAAGATCCCGGGCGAATTCCTTGCCCGCTATCAGCACCTTGAATCCTGCGCGCTGCTCCGAGCGCAGCAAGGTGCCGAGAAAAAAGTGCGGGGTGAGATGGCTGCCGTAACCGCCGTGGTAAACCATCCCCTGGGGCAGCAAGGTTTGGTTTACCGGGTCGCTGTCGAAAGGGGGGTATTCCCGGTTTCCGACCGGAACCGGCACGAAAGCCGCGGATTCCAGTCCCTCCCATAGCTGCTCGCGCCGATCCAGCCAGTCACCCAGCTCGCTTTTGGGCAGGCTGGCGCTGAACGGGTAGCCTTTCTCCCAGCGGTAGTATTCCCGCATCTTGAGCAGATAAGTGCAAAGCGTGTGGCTGCGCGCGTGTGCGGCGTCAGAGATGTTGCAATTGTGCTGGACTGCTGCACGTAAGGCTTGCAGGGTCTTATCCATAATGATTCCAGTTGTTCGATAATCAATAACCTAGCAAACCAATCGGGAATTATCAAGAGTCGCGTGGTATAATTGTTATGAAGCTGGCCAGACAGTCGCTGCGCAGGGTTTCCTGCGGAGAGGAAAGTCCGGGCTCCATAGAGCAGGATGCCGGTTAACGACCGGGGGTCGTGAGGCCATGGAAAGTGCCACAGAAAATATACCGCCGATGGCCGCAGGACTTGACGCCCGCAAGGGCGTCAAAGTCACCCAAGAAGAGCAGGTGCGCAAGCATCTGCTCTGAGAGGGGCGGATCAGGTAAGGTTGAAATGGCGAGGTAAGAGCTCACCGCGCTTCCGGCAACGGAAGCGGCAGGGTAAACCCCATCCGGAGCAAGACCAAATAAGCAGGCGTTGACGCTGCTCGCCGAGCCTGCGGGTAGGTTGCTTGAGCGCACGGGCAACCGTGCGCCTAGAGGAATGACTGTCCACGACAGAACCCGGCTTATCGGCCAGCTTCACCCCAATCAAAACAAGTGTCTTTCACCATTGCCCCTTCTCTCTCCGGGAGAAGGTTGGGATGAGGGTTGCCCCTACCTCCTTGCCCACTCTTCAGTTTTACCCCCCAAAGTCATAATAATTTACTTTCGGTATTTTTCGTATCTATCTATTTTTTAAGCATATTGGTTTCCTTGCTATTTGCTGATTAACTTGTTGTCACAAAAGAGAAAAAGCCTTGACCACCTACTTTTTTTTGCCTATAGTGGGAAACAGTGGTGAGAAGTGGGAAATTGTGGGGTGCCTGCTTCGTCAATCTGACATAAAGGGGTGTCATGTTTCGCGGTGCAACAGCTTTGAATCTCGATGCGAAGGGCCGCCTGGCAGTACCGAGCAAGCATCGTGACGCCTTGCAGGTGCAATCCGCGGGGCGGCTGGTGATGACTGCGCACCCCCATCGCTGCTTGCTGCTCTATCCGCAGCCCGCTTGGCTGCCCATCGAGGAAAAAATCAATTCATTGCCGAGTTTCGATGCCGTGGCGAGCTCCTGGAAACGCCTGCTATTGGGGCATGCCGAGGAGCTGGAGCTGGATGCATCCGGCCGTCTGCTGGTTTCCCCTGTGCTGCGTCAGCTCGCCGGGCTGGAGAAACAAGCCATGCTGGTCGGCCAGGGTGGCCATTTCGAGCTGTGGAGCATGGAGGGCTGGCGCGCTCAGATGGAGCAGGCGCTGGCGCCCGGCAATGACCTCCCGGCCGCGCTGGAAAATTTCTCGTTGTGAGCGAGGGGGCTCGTCACAAGACGGTTCTGCTGCAGGAGGCGGTCGATGCCTTGAATATCCGGCCGGACGGGGTGTATGTGGACGGCACTTTCGGTCGCGGCGGACACAGCCGGCTGATACTGGAAAGCTTGGGCAAGTCGGGCCGGCTGATCGCACTGGATCGGGATTTGGCTGGCGTGGAAGCGGCGCGCGGAATCGCCGACCAGCGCTTTCAGATCGTGCACAGCAGCTTCAGCCGTTTGCGCGATGTATTGAGGGATATGGGCGTGGCGCGGGTTGATGGCGTGCTGCTGGATTTGGGGGTTTCCTCCCCGCAGCTGGACGAAGCGGCGCGAGGCTTCAGTTTTCGTTTTGACGGGCCGCTCGATATGCGCATGGATACGAGCCATGGGCAGACCGCCGCGGAATGGCTTGCTGGCGTACCTGAACAACAACTCTGGGAGGTGATAAAAAATTATGGTGAAGAACGGTATGCTAAACAGATTGCAAGGGCGATTGTTGCGGCGCGAGCAGGGGAGCCCATTGTCACTACCCGCCAACTTTCCCAGATCGTGGCAAAAGCGTTTAAAAGCCGCGAGCCACATCAAGACCCGGCGACGCGCACCTTTCAGGCTATACGGATTTACCTCAATCAAGAGCTTGAGGAGCTGTCGTTAGTGTTGCCTCAGTGCGTCGAGATTCTGGCGCCATTCGGCCGCTTGGCGGTCATCAGTTTCCATTCCCTGGAAGATCGGGTGGTCAAGCGTTTCATGCGCGATGTGGCGCACCCCTCCTCTTTGCCGGCCAAACTGCCTGTGCGCCATGCGGAGCTGCCGGCGCCCCGGCTGCGGCTGGTGGGCAGGGCCGTCCGCCCTTCGGCGGAAGAGGTCGCTGCCAACCCGCGGGCGCGTAGCGCCGTGATGCGTGTGGCGGAGCGGACGGAGGCAGCGGCATGAGCAGGGAGCGCGGTTGTTGCCGCTTTAGCGGCTTTACAACCACGGCCTACCCCTTGCGGGTGGAGCAGTGCCTTCCGAAGGAAGGTGCGACCGGCCGCGATTGCCCCACAAGGGGACTCCGACCCGCTGCGAGCCATGAAGCTGCGAGCCATGAAACAGGCTCGTGCGGGATCGTATGCCGCCGGGCGCCGATGCACGGTCTTACAAGCTTGCACTGTAAGCTTGAGGAGGCGCCATGACCAAGTTCAACCTGGCCCTGGTTCTGGTCCTGGTGGCCTGTTCCCTGGGTGTCGTTACCGCCCAGCACAAGGCGCGAAAAATTTTCATCGAACTGCAGCAGGAGCAGGAGTCGGCAAAAAAAATGGAGGTGGAGTGGGGCCAGCTGCAACTGGAGCAAAGCACCTGGGCGATGCACGCCCGTATCGAAAAAATTGCCACCGCCTACCTGCAGATGCAGGTGCCGGATACGTCGCGCATCCAGGTGGTGCATCCGGCGGCTAGGGCCGGGTTGCCATGAGCCACGTCATGCACGGCGCCCGGCCCGGAAGCGGCGTACCGATGCTGAAGCTGCCTGCCGGGCGTTCGCGCATTCTGATCGGGCTCCTGCTGGTGTGGTTCCTGGCCTTGATCGTGCGGGCGTTTTACTTGCAGGGCTTGGATAATGATTTCCTGCGGCAGAAAGGGGACGAACGCTATCGCCGGGTGATAGCTCTGACCGCGCACCGCGGTATGATCACCGACCGCAACGGCGAGCCGCTCGCGATCAGCACGCCGGTGGAGTCGGTGTGGGTCAGCCCGAAAGATTTCGAGATCACCCCGGAACGGATCCGGCACCTGGCGAAAA
>JAJYUW010000223.1 GCA_021792335.1 Pseudomonadota bacterium | reverse complement strand
CTGGCCAATACCGCACACGATTGCTTTGCGAAACGCTGTTATGGGCCTGCTTTTGATCGCGTTGGCGAGTGGATCGGATTGGCGGGCGGCGCAAGAGTTTGTTCGGGGACCAGCCCGGATGTTTGCCGTTTTTTACGGCCTGTTTACTGCCTGGATACTGGTCGTCGCCTTCTTTGTTTCACCGTTCCCGCAGTGGAGCCTGTCGGAAATAGAAGGGCAATGGCTTATGGGAACCGGCGCATTGATCTTGGGGACCCTTACGGCGTTTCAAAAAAACAAGGAGGTCCCCTATTTAGCAATGAAAGGGGCCGTCCTGGGGCTTGTTATGCAGGTGGTTGCGGTTGATGTTCAGGGGCTTTGGATCGTAGGTTCGGCGGATTCCTGGCTACATATGGCGCGGCTCGGTGGCATTACAGCGGGTCCCGGAAAGATGAGCTACCTGACAGATTTTCTTTTGAGTGCCGTGGTGGCGCAATGGAGTCTGTCCATAGAAGGGCGGGCTTACGGGAGCAGGCGTTGGGGGCTTGCCACTTTACTTGTACTATGTGGACTCAGTGTATATTTTGAAGCGATGCGCAACGAGATTTTTGACCTTGTTGTGTTTGCGGTATTTATCGGCGCCATCGTTTACAGGGTGCAATTTAAGCGGGCACCAGGGCGGGCGATACTAGCGGTGGTGGGCATTTTTTTGCTTTTTTCGATTGTAGTTGGGGTAGACCTTGCGGTAGACCCGCGATGGGCGTCGTTGTGGGCTACAGTGCCTGTGGCGCTGAATACCTCTCATCATCTGGCGTGGTTAAACGCGCAGCGCTTCCCGCTGCCGCACCTACCAAACGGTCAAGTGGTGAGCGCTTCCAATTACTTGCGGATTGCGTGGATTAAAGAAGGCTTTAAAGAAATCATGGCGCACCCGCTCGGCGTGGGATACGGCAGGGCGGCATTTGGGCGTGCTTTGTGGTTGAGGTTTGGGTCTCTTTCGAAAGTTATCGGTTTAAATGATTCTCTGCTGACTATAGCAATAGGCGCAGGGATACCAGGAGTCGCCTTATGGTTGGGCTTGTTTGTTTCCGTTGGATGGTTCGGCATCTCGCGTCTGTCAGGCGCCCGGGCGTTTGAGGCCCGCTTTCTTTTCCTGATTGTGCTGGCATTTGGTGTAAGAATGGCGGTCGATAACGACATGCAAAATTATACGCTCGAACAATTTTTATATTTCCTTGGGCTTCTTATGCCGTTGGCTATACCAGAGACCGCGGATTGCCCGGCCAAGGGTGCTGTTAAGGATTTTTTAGGTAATGTCGAATCTATAAGTGGTGGCGGCAGCTAATGGAGGAACTTGCGCTACTTTTGTTAAAAGAGGAATCCGGTTGTGGGGGTGGCATGCGAGGCGTTATGTAAACTATAAAGGCGATAGGCGCGGTGTCGATTTTTGTAGGGCTATGCAGGACGACTCGGGGGGATGCGCGATCTTAATTTATAATAGGCCGCGCGAGGGGACATTAGGGAGGCGCTTATGAAGGGCTTTATCGTTTACCACGTGCACGGCCACGATGGCTTTTATCAGCAGGCGCGGTTTTCGATTCTGAGTCTGGTCGACCTCTTGCGAAAGGAGGGGCGTACGGACGTTCGGATCCTGGTATACGCCGATCGGCCCAAGGAATTTGCCCATTATCCATTCACGCAAACGGTCTTTATGAGCCGCCGTCAGGTCGTGGCCTGGAGCGGGCCTTTTCGGTATGTGCATCGCGTAAAGCTCGAGGTGTTGAATCACGCCATCGGGGCGTTTGGTTTACCGCTGCTGTACGTCGACGGCGATACGCGATGGTTGCGCCTTCCCGATGCGCCCATGGAGGTTTTGGCGACGCCACGAGCTCGCGGTGACGCGGGGGTGTTCTATATGCACGCCTGCGAAGGCGCTTTGACGCCCGAGGCCCATGGTGAGTATTACCGAGAGCTCACGGCGCAGATGCCGCTTTTGCGTGCCCATGGTCTCGACAACCCGGCCCGATGGGTTATGTGGAACGCGGGCGCGTTGGGCGTTCCGGTCGGTAGTGAGGATTTGTTCAAGGAGGCCTTGGGTCTCCTGGACGATCTCATGAAGACGACGAAGGCGACAACCTATATCGAACAGGCCCTGATGTCGAGTCTGGTGTCAACGCGCTTTCAGGTCGAGGGTCTGGGTGATTATATTTATCACTATTGGGACACGAGCAAAGAGGTTCAGGCGGTGTTGCGGCGCTTCTTTGCACCGCTTGCCGCCTCAGGGGACCACGAACGGGAGCTCGCGGCCTATGACGGCTTTGGCTGGAATAGTGAGGACATTGCCGCGATCCGCCGGGATGTTCGGCATCGCGTGCGCCTCGCGGCCGGGAAGTTTCGGCGGTCAGTGTCTAAGCGCTGGGCGAAGGCGCTTGCGAAAACACGGCGTGGCGCGTGGGCCGGGGAGGGGTGATTGCGAGCGCCCCGACTTGGCGCCGGTGATGGGGTCCGTGACGCGGACAAGGGGCTGGCTACAGCCGGAGGGCCGAGGGACCGCAAAACGGTTGGTGTCCTGAGCCGGCGTAGCCCATCGCGGTGGCCACATAAAACGACATTGGCGATGGGTGACGTTCACGGTGGCCACGGAGGCATAGGCCGGGCAGGGGCGCCCGTTGAGACCGAATCGAGGACCGCTTCCCGAGGGCCGCCTTCAAGGATCTTGTTGTGTCATTAAGCGTCATTGTCATCACACGCAACGAGGAGGACATGATCGGGCGGTGCCTTGCCTCTGTGGCGTGGGCCGACGAGATCATCGTCCTGGACTCGGGGAGCACCGACCGCACCGTTGCCCTTTGTCGACAATCGGGGGCCCGGGTCGTGGAGACGGACTGGCCGGGCTTTGGTCCGCAAAAGAACCGCGCGCTTGATCACGCCACGGGCACATGGGTGCTGTCACTCGACGCCGACGAATATTTGACGCAAGAGGCCCAGGCCGAGATTCAGGCCGTGCTGGCGCCGGGGCCCAAGACGGACGCGTTTCGGATGCCGCGCCTTTCCAGCTATTGCGGCCGCTTCATGCATCACGGGGGCTGGTATCCGGATTACGTGACACGCCTTTTTCGCCGTGGTC
>JAJYUW010000046.1 GCA_021792335.1 Pseudomonadota bacterium | reverse complement strand
CTGGGTGATTTCCCGCATCAGATCATGGGCGGTACCCATGCCGAGATATTTGCCGCGATCGGTGATGATGAAACCGTTCGACAGGTGGTGGCGGTCGGCCTCCACCAGAATCTGGCTGACCGCCTGGATGCTCATGTCCATTTCCACCATGAGCGGCGAGAAATCCATCAGCCGGTTGCAGGCTTTTTTACCCAGCAGCTCACGCTGGAAAGGCCGGGCGAAGCGGTCGATGAATCTGTGCCGGTTGATCAGACCGACCGGCAGGTCGTTCTCCACCACGGGCACAGCCTGCAATTCCGGGTTGCCGATAAACATGCCATAAACGACATCGTTGATCGTATCCGGCGCTACCGCCGGCCACGCCCGCAGCAGCTTGAGTGCGGAAACCGTCTTCTGGCTGCTTGAGCCCTTCTGGGGGTAGACGGAAATGCCCTTTCTCACCAGACTCCCGGCCACCTCGGCAGGAAGCGCCACAGCCGGATCGATGTTGGGACGGGCGATATGATAGCCCTGGCCGTATGCAATGCCCAGGTCCTTGATCAGCAGCATTTCCGCCTCGGTTTCTATGCCCTCTGCAATCACGCGCGATCCGGCGTTTTCCGCGATTTGCTGGATAGACCTGACAAACTGCAGTTTCACCGGGTCCTGGTTGATGCCCTGGATGAAATGCATGTCGATCTTGACGTACTCGGGGCGCAACTCCGACCACAGGCGCAGGCTGGAAAATCCCTCGCCCAGGTCGTCAATGGCGATTTCGAATCCCATCGCACGATAGTGCATCACCGCATCGCGCAGCAGCTTGTAGTCGTAGGTCGGCTGGCTCTCGGTCAGCTCGATGATGACCCTGTCCGGACGTAGCCCGAGCTGCTGGATATAGCTCAGGGTTTCGCCATGCTTGGCATTGCGCCGCAACAGGCACTCCGGACTGACGTTGAGGAAGAGCTTGCCCGGAAGCGCGAGCCGGGCAAAACTTTCAAGCACTATCTGGCGCGCCAGGCGCTCTATTTCGACAGACAGGCCATGTTCGCTCGCGGCGCGGAACAGGCTGAACGGCGCATGCAAAGGACTGTCGGCGGGTCCACGGATCAATCCCTCATAGCCGATTATCTCGCCCCGGGCCATTGAGATAATCGGCTGGAAAACAGCCGTCAACAAGCGCTGCTCGATGATCCTTTTCAACTGCACCGTTATTCCGCCTGTCTCGGCCGGCGGTTTTTCAACCGGCCAGATTTCCTGTATAGTGGGCGCCAAACCCCCAGCAAAATTTCCGGAGGGCAAGCAAGGCGTTATGGCGGTATGGATGACAGCCTTCGACTGAAACTTCGCTCTCCCCGGCGAACCGCCGCGAAATCCGAAACTGGTATTGTGCATCGAACTTTCTCCCGCTCTATGTCTACGCGGGGGATGCTAAGCCCGATTTGTGACAGCAGTGTGAATGTCTGGGTAATGGATGAAATCTGTTTGCCCGTCACCCTTTCAGCGGCTGCGTCAGCTCCTGCAGGAGCTGCGTCTGCGCGCAGACGGCATTGCTGCCCTTGCGCGGGCATTTGTGGCGGTATTCGCCATCCGAGCCCATTTCCCAGGTCTGGCAGTTGTCCTTGAGGTACGGCTGCAAGCCCTCCTTGATAACCCGCCTTTTCAGCTTCATATCCAGCACCGGGAAACAGACTTCGACACGACGGAAGAAATTGCGCTGCATCCAGTCCGCGCTGGAAAGGAAAATATCGCGCGCGCCGCCGTTGTAGAAATAGAAAATGCGCGAATGCTCAAGAAAGCGGCCGATAATGGAGTGCACCCGGATATTTTCCGACACGCCTGGAATGCCTGGCCGCAGCGCGCACACTCCGCGCACGATCAGGTCGATCTTGACCCCGGCGGTGGAGGCATCATACAGCGCGCTGATGATCTGGGGTTCGAGCAGGGCGTTCATTTTGGCAATGATGAAGGCCTTCTTGCCGGCGCGCGCATGCTCCGCCTCGGCGTTGATGGCCTCCAGCATTTGCGGATGCATGGTAAATGGGGCTTGCAAGAGGTAGGTGTGCTTGCCCGCCTTGCCCAGGCCGGTGAGCTGCATGAATACATCGTTGACATCGCAGCCGATCTGCTGGTTACAGGTAAACAAGCCAAAATCGGTATAGAGCTTGGCCGTGCTTGCATGATAATTGCCCGTGCCGAGATGAACGTAGCGGCGCAAGCCACTCTTCTCGCGCCGCACCACCATCAGCATCTTGGCATGGGTCTTGTAGCCGACGACGCCATACACCACGTGTGCGCCTGCCTCTTCCAGGCGTTGCGCCCAGTTGATATTGGCCTCCTCGTCGAAACGCGCCATCAGCTCGACCACCACGGTGACCTCTTTGCCGCTCTTCACCGCCTTGATCAGGGCTTCCATCAGAACGGATTCGGTACCGGTGCGGTAGATGGTCTGCTTGATCGCCAGCACGTCGGGATCCTGCGCCGCCTGACGGATGAAATCGATGACCGGGCTGAATGCCTGGTAGGGGTGATGCAGCAGGATATCGCCGTTGCTGATCGCCTGAAACATGTCGGCCTGTTTCGCCACCGCGGCGGGAATACTGGGAATAAAAGACGGATATTTGAGATCGGGACGATCGACCCGGCCCGGGATCTGTATCAGCCGCACCAGGTTGACCGGGCCTTTGACCTGGTACAGGTCTTCCTGGCCCAGGTTGAATTGCGCCAACAGAAAACTGGCCATTTCGTTCGAGCAATTGTCCGCCACCTCAAGGCGCACGGCATTGCCGAAATTACGCTGCGGCAGGTCCTCTTGCAGCGCTTCGCGCAGGTTTTTGACCTCCTCCTCGTCCACGAACAGGTTTGAATTGCGCGTCGCGCGGAACTGGTAGCAGCCTTTTACCTGCATGCCGGAAAACAGCTCGCCGACATGGGCGTGCAAAATCGAGGAGAGAAATACGAAGCCGTATTCATAGCCGGCAATTTTCGGCGGCATCTGAATCACGCGCGGCAGGGAGCGCGGCGCCTGCACAATGGCGGCGCCGGACGCGCGCCCGAAGGCATCTTTGCCTTCCAGCTCGACGGCAAAATTCAGGCTCTTGTTCAGCACCTTGGGAAAAGGATGGGCGGGATCGAGCCCGATCGGGGAAAGCACCGGCATCAGCTCGCGGAAAAAGAAGTCCTTGATCCAGTCGCTCTGTTCTTCGTTCCAGTGGGTGCGGCGCAGGAAGCGGATGTCGTGGCGCGACAGTTCCGGCAGGATCACCTCATTCAGGAGCCTGTATTGATGTCCCACCAACTGGTGCACCTGCTTGCCTACCTGCATGAACACCTGGCGAGCCGACATGCCGTCCGGGGCGGTCACATTGGCGTGGAGGGCCATTTGCTCCTTCAGGCCGGCAACGCGAACCTCAAAGAACTCGTCCAGGTTGCTGCTGACGATGCACAGAAACTTCAGCCTCTCCAGCAGCGGGTTGCGGTTATCCTCCGCCTGTGCCAGCACGCGCCGGTTGAAGGCAAGCTGGCCAAGCTCGCGGTTGATGTAATATTCCTGAGCGTAAAGACTCGTCATGGCAAGGCGTTAGTGCTTCGGCTGCACGAAGCCCGATACCGCGTCCGCCCCGCTGCCGAAAAAGTACGATTCCACCTGCTCGGCCAAATACTTGCGCGCTTTCGGGTCGGCCATGTTGAGGCGGTTTTCATTGATCAGCATGGTCTGGTGCTTGAGCCAGGCAGCCCAAGCCTCTTTGGAAACGGTCTCATAGATCCGCTTGCCGAGCTCGCCGGGATAGGGCGGGAAATCCAGCCCTTCCGCTTCGCGGCCGAGCTTCACGCATTTCACTGTTCTTGCCATGCTTATCTCTCCGTACTTAACCAAAAAACAGAATGATAGCGCAAAGTTTACGCTTAATCTGCCATTAACCTGAAAACCGCGGTTCATGCGCCTTGGATACCCAAAAGGCACAAGGAACTAGTTGTCAGTCAACTTAAAACGACTGTGCGTTCTTTGTAGGTGCGAATTCATTCGCACATTTGGCCGAATGAATTCGGCCCTACAAGAAAATCACGCAAATTCAACATGACTGACTACTAGCGAGGGGGCGAGTTAACAATCGCCGGATGGTCGGCGCGCGGTCTGTCCAGATGATACCCCTGTACCAGGTCGACGCCGAAGCGTTTCAGCATTTCCAGGGTTTCGCCATCCTCGACGAACTCCGCTACGGTGGTTTTTCTCATGCCGCGCGCCACATCCACGATGGCTTTGACGAACAACTGGTTGTCGTGGTCGTTGGACAGGTTGCGGATGAACAGGCCGTCGATCTTGAGGATGTCGGCGTCCAGGTGCTTGAGGTAGGCGAAAGAGGAAAAGCCGGTACCGAAATCGTCCAGGCACACCGTGCAACCGGTCTGGCGCAGCGCCTCGATGAAGCGCTGGGCGTCGTGCAGGTCGGAGACCGCCGCCGTTTCGGTCAGCTCCACCAGCAGGCGGCGGGGCTTCACCTGGTAGTGGGCCAGCTGCTCGGCGATGTGCCGGGGCAGGGTGGGGTCGTCGAAGGAGCGGCCGGAGATGTTCACCGCGATGGGCGGGATGTCGGGGGAGGAGGCCAGCAACTCGATGCTGGTGCGGATCACCCAGCGGTCGATTTCCTGGATCTTGCCGCTTTTCTCCGCGAAGGGAATGAAATGGCCGGGCATGATGATCTGCCCGGGGTTTTCCGCGTCCACCATGCGCACCAGCGCCTCCAGGTGGGAAAGGCCGCCGTCCCGAGCCCGGCAGACGCCCTGGAAGTGCAGCCGCAAGAGGCCGTTTTCCAGGGCGTGGCCGATGCGCTCGTTCCAGGACAGGCGGGTGACCATCGCCCGAGACATGTCAAGGTCCGGGCGGTAAACCCGCCAGGTGTTCTTGCCCGCGTCCTTGGACTGGTACATGGCGATGTCGGCGTGGGCGACCAGATCCTCGGTGTTTTCGGCGTGCTCGGGATAGAGTGCGACGCCCAGGCTGGTGGTGAGGCGCAGGTTCTTCCCCTCGAAGTGGAACGGGATTTGCGCCACCGCCCGCACCACCCGCTCGGCCAGCGCGCAGGCTTCCCGCTCGCCGGTTTCCGGCAGCAGGATGGCGAACTCGTCGCCGCCCAGGCGGCTGAAGGTCTCGTTGCGCCGGGTGAGCGCGCCCACTTCTCCCGCCACCCGGATCAGCATGGCGTCGCCGGCGCTGTGGCCGAAGGTGTCGTTGACGTACTTGAACTCGTCCAGGTCGAAGAATAGCAAGGCGCCCGGGGAGCCGCGCCGGTCCGAGTCGGCGGTCATCTTGCCGAGCTCCTCCTGGAAGCGGTGGCGGTTGTACAGGCCGGTGAGGAAGTCGCGCTCCGCCAGGTAGATGAGCTGTTCGGCGGTCTGGCGCTCGCGGGTGATGTCCTCGTAGATCCACAGGCGGCCGATGAGGCGGCCCTCCTTGTCATGCACCGGGTAGGTAAGCTGGGTCACCGCCCGCCCGTCCGCCATCTGGATTTCAAAACTGTCGGAAATCTCGTGGGTCTGGGTCACTTCCAGCAGGTGGCGGGAAAAATGATCGGGCCGCGCCAGCACGTTGGCGGAGCAGCTCAAGACCTCGGTAGTGGGCTTGCCGATCAGGTTCGCGGACTCGGGGATCACCCAGATGCGCAGGAAGGCGGGGTTGTAGTAAATCACCCGGTTGTCGGCGCCCACGAACAGGATGCCCAGGTTCATCGCGGAGAGCAGCGCGGCCAGGCGGGCGTGCTCGTTCTCCGCCTGGGCGAGATAGCTGCGCTGCAGCTTCTCCGCTTCTTCCAGGGCCGCGACCCGGGAGCGAACCGCGGCGGCCATGGCGTTGAAAGTGGCGGTAAGAATGCCGACTTCGTCGCGGGACGGCACCGGCAGCGAGATTTCAAAGTTGCCGCCGCTGACTTCCTGGGCGGCGCGCGTGAGCCGCTTGAGGGGGTGGGTGAGCCAGTAACTCAGGGCCGCCAGCAGCGCGAGCGCAAGCGCCATCGCCGCGGCGGCGACCATGCCTCCCCTTAGCGCAAGGTCCGCCCGTCCTTCGGCCAGGAATAGGGTGGAAAGGCCGAAGCGCAGCCGCCCATAGGTCTGGCCGGCGAAGGTGACGGGAATCTGGGTGTCGAAGCGGCCGATGCTGTCCGCGTCCTCGACGGCCATGTCGGCGTCCAGGGGCGGCAGGGGCTTGCCCCTGGGCCAGCCCGCCGAGGCTACCTCCTTGTCCTGGTTGTCGAGCAGAACCAGGTAGGAAATCCCCTGTTCCCGGCGCATCGCCTTGAGCACGTCTTCCAGGGCGGCGAAGTCCCGCTGCGCCAGGGCTGCCGCCAGGGAGGCGTTGAGCAGCGGCTCCACCTCCCGCAGGCGCATTTGCGCCATCTCCAGCAGGTGCTTCTCCATGACCTGCATGCTGCCGGCAAGGAGCAGCGCCAGCACGACGATCTGCGCCGCGAGGCTGCCCAGCACCAGTTTTGCGCGCAGCGTAAGGGGGGATCGCTTCATCGCGGCTGGACCAGCAGGGCTTTCAATTCGTCCACGAAGGGGTCGAGCCTTTGCAGTTCTTTGGGGCTCGGGACGACCAAGCCCTGGTGGCCAAGAGTATCGACATAATAAAGCTTTTTCCCCTCGGCGGTCTTTTCCGCGAATTCGAGCAGGGTGGCGGTCATTTGCGCCACCTCCCCAACCGGCACCTTGGGGTGCGCGAGGTAGATAACGTTGGGAAACCCCTCCGTGGCCGCCAGGACGCGCACGCCGTTCTTGATCTCTTCCGGCATCTGTTCCAAGGCCGTGGCGGAAGCGAAGGCCGCCGCGGACTCGCCGCGCAAAACGGAGAGCACCGCCGAGTTGTGCGACAGGGCCGGCCGCAGGATGACGTCCTTGCCGGGAATCAGGCCGTTGGCGCGCAGCATCTGCGCCCCCAGCATGGAGACGAAGGCGAGCGGGTCGGGAACGGCGACGGTTTTGCCGCGCAGCTCCGCCACGTTGCGCAGGGGGCTGTTCTTCTCCACCACGGCGACGGCGACAAGTTTTGCCTTCACCACCAGCATGGGCCGGTAGCCCGCTTCTTTCTGCGCCAGGCGGGCGAAGTGCAGAGCGGTAATCACATAGCGGTATTCACCGCGCTGGGTGCGTTCGGCGAAAGAGCGGAAATCGGGTGCGGTGACCAGCAGCACCGGCCTTTGCAGCTTTTTCTCCAGGTAGGCCTGCAAGGGCTGGAAGCGGGTCAGGAGGGTGCGGGTGGAAAGATAGGGGAAGATCGCGATTTCCAGCGCTTGCGGCTCCGCCGCCAAGGGTGCGGGCAGCAGGGCGAGCAAGCCCGCCAGCCAGAAAAACAGACTAGTTGAGCGTTTCACACCCACTCTTGACTTGAGCATATTTTTTATATTATTACCTTTTTACAAAGGCTTGGAAAAAACTTTCGAGCGCCGCTGGTAATTGTACAGCCCCTGCTTGGCCTTGGGCAGCTTGTCCACGCCGGTCTCGGTAAAACCGCGCTCCAGGAACCAGTGGGCGGTGCGGGTGGTGAGCACGAACAGCTGTTTGAATCCTTTTTCCCGCGCCCTGACCTGCATGTACTCGAGCAGCGCCTCGCCCCGCCCGGCGCCGCGATAATCCGGGTTAACCGCCATGCACGCCAGCTCCGCCGCCTTCTCCTTCGGGAACGGGTAGAGCGCGGCACAGCCGATGATCAGGCCGTCGTACTCCAGCACGCTGAAGCGGTCGATTTCCATTTCCAGCAGTTCACGCGAGCGCCGCACCAGTATGCCCTCGGCTTCCAGCGGCTCGATCAGCGCGAGAATGCCGCCGACATCGTCTATTGTTGCATGACGCAGCGTTTCCAGCGCAGCCTCGGTGACCATGCTGCCGATGCCTTCATGGGTGAACAACTCCTGCAGCAAGGCGCCATCGGTATGGCGGCTGATGAGGTGCGCCCGTGCTACGCCGTTGCGGCAGGCGCGGATCGCGCATGGCAGGTAGTAACCTACATCCGCCGGTAGCGCAGCGGGTAAGGCGAGGACAGACTCCGCCTCGGCCACGGTCAACTCGCGCAGCAGTTCTCCGCCCTTGCCGGCAACCCCGGCGGTGTCCATGAAGAAAACCAGCTTGTCGGCGTCCAGCGTGACGGCGGCGGCAGTGGCGACATCTTCCAGCGACAGGTTGAACACCTCCCCGGTGGGCGAATAACCAAGCGGGGAAAGCAGCACCATTTCGTTCGCGTCAAGGCGACGGCGTATGCCGACCGCGTCTATTTTCCGCACCTCGCCGGTATGCATCAAGTCCACCCCGCCGCGCACGCCCATGGGCTTGGCGGTGACGAAGTTACCGCTGGCGACGCGTATGTCGGCGCCGGCCATGGGCGAATTGGCCAGCCCCATGGAAAGCAGCGCCTCGATTTCCACCCGCACCGTGCCGGCCGCCTCCTTGACGCATTTCAGGGCGTCATCATCAGTCACGCGCATGCCGTCGGCGTAGCGGATCGCCGCGCCGCGCTCGGTGAGTTCCTCCTCGATCTGCGGCCGCGCGCCATGCACCAGCACCAAACGCACGCCGAGGCTGTTGAGTAGGTTCAGGTCATGCGCCAGCCCGATAAACTGCCCTTCGCTCACCACCTCGCCACCGAAGGCGACGACGAAAGTTTTTCCGCGGAAGGCGTGGATATAGGGCGCAGCGGAGCGGAACCACTCGACAAAATGTTCGTTTTTGAATTTCGGATTTTGCATTTTATGGGGCATGTTGAAACCTGGTGACACGACTTTGTAAATTACTTCGCCAGTTTACAATCAAACTCAAAAAGTTGAAAACCTTGAAAAACAAACGATGTCTCCTATATTGAAACCAGCAGCAAGCAACTTGCAGCATTCTTTGAGTTGTTTCCGCAGGTTTTTCATAAGGAGCACTATTATGGCGAATATTAAACGTTATGATCCTTTCGATCTCTCGTTCGAGCCTTTAGACGATATTTTCCGGGGGTTTTTCCGGCCGGTGCGCTTTGAGGGTTTGTCCCAGCAGATGCAAATAAAGTTGGACATAGGCGAAAACGAAAAAGACTACACTGTCCATGCCGAGATTCCAGGCGTCAAGAAGGACGATATTCATGTCACCATCGACGGCAACCAGGTCAGCGTCAGCGCCGAGGTGAAGAAGGAGAAAGAGGAAAAAGAAGGGGAGAAAGTGCTGCGCAGCGAGCGCTATTACGGCAAGGTTTTCCGCAGCTTTACCCTCGGCCATGACATCGATGACGCAGCGGCGAAAGCCAAATACAGCGACGGCGTGCTGGAACTGACGCTGCCGAAAAAAACAGGTGTTGCAGCCAAGAAACTGGCTATCCAGTAATTTTTCGACATCCACGTGAAGGCGGCTTGGTGCCGCCTTTTTTGCTGATGACGGAGCGTTTCATCGGGCCGTGCTTTCCAGCTCGATCGCCGCTGCCAGCAGGGCCAGGCGCGCTACCACGCCGTAGGCGTAGAAACGGTTGGGCGGGGTATCGGGTCCGGCGGCATAATCGGGCAGGGAGCAGGAGGTATCGAAGGCCAGCGGCACGAAGTGCATGCCGGGAGCGTTGAGGTTTTCGTCCTTGCCGCGTCCGGTGTGGACGCGGTAGAAGCCACCCACCACGAAATGGTCCATCATGTACACCACCGGTTCGGCCACAGCCTGGTTGATGCTCTCGAAGGTGTAAACGCCTTCCTGGATGATCACCTCGCTGACCTGCCGGCCTTCCTTGATCACCGACATCTTGTTGCGCTGCTTGCGGTTGAGGCCTTTCACCTCGGAAGCGTCCTTCACCGTCATGATGCCCATGCCGTAGGTGCCCGCATCGGCCTTGACAATGACGAAGGGGGCGTTTTCAACGCCATATTCGCGGTATTTTTCACGGATGTCCTTGAGCAGTTCGTCCACCTTCGCCGCCAGGCATTCCTCGCCGCTGCGCTCCTGAAAATTGATTTCGCGGCAATCGTCGAAATAGGGGTTGATCAGCCACGGGTCGATGTGAATGATGGCAGCGAATTCCTGCGCCACTTGGTCGTAGGCGCTGAAATGATTGGTTTTGCGCCGTGTTGCCCAGCCAGCGTGCAGGGGCGGGATGATGGGTTGTTTCAGGCCCTTGAGGATATCCGGGATGCCGGCCGAGAGGTCATTGTTGAGCACGATGGCGCAGGGGTCGAAGCCGTCCAGCTTGAGCTTGCCCCCTTCGCGCCTGATCGGTTCCAGGGTGAGCTGGTGGCCGTCCGGCAGGTCCAGCGTGGTGGGTGCGGTGATTTCCGGCAGCAGGCTGCCGATGCGCACCTGCAGGCCGGCATGGCGCAGGATCTGGACGAGCGTTGCCACATTCTGCAGGTAATAGATGTTGCGGGTATGGCTTTCCGGAATCAGCAGGAAACGCTGCGCCACGGGGCAGACTTTCTCCACCGCCGCCATTGCCGCCTGCACGCACAGCGGCATGAAGTCGGGGTTAAGGTTGTTGAAGCCGCCTGGAAACAGGTTGGTATCCACCGGCGCCAGCTTGAAGCCGCTATTGCGCAGGTCCACCGAAGCGTAGAAGGGCGCGGAGTGATCCTGCCACTGGGTGCGGAACCAGTGCTCGATGCGCGGCTGCTGGTCCAGGAGATGCCGTTCCAGGGCGAGCAGGGGGCCGGTAAGCGCTGTGGTTAAATGGGGAACCATTGTTGTCCAAGCTAGTCTGTGATTGATTGGATTGTAGCGGATAAGGCCGGGCTCGTCAGGGCTCCCGCAGCAGAAATGGCTGCTTATTTATCTTGCGGGTTTGCTATAATATTAGGTTTTTACAGCAAGTTACCGGGGTTTTACGCATTGATTTCCACCTTCAACATCACCATGCAGTTCGGGGCCAAGCCCCTGTTTGAAAACGTTTCGGTCAAGTTCGGCGAAGGCAACCGCTACGGACTGATCGGCGCCAACGGCTGCGGCAAGTCGACCTTCATGAAGATACTCGGCGGCGATCTGGAACCGTCCGCGGGCAACGTCTCGATCGACCCCGGCGAACGCCTGGGCAAGCTGCGCCAGGATCAGTTTGCATATGAGGACAGCGTGGTGCTCGACGTGGTGATGATGGGCAACACCGAGTTGTGGCAGGTGAAGCAGGAAAAGGATGCGATCTACGCCAACCCTGAAGCGACCGAAGAAGACTACATGCGTGCTGCCGAGCTGGAAACCCTGTTCGGCGAACTGGATGGCTACACCGCCGAATCCCGCGCCGGCGAACTCTTGATCGGGGTAGGCATTCCAGTCGAGCTGCACAACGGCCCGATGCGGGAGATCGCCCCCGGCTTCAAGCTGCGCGTGCTGCTGGCGCAGGCCCTGTTTTCCGATCCCGACATCCTGCTGCTGGACGAGCCCACCAACAACCTCGACATCAACACCATCCGCTGGCTGGAAGACGTGATCAACGCGCGCGCCAGTACCATGGTCATCATCTCGCACGACCGGCATTTCCTGAACAGCGTGTGCACCCACATGGCCGATCTGGACTATGGCGAGATTCGCATTTATCCCGGCAACTACGACGAATACATGGCCGCTTCGACGCAGGCGCGCCAGCGGATGCTTTCCGACAACGCCAGGAAAAAGGAACAGGTGGCTGAATTGCAGGCCTTCGTCGCCCGCTTTTCCGCCAACGCCTCCAAGGCGCGCCAGGCGACCAGCCGTGCCAAACAGGTCGACAAGCTCAAGCAGGGCATGGTCGAGGTCAAGCCTTCCAGCCGCCAGAACCCCTACATCCGTTTCGAAACCGACGACCGGGAAAAACTCCACCGCCAGGCGGTGGAGTTGCTGGATGTCGCCAAAGGTTATGACAAGGTATTGTTCCACAGCCTTAACCTGCTGCTCGACGCCGGCCAGCGCCTCGCCATCATCGGACCCAACGGCGCCGGCAAGTCCACCCTGCTGAAAACCCTGGTGGGCGAGGTCGAGCCCGACCAGGGCAACGTGAAATGGGCGGAAAAAGCCAAGATCGGCTACTTCGCCCAGGATCACCACGCCGACTTCGAGGATGACATGACCCTGTTCGAGTGGATGGAGCGCTGGGGGCGCAAGAGCGACGACGACCAGATCATCCGTGCCACCCTCGGCCGGCTGCTGTTCTCCGGCGACGACTCGAAGAAATCGGTCAAGGTGCTGTCCGGCGGCGAAAAGGGCCGCATGCTCTATGGCAAGCTGATCCTGGAACGGCCCAACGTGCTGGTGATGGATGAGCCGACCAACCACATGGACATGGAGTCGATCGAATCCCTCAATCTCGCGCTGGAACAATACAAAGGCACGCTGATCTTCGTCAGCCACGACCGCCAGCTGATTTCATCGCTCGCCACCCAGATTCTGGAACTCGACGGCAAGGGCGGCTTCCGCCATTACGCCGGCGATTACGAGGAATACCTGCACAGCCAGGGCATCGAAGCGTGAAAACCCTAGATGAAATAGAAGGCTTGCTGCGCAAGCTGGCCGGGGTCGTGTCAGGCTATTCGGCGAGCAACGGCTTCACCAAGTTCTCCAGCCGGGCATAGTGCACTTGCCCGCTGATTTTGTGGCGCACCCGGCCCTGCTTGTCGATGATGAACGAAGTCGGCAGCCGGCTCACCCCGCCAAGAGCGGCGGCGTGTTCGGCTTCAGCCATTGCCACCGGAAAATGGTAGCCTTCCTTCGCCAGGAACTGGCGCACCGGTTCCGGCGCATCGTCCTGGCTCAGGGCCAGAATCTCGAAGCCGCGCGCCCGGTAGTCGTGGTAGAAGCGTTCCATGTCGGGCATTTCGTGGCGGCAAAAGGGACACCAGATGGCCCAGAAGTTGACCAGCACTACCTTGCCGCGTAGCTGGGTGAGACCGGTTTCCCTGCCATCGAGCAGGGTCGCCTGTATCTCCGGCGCCGCGCGGTTCTCGTCGGACACCCATGCCGGCGGGCGGAACCAGACATAGACTATCAGCCCCAGCAGCACCAGCGTGAGCCAATCCGGCTTCAATTTCCTGACCCACGCCCGCCATTTTCCGTCTTTCACCTTCACCCCCGTTACGCTACATACGATCTTTCGTCCGCTGGCAGTTTCAGCGGACAGAAAGTCGGAGTGCCCTTGTGATATAATTTCCCGCATTTTAGCAGCTACGGGGATCAGCATGCTCTGGATCAAAGCCTTCCATATTATCGCCGTGGTAACCTGGTTTGCCGCGCTGTTCTACCTGCCGCGGCTGTTCGTCTACCACGCCATGAGCAGCGACGCGGTCGGCATCGAGCGCTTCAAGGTGATGGAGCGCAAGCTCTATAACGGCATCATGACGCCCAGCGCCATCGCGGTGGTTGCCTCCGGCTTGTGGCTGTGGCTCGGATACGGCTTTTCCGGCGGCTGGCTGCACGCCAAGCTGGCGCTGGTGATCGTGCTGATCGGCTATCACTGGTACTGCGGCAGGCTGCTCAAGGTTTTTCGGGAGGACCGCAATACCCGCAGCCATGTCTATTACCGCTGGTTCAATGAATTTCCGACGCCGATTCTGGTGGCGGCAGTGATCCTGGTGGTCGTCAAACCGTTCTGATTCCTTTGCGGTAAACACGCTCTATCTGTGCGCTGAATTTTCTGCCGACTTCAGCGCGTTTGACCTTCATGGTCGGCGTCAGCAGCCCATCCGCCAGTGTCCACGGCGCCTGCAAGGCGATTGCCCGGCGTACCCGCACCCAGCGCGGGAAATCCTTGAGTTGCGCATTGGCGCGGCGGATCAGCGTCTTCTCGTCGCTTTCGCGGCTCACCGCCAGCAGCACAAGATAGGCGCGGCCTTCGCCCGCCAGCATGACCTGCTCGAACAGAGGGTCGCCCAGTATCGCCATCTCGACGCTCTGCGGCGACACTTTTTCGCCGTTGGACAGGACCAGGATATCCTTGGAGCGCCCCTTGATGTAGATCCTTCCCGCCCGGATTTCCGCCAGATCGCCGGTATTGAGCCAGCCATCCCCGCTCAAGGCCTCCGCCGTGGCTTCCGGGTTGTGCCAGTAACCCAGCATCACCGAGGAGCCCCGCACCAGCAGCTCACGGGCTTCGTTGATCCGGATTTCCACGCCTGGCAGGGGCGCGCCGACCGAGGCAGGGTCATTGTCCCCTTCCCGGTTGCCCGCTACAACCGGCGATGCCTCGGTCAGACCGTAGCCCTGGAGCATGCAAAGCCCCAGGCCGAGAAAAGTGCGTGCCACGCGCAGCTCGAGCGGCGCACCGCCCACCACTGCCAGGCGCATCGAGCCCCCGAGCCGGTTCAGCAGCGGCCGGACAACCACGGGCTGCAGCAGCCGGAACAGCGCCCGCTCCAGGGCGCAGGCGCGTCCCCGGAACCGGCGCCAGCCCAGCGCCACGGCAAGATGAAACAGCCCGCGTTTGAGCGGGGATGCCGCCAGTGCCTGCTCAATGCGTGCCAGGAAGCGTTCGAACACCCGCGGCACCGCCACCATCACCGTCGGCCTGAGAACGGCCAGGTCCTCGGCGAGCTGATTGACGGAGCGGGCATAGGCAACCGGCACGCCAGCCTGAAGCGGCACATAATAGCCGCAAGTGCGCTCGAACATGTGGGACAGAGGCAGAACCGAAATCAGCAGATCGCCTGGGTGCAGGCTGACCACTTCGAGCGCTGCCGCGACGTTGCTCAGGATGTTGCGGTGGGACAGCATCACCCCCTTGGGGCGGCCGGTGGTGCCGGAGGTGTAAACGATGGTGGCAAGGGCATCTGCATCCGGATCGGACGCCTCGAACGGGCCGCCGCTCTCGGGCAGCCAGCCGCTGGCGGAAATGGCGGGGGCGGGAACCTCTCCGTGCAGGCAGATGATGTCGGGCGGGGCGGGCATGGCGCCAGTCAGGGCGGCAAGCAGGCGGGTGTTTTCCAGCACCAGCAGGCGGGCGCCGGAATCGGCCAGGCACCAGGCCAGATTTTCCGGATTGTCGTCCGCGTACAACGGCACCACGACCAGACCCAGACCCAGCGCGGCCTGATCGATCGCCACCCAGTTGACGCCATTCTTCAGGCACAGCGCCACGCGATCGCCCCGTTCGTAGTCCAGTGAGCGAAAAGCCTGCTGCCAGCGCGCCGCCAGCGCCATCACGTCGCGAACGGAAAAGTCGTGCCAGGCATCGGCGACGTACTGGCGGTAAAGGATTTTTTCCGGGTCGGCGCGGTGCTGTTCGAGCAGTCTGGCGAGGTTGGCCATGGGGTGGGCTTTCAACTGTAGCCTGGATGAAGCGAAGCGGAATCCGGGGGATTCCCGGATTGCGCCCTCCATCCGGGCTACATGCTGTCAGACAATATCCAGGTTCTCGAGCCCGCCCATCAGGTCGGCATCCTTGGCGGCCTTGCCGTGGAGCTTGATCTTGAGGCGCAGGTCGTTGACGGAATCGGCATTGCGTAGCGCATCCTCGTAGCTGATCAGGTCTGCCTCGTAAAGCTTGAACAGCGCCTGGTCGAAGGTTTGCATGCCAAGTTCGTTGGACCTGGCCATGAGCTCCTTGATTTCATGCACCTCGCCCTTGAAG
>JAJYUW010000045.1 GCA_021792335.1 Pseudomonadota bacterium | reverse complement strand
ATTGATCCCGGCGAACTTGATCGACGACCAGTAGGTCTCGACGTAGAGCGGATCGCTGCCGAGGAAGAGGTAGTTCGACAGCTTGATCTTGAGATGGACCACGCCGTCTGCGTAGCTGAGCAGATCCTGGAAACGGATGCCGTCGGTCTCGGACACGCTGAGCTTCAGCACCACCAGGAAGGGCACGGTAAACAGCACGAACAGGAACAGGTAGGGAATGCCGATGACGGTGCGCCTGCCCCAGTCGTGGGTGAGTGCGTGGGCGCTGCGCCGCAGGCTGTTCGGGATGTCCATGTCCGCCTCAGGCGCTCAGCACGACCAGGGATTCCGGCTGACAGGTGGCATAGACCTCCTCGCCGCTCACGAACAGATCGCCGTTGCGCTCGCTGTGGGTGATCGCGACCTGCAGCTTCATGCCGCCGGCCAGGGTCACGCGGCAGACCGAATAGCGGCCGAAATAGCCGCTGTCCGCGATCCTGCCGGAAAAGCAGTTGCTGGCCCGATCCGCGGGCGGCTCGCGGCTCAGCTCGATCTTCTCCGGGCGCAGCGCGACGGAGACTGCCATGCCCGGGCCGCCGGTGATGCCGTGGCCGACGGTGAGCCTGCCGCCGTTGGTCGCCACGACGCAGTGATCGGGCGCGACCGCCTCGATCGTGCCGTCGAACAGATTGACGTTGCCGATGAAGTCGGCGACGAAGCGGCAGTTCGGCGTCTCGTAGATCTCGTGCGGCTGCCCGACCTGGAGGAAGCGGCCGTTGCTCATCACCGCGATCCGGTCGGCCATGGTGATGGCCTCCTCCTGATCGTGGGTCACCAGCACGCAGGTGACGCCGACCTTCTTGATGATGTTGTGCAGCTCGAACTGCGTCTGCTCGCGCAGCTTGCGGTCCAGTGCTCCGAGCGGTTCGTCGAGCAGCAGCAGCTTCGGCCGCTTGGCCAGACAGCGCGCCAGCGCGACGCGCTGCTGCTGGCCGCCGGAGAGCTGGTGCGGCTTGCGCTTGGCGTAGGGCTTCAACTGGACGATGTTGAGCATCGCCTCGACGGTCTCGGCGATCCGGTCCCTGGGCATTTTGTCGCGCTTGAGACCGAAGGCGACGTTCTCGAACACGGTGAGGTGGGGAAACAGCGCGTAGGACTGGAACATCATGTTGATCGGCCGCTCGTAGGGCGGCAGTTGGGAGATCTCCGCGCCCTCGAGCTCGATGCTGCCGGCCGTCGGCGTCTCGAAGCCCGCCAGCATCCGCAGCAGCGTGGATTTGCCGCAGCCCGACGAGCCGAGCAGCGCGAAGATCTCGCCCTTCCTGATGTCGATGGAGACGCCGTCGACCGCGGCGACCTCGTCGAAGCGCTTGGTCAGACGGTCGATGCGGACGAAGCTGCCGTCCCCGGTCCGGCCGGCGGTGTCCCGGTGCGCAGCCTCGCCCTCCCCGAGCAAAGCCTGGTTCGTCTGCGGCATGATCAGAGACCGGTCTTGAAGGTCGTGTAGAGGCGGGTGCGGATGCGCCGGATGTCGTTGCTCACCGCTTCCGGCGGCACCATCCGGGCCAGCTCCTGCGGCGTCATGAACACCGTCTTGTCGGCGCGGATCTCGGGCCGGATGTATTTCATCGCGGCCGGCACCGGATTGGCGTAGAAGACCTTGTTCACCAGCCCGGCATTGACCTCGGGCCGGTAGATGTAGCTGATGAACTTGTAGGCATTTTCCGGGTGCGGGGCATCGACCGGGATGGCCATGGTGTCGAAGAACAGCACGGCGCCGGTCTTGGGCAGCAGCACCTTGATGTGGTTGCCGTTCTTGGCCTGCTCCGCCCGGCGCGCGGCGATGCTGATGTCGCCGTTCCAGCCGAGCACCAGGCACAGCGAGCCGCTGGCCAGATCGTTGATGTAGCCCGACGAGGAGAACTGCGCGATGTCCGGCCGGATCTTCGCCAGCATCCTGGCCGCCGCCTGATAGTCCGCAGGGTTCTTGCTGAAGGGCGGCTTGCCGATATAGCGCAGCGCGGCCGGGAAGATCTCGTCGCCGGTGTCGAGCACCGAGATGCCGCAGGACTTCGCCCTGTTGGCATACACCGGATTGAACAGCAGATCCCAGTCGTTGGCCGGCATCGGCAGATTGCCGAGCGCCGCCTTCAGCTTGTCGACGTTGATGCCCAGCGTGGTGATGCCCCACAGCCACGGGACGAGGTACTGGTTGCCCGGATCGAGGGTCGCCAACTGCTTCATCACATACGGGGAGAGATTGCCGTAAGTGCTGATCTTGCTCTTGTCGAGCTTGGCGAACAGGCCGCCGCCGATCTCGATCTTGGCCCAGTTGGCGGAGGGCACCACGATGTCGTAACCGCTCCTGCCCGCGATCAGCTTGGCGAGGAGGTTCTCGTTGCCGTCGAAGGTGTCGTAGCGCACCTTGATGCCGGTCTCCTTCTCGAAATTCGCGATGGTGTCGTCGCCGATGTAGTTCGACCAGTTGTAGATGTTGAGAACCTTGGCGTCGGCGGCGAACGCGTGCGCAGCGCTGCCCGCCAGACAGAGTGCGGCGAACAGGCAGCGCAGCAGACGGCGATGCGGCTTCAAGGTGCTATCCGACATGGGGTTCCTCCGGGCTCGTGGGTGGCTTGTGGGTCGCTTGTGGCTCAAATCAGCCCGATATTATCGTCAAAAGTCGGGCGCGCGAAAACAGCCGCGATCGGCAAGGCTCCCCTAGCGGGCGTCCCCGCCGGTCATCGGCTGCGCGGCGACGCCGCGAGCAGACCGCACAGATGCGTCCAGACGAAGACCGCCGCAGCGCTGCTGGTCAGCTCGGCGTGGTCGTAAGCGGGCGACACCTCGACGCAGTCCATGCCGGCCCAGGGCAGGTCGTGCAGCGCTTCGAGCACGGTCAGCACCTGGTTGGTGCTGAGGCCGCCCGGTTCCGGCGTGCCGGTGCCGGGAGCGAAGGCGGGGTCCAGGCAGTCGATGTCCAGGCTCAGATAGGTCGGCGGATTGCCGGCGGCCTCGATGCGCCGGTGGATCTCGGCCAGCATGGCCGCCATCTGCTCGGGGCTCTCCCGGCCGCGCAGCTCGCGCGCCGTGAACACCCGGCCGCCGACGTCATTGACGTGCTCCCGCGCCGCCTTGAGGCCGGAGGAACGGATGCCGATCTGCACCGTCGCCGCGGGGATCACCAGATTCTCCTGGAGCGCTTCGAAGACCCAGGTGCCGTGCCCCGAGGACTCGCCGAAGTGGTCCGACCAGGTGTCGCAATGGGCGTCGAAATGCACCAGCGCCAGCGGCCGGCCCAGCCGCTCCCGCTGGGCGCGCAGCAGCGACAGGGTCACCGAGTGGTCGCCGCCCAGCCAGCAGACGTAGTGGCTGCCGAGCGCCTCGAAGGCGAGGCGCTGCAGTTCGGTTCGCGTCGCTTCGAGACCGGTGTTGGGCAACGCCAGGTCGCCCAGGTCGGTCAGGACATCGACCGGACTGACATCGAAGTGCGGATGGATGCCGTCGCAGAGCATCTGGCTCGCGCGCCGGATGGCCTCGGGCGCGAAGCGCGCGCCGGGACGGTTGGTCACGGCGCCGTCGAAGGGAATGCCGGCCACCGCGTAAGGGCGACCGGCGTCGCCGCGCGGCACGCCGAGAAAGCTGTTGCCGGCGAGATAAGGGAAGCCGTGTGCCCGCGCGTGCATCATCTGATCGCCCCCGGGCGCCGCGCTCAGGTCTGGATGTAGGTCTCCAGATACTGGATGACAGCCGCCTGATCGGCGATCACCTCCTTGACCAGGTCGCCGATCGAGAGGATGCCGGCGAGCTTGCCGTGGTCGATCACCGGCAGATGGCGGAAGCGCCCCTCGGTCATCAGTTGCATGCACTCGTCCACCGTCTGCTCGGGGCGCACGCTGGTCACCTTGGCGGTCATGATCTCGGCCACCGAAATGTCGGACGAGGACTTGCCGAGCAGCGCGACCTTGCGCGCGTAGTCCCGCTCCGACATGATGCCCACCAGCCGTCCCTCATCGACGACCAGCAGAGCGCCGATGTCGTGCGCCGCCATCAGTTTCAGCGCCTCGATCACGTGGGTGGCGGAGGTGATGGTGCGCAAGTCGCCGCTCTTCGCTGCCAGCAGTTGTCTAACGGTTTTCATTTTGACTCCTCCGGTCCGGGTAGTGACGGCACCACTCTAGCAGCCCTGATCGCAAATGCACAAGCCCAATGCCGCCGACCCGCCGCTGGTCTACCCGCGCATTTCCGGAGCCCTTGCACGCGCATCACGTAGCTCGCTTTTCACTGCCCCGATAGCGGCGGATGCAGGCATCGAGTTGAGCGCGATTTGCGGCTTGTAGCGCAAGCAGCAGTTCGTGGCTCACCGCCGAGAGCCGAAAGCGGCGCTGGAGTTCCTGCTGGATGTGCAGCAGCAGATGCGCTGCGGCTTCGGCGTCGGCCAATGCGCGATGGAAGCGACCTGTCGCGGGCAAACCCAGGGTACGCACGAGGCTGGCCAACTTGTGATTCGGCGCTTCGGGGAAAAGGCGTCGGGCCAGGAGCATGGAACAGGCAAATTGCTGCTTTCGCCTGCCATGGATCCGGCCTAGCTCGGCGTCCCAGAACTTGCTGTCGAAGGCGGCATTGTGCGCAACCATCGGATGGGAGCCGACGAAGCGCAGAGCATCGCGCATCACCGCCTCGACCGTGGGGGCCTCGCGGACCATTTCATTGGTGATGCCGGTCAGTGCCTGTATGTCGCGGGGAATGGCGACGCCCGGGTTCATCAGACTCTGAAAACGATCGACGATCACGCCGCCGTCGATGATGACGATCGCGACTTCCGTCGGCCTCGCCCCAAGCGCCGGGGAGAGGCCGGTCGTTTCAAAGTCTATGACCGCATGAATGCTCATTTTGCCCTATGGCAGCGATGCTAGTTGCCCGGCTCTGGAGCCCCGGAGATCGGCTCCTGACGGCAAGCGAAACCTGCGGCTGGCAGTACATCAGCGGCACGCATTCCGAGTTTTTGTCTGCACCGGGGATAGTTCTGGCAACCCCAAAAATCAGGTCTGCCGCTGGTGCCCGGAACACGCCGCATCTTGATGCCGCAGGATGGGCACGTCGGCGTGGTGAAGTCGCCTTCGGTGGCAAAAACCAACAAGGCTTGGCGCTGCGCATCTGGCAAACGCTTGATCATGGTCACCAGCATTTCGCCGTTGATGAGCGTGATCCGATTGCTTTGGGCAAACGATTTCGCCTTGTCGGTGAAGTTGCCCGATGCCATGAAGAACGCCTTTTCAACCTTCTCGTGGGCCATTACGCCCAGCAGTTCGCGAACAGGCTTGACGCCGACATTGCGCCGACCCCACGCCTTGCATTGAACAATCGAACTCGCCTTGCCCGAGTCGTCCTGATACAGGCGAATGTCAATGCCGCCATCGGGGCCGAGCGGGGTGGTTCCGCTCTTGATGCCTTTCGACTCGTAGAACTTCTGGCAGACATCCTCGAAGCGCTTCCATTCAAGCTCGCGCAGAAGTTCGATGCTCCACTCCGTAGGTCTTGAAGCGGCGGCGGGTTGCGCCGCCTTCCATTCGTCCCAGATGCGATCTTGTTCCGGGCCGGGTCGGCCGGCTTTCGTCCCGCCGAGTGTGCCGGGCTCCTTCGGCATGGCGATGTCGCGAGGACTCCACGTAGCAGCAGGGATTGTCGCTCTTGACGCCAAGAACTTCTCTCGGGCGAACGACAGGATGCCAACGAAAAGGAAGACCCCGGAAAACAGCCACGCAAACCCGGACAGCGCGGTGGCAAGTGGTTTCAGGAACAGGTTAGAAGCCGATATGGATGACAGCACCCATTTGAGGCCGATGAGAATCACCACGGCAATAGCAACACTGACCCACCACGGTGCCTTGAACAGCGTCTCGATGGGAGCTTCTTGGGATTTGCGGCGTCGTGTCACGGGTCTAGTCCATGCCAACAATGCATCGAATGTGGCTCCGGCCTTAGCGACGGCATCAGCATAAGTGGTCGGACGAAGGAGTCTTTAGCCCTCCCTCCGGTTTCGGAAATGTAGCGCCGCAACTGGCCGTCAATCCCTGCGGCTAGCATTGCGTCGATGATGACGCGGGAGAATGCTTCGTTCTTGTTGTTCATATCCCTGACGCCCTTATGGTGCCGCGTGATTGTATGGGCCACGGATCACGGTAAAGCAGTCATGACGGTTCAATCGGCCACGGGGGTTCCTTGTCCGCCTTGCCCAAACATGGCTGGAAGATCGGGGGCGCCGTGCAGCACACGTTCGATACGCACCACGTCGCCCAGCACTCGGAAGAAGATCACATAGCGGCCCATCGGTGCCATACGCAGTCCGGGGGCCAAGTCTTCGCGGCCCGTGTAGGCCAGCGGGGCATGGCCGATGCGTTCGCATTGCGCCATCAACTTGTCGACGAAGCGGCGGGCGTTGGCCCGGCTGTCCTTGGCGAGGCAATCGCCGATGTCGAGCAGGTCTTGGCGAGACTTCGGCGAAAACCTGACCGAAGCCATTAGGCCGTGCGCTTACCGCGTGGTTTGATGGCGGGCTTGGGGTCGGCGTAGCGGGCGTTCAGTTCGGCGAACACCCGATCGGCCGGGATGGCCGGGCCGCTGTCGATGCCTTCCTGTATCGTCTGCCGCAGATCGGCGGACAGGCGTTCCAGCATCGCTTCATAGACGTGGGCTGGCAGCAGGTAGGCCGCCGGCCGGTTGTGGTTGAGCACGGCCACGGCTTCGGAACCAGCCTGCGCCAATACAGCACTCGGGCTGCGTTTAAGTTCGGTGATGCTCACCGAGCGGGTTGCCAGAACCTGTTCCATGGCGTGCCTCGTAATAAAACCAAAATAGGTGCCTTATTGTGGTCGATTTATGGGGCTGCGGTCAATGCGTTCCTAACGCGACCGTTCCCTTTTTGACCCGCGATGTCCGCGACGCGCTTGCTGGCGTGACCTCATCTTCGCTGACCTTGCGCGGCGGTTTGGGTACCCGCTACCATGTCCCCTGCCTACCCTTCGCTGGGAAAATACGGCTCTTTTGCCAGAGCGCCCCAGGACCGCGACCGATGCAGTCGACCGTTTGACCTTTCTGGGTATTCAACACTCGCCGGATCATGTCTCGGCTTACCCCCGGGCAGGCACGCAGCGGCGGAACCTATCGATCTTCGATGCAGGTTTGCCAGTCGCTTACCAACTGCGTCATGGCTGCTGGCGTTTCCTGGGCGGGTACAGTGCGGAAACGCACCCGCTCTTGCCCATCGGGATAGCGCTCGATAATGTCGCCATCCTTCTCTTTGTACAGGCCAGCATCCCAGATATGTCCCCGTGTCATTGCATGCAGGCGTTGGATGGTTTCGTTGGAGATGGGTATTTGCTGGGCATCCTGATGAATCCAGGCCAGGGCATCGCAGTAGCCACGCACCTCTTCCTCGTCACGATCACGGAACAGAGGCTTCGGCGAAACCAACACATCGCGCACCCGCTACGGCTCGACGGAAACGCCTTCGATACGGTTCGATGACACTGCGCTTTCGATCAGCGCGCGCTCACGCAGCGCCTTGAGTCGCTGTGGAGATTGCCGGGTATAAAGCTCCTGCTTGCCACGATATTCGCCGAGATCGGAGAGATACCACGCAGTCGCAGAATATATTTGCGACTTCTCTGACAGGAATAGCTTCAGTGTGCTGCTCATTTTTCGATCTCGAACGATTGGTACGCGCTGGCTGCCATATCCGCTATGCTCATCTGGACGCGGTTTTCAATGATGTTTTCGAACTCATTATTGTTGGATGCCTGTGGCAGTTTCATTTTGCTCATTTCCGCCGGACCTCAACTCACCGTCGACAACAGCATATTCAACCGCGCCAGGGCATCGGCAACGATGCGTCCTTGCGCCTCGATGTTGCCGATGATCTGCTGCGGAGTGCGCGTATCCACATCCACCACGGCCGTCGGATTCACTGCTTTCAGGTCAAACACGGCGGCGTCAATATCGGCCGCCTGGGTTTCCAGGTCGCGGGCCGCTTTATCTTTTTCCAGTATCTGATTTGTCAGCGCCAGCAAATCTGCGTCACTGGCCTTGTCCTTCTTCAGGCGCTTGAGTTGCTCTTTCAAGTCCACCACAGTGGCTTTTATTTGCGCAGCCTCATTGAGCAAGGGCTGCATTTCGGCGCGGGATTTGGCGCGGCGGGCGGCGAAATCCACGGTCCACGAATAGCGGCTATCGCCCCCAGGCTTGCCGCACTGTTGCAACATGCGGGCATAGCTCGGGAAGAGCTTGCCGGCGTTGGCTTCGTCAGCGTGCCAGTCGGCGGTCAGGATGGCCGGCAATTGAGCATCCGCCAGTACCTCACCATTTTGGTCAAAGCCGAAATGCGCCAGCGTCAGCGGCGTCTTCTTGCCGACCTTCACATAAGACAGGTCGTAGTACCAGGTCTTCTCGGTCTTCTTGCCCTTGGTGAAAAACAGCAGATTGGTTTTCACGCCCGCGCCAGCCGTCGAGAACACACCACCGGGCAGGCTTATGATGGCCCACAGGTCACACTCGTCTACCAGCTTGCGCTTGGTTTCGACAAAGGCGCTTTCGTTGGTTCGGAACAGCAAGCCCTCGTCCAGCACGATGGCGCAGGTGCCCTTGGGTGCCAGCTCACCGAGAATGTCTTGCACAAACAGCACTTGGGTGGCACTGGTCTCATAGGCAAAGTTCTTCTGCGCGTCCTTTCCTTCCTTGCCGCCAAAGGGCGGGTTGGTCAGGATCACATCAAAGGTCTTGGGCGCCTGGTCAAACAGCGCTGCGTAGGTGGCGCGGCGCGTCAGTGAATTGCCATGCCACAGATTGGGCTGGTCGATGCCGTGCAGCACCAGATTGGCCAGCGCGATGGGGAACACCAGATTCTCTTTTTCGCGGCCAAAGAACGTGTCGTGCTTGAGCGTGTCGATATCGGTGCTGGTAGCGCTTTTGCCTAGCTGGCGGGCGATGTGCTCGTAGGCAATGGCGAGAAAGCCGCCGGTGCCACAGCAGGGGTCGTACACCGTGTGGCCCAGTTGCGGATTGACCGTATGCACCATGGCACGGATCACCTCGCGCGGCGTGAAGAACTGCCCGCCGTCGGAGTTCTTCTCGCCCATTTTTAGCAACAGGTCTTCATACACCTGCGACAGGGTGAAGAAGTGCTGATCATCGACATGATCAATGTTGATCTGGTGCACCTTGTCAAGGATGTCGCGCAGGTTGGCTTCAGAATCGACGCGCACCTTTTCCACCGCCGTCATGGTGCGGCCCATGATGCGCTGCTTGCGGCTGGCCGCCGGATTGGGCAGGCCGGTGCGGGTGTCGATGTCCAGGCTGTGCAGATGCGGCAGCAGTTCCTTGTTGATGAACTCGAACAGCTTGCCGTCGCCCGCCGCAAACAATTCCTGCCGCTTCCAGCCGAAGGGTTTGCCTTCGCGGGTTTTTGGGTGCCCGGGTTTGTCGGAATACGGTGCGGCCCAGTCCTGCCAGCGGTAAGGGCTGTGCAGTGCGGGCGAGAACTTCGCGCCCAACACTTCGGCCTCTTCCCGCGCCGTTGCTTCCTGGGCATCCAGAATGCGCAGGAACAGGATCCAGGTCAGCTCCGGCACGTACTGCAAAGCGCTGGCGCAGTTGGAGCGGCGCATCACATCGCAGATGCTTTTGACGAAGCTCGACAGCGACTGCGTGGAGGCGATGGCCTTGGGCGATTTGGCCCGGCTAACCGTCATCTTGCCTTCCGGGTTATTTCTGAATCTGGCCATTGGTCCTATTTCTCCGCTTTCTTCTTCGCCAGCTTTTTCTTCGCCGACTCAATCTGCTGGATGCTCGATTCGGGTTTGGGCAGGTTCTCCGGCATGGTGCCACCCAACTCATCAATTGTCTGGCGCACCTTGCGCCCGACTTCGAAGTGGGTCTGATTGGCTTTTTGCTTGCCGCGTACCCCATCCCTGCGCAACTTTTCTTCGGTCTGCGTGGCTCGGAACAGGTTGGCTGCCAGCTCGGTGCTGCCCATGTGATCCAGAATTTTCTGGCTCTTTGTCAAGCCCTTGCGGGCGTGGATTTCCTTGTTGCCCAAGCCACCGTACAGCCCCTTGTATCCATGATCCTGAAAGATGGCGTAGTCGAGGCTGGACTCCACGCCCGCATCCTTGGCGGCAGCGGCCAGATGCTTATTGTGCGTCGCGAGTTCGTTGCGAATGGCCAGGCGTTTTTCATCCTCGCTGAGTTGGGTAAATTTCTTGTCGTCAGCGAGTTCCTGGCGTCGCGTCTGCATGGCGAAATAGGTCTGTCCATTGGCGATCACCGGCTTTGCCGGATCGCCGTTCTGCACGATCAGGTAACAAGCGTAGCGTGACAGATGCACATCGGGCACCGGGCGCTGTGCGCCGGAGCCGATGCCGACCATTTTGGTGACATCACCGAAATGGTCGGCAACTGGACGACCTGACTGTTCGCAGGCCAGCCGTGCCTTATCCACCACCTGCATGAAGTTGCGCCAGTCCTGGTATTCCAGCAGCGGGGCAATATTGCGTGCCGACCAGAATTCGTTACCGTCCTCGTCGAACTGGCGGACTTCCTCGAATGTGGCGTGGTGTTGCTGGGCGATGCGTTTGTCGGTCATGGTCGTCTTCCTACTGGTCGAAGGCTTGCGCGAGCACACGGTTGGGAAGGCGATGGATGTCCTCCAGCGCGGCCTTGCTTGAATTTTCCAATGCGTCTATTTCGCTCATTGCAACCTGAATTCGCGCCACGATGCGCTGCTGCTCGGCGTTGCTGGGTGCCGGCACATCCAGCGCCTTCAGCAGCGCACCGTTCAGGTTGGCTTGATTGCCTCCCCGATCCTCCGAGAGGTCGCGCAAATCCTGATACGACGACTTCAGCCAGAGATAGAGGAAGTCCGGCTGCCAGGTGTCATTGGGCAGAATGGCGAAACAGGCCTGATTGGTGGTCGCGGAGATTTCCAGAATGGCTGACTGCCCGCGTGTCTTGCCCTGTCCGTACATCGCGATGAGGATGGTTTTGGGCGGCAACAGCGAGAGCGAGCACTCAGCTAGCGCGGCTTTTGAAATCGCCTCTTCGGTAACGGTGATCGGCGCGAAGGCCACTTCGCCGGTCTTCACCCATGCTATTTCCGCCGGTTGCCAATACTGCTTGTTGCCTCGCGAGGGCGTCGAGCCGCTGGTGGTTGCGGCGTAGTCGCCGAGCTTTTTCTTCGGCGCGGCATCCAATTCCGCAAAGAATTCCTTGAGCATACGACTGCGCAACAGGCGGCTGTCTGTCAACTGCGCCTGCGCCGCCTGCCGGGCTTTTTCCACTTCGGCAAGTTGGTCCTTCAGGCGGGCGGCGATTTGACGTTGTTGCTCTTCGCTTTCTGGCAATACAACTAACTGAGCATAGGCATCGTCACGATTGAGTCCTGGTACGCCGCTGGCTTTATTCAGACTTCCCAAGTTCAAATACTTCAAAGCATATGCAAGCCATTCAAGATTGCAATCGGCGCATTGTTCGTCAATGAAATACGTCGTATCGATTGGCCAGCATGCCCCTTCAGACAAGTGAATCTCTCCGATGGACCCTTTCCTGCCAACAATAATCGTCTTGCCAACGGTATAGCCAACCTCATTGGTGCCAACCGCACCATTCGATCCGTAAACATTCACCGCGCCTTGATTTCTCGTTTTTGCGGGCAAGCTTTTCCCGTACTCAAAGCGACAAATATTGCCAAGCGGAACCTTATTCATACCCCAAACAACCTCGCCTTGGCCTCGTGCATCACCTGCACCGGCTTGCCCAGCACCCGCAGCGCATCCAGTCCGCCAGCCTGCTTGATCTCAGGCACTTCCCAGAGATTCTGGCTTTCCAGCGCGTCGGTGCCGCCCTGGGCGAACTGGTGGCCGAGTCCGGTGAGCACGATGGCGGCTTTGCCGTTCATGCCGCTGAACCAGCTTTGGTTGTGTGTGATGAACAGCGCGCCGCGTTCGGGGCGCTTCAAGGCGCGGGCGTGGTAGCCGTGGTGGCCGAAGAAATCGTAGAGATCGAAATCATTCATCTGGTCGATCTCGCGGATCACGTCCGGGCTGAAGTTGTCGCTCAGCAGGTGGTCGATCAGTTGGCGGCGCTTCTGCGCCTCGATCCACAGCGCGCGGAAATCGTCGAGGTTGTGCGCTTCGCTGACCACGCGCTGAATCACTTCGCGACGGTATTCGTCGACCGGAATCGGCGTGTCGCGGCCATCGCGACGACTGAGGATGAAGCGTCCCTGCGGATTTATCCCGACATATTCGCCGCACACCTCGGCTACTTTCGGACCATCGTCACCACCTCCGCCACCACCGCCCGTGTCATCGTCATCAGACCCTCCGCCACCGGGGCGCGGCGGCTTGGTAATGAAGTCGGTGCCGAAGAGCTGGGTGACGTCGGTGTAGTCGTAGAGCCAGAACTTGTACTTGTTCGTTTCTTCGTGGATGCGGGTGCCGCGACCGACCATCTGGTAGAACTTGATGGGCGATTGCAGGTAGCGGAAGAACACCACGGCGTTCAGGCGCTCGATGTCCACACCCGCCTCCAGCAGGTCTACCGTGCAGGCGATGAAGGCACGCTCGCCGGAGCCGCGCATCGGCTCGATCATGTCCGAGCCGTTGTTCGGCCCGCCCATGCATTTGAAAGCGTAGTGATCCTTCGGCGTCTGCCCTTGCTCCTTGCACCAGCGCGTGTACAGGTTATTCATGTGCTGGGTCACGCGGTCGGCTTGGATTTCGCGGGTGCAGAAGATGATGACCTTCTGTTCCGGACCGCCGTTGCCGCACAGCAACTGGAACAGGTCCTCGCACATCTTGGGTGTGCGCAGTTCAATGAACAGTTCGTCGTCGAAGTCCTTGCCGGTGTATTCGTCCTTGGTCAGGTCAGCGTCGGTCAGTAGTTTGCCGGTGCGAATGTCCTTGACCTTGGCATCGAGGATTTCTTGTTTGGTGAATGTGCGGCTATCGATGCTGGCCTTGCGTTTGACGATTTCGCAGGCGGCGAGGTAGCCATCTTCCTGCGCCTGGATCAGGGTGTATTCGTAGACCGGCTCGCCAAAGTACTTGCGGTTGTTGGCGGTGATTTCCTGATCTTCGGCGGGTGCATTTTTGGCCTCGTGCAACTTGCGCGGCGTCGCGGTCAGGCCGATGTGAATCGCGTTCGGGTTGCGCTTCAATACTTCCGACCACTTGCCCCAGGCCGAGCGGTGGCATTCGTCGATGATGATGACGCTGAAGGCGTCGTTTCCATAGTGCTCGGTGAGGAAGCTGGCGAAGCCTTCCTCGTCGTCCAGTCCGAGCGTCTGGTAGGTGGCGATGTGAATGCGGGCGTTTTGCGCTGCGTTGCCGCCTTGCCTGGTTTCGACAATGCGCGCGTTATCCCCGAATGCGGCCTTGAGCTTGGTGTAAGCCTGCTCGCGCAACTCGTCGCGGTCACAAAGAAAAAGCGCAGGTTTGGGCAGTTGCCCGGCCTGACTCAAGCGCCACAGCAAGTTGGTGGCGATGATGGTTTTCCCCGAGCCGGTCGCTAGTGCCAGCAAAACGCGTGACGGCCGGCCCTGCTGGTCATCAAGGAGGATTTTTTCAAATGCGGCCCGAATGGCGGCGTCCTGGTAATAACGGCTTTGCGCCCAGGCGGGGCTGTCGGCCTGAAACAGCATGGCGGCTTGAGGTTTTGAAAGATCGATGCCGGTAGCTTTGGCGTAACGTGCGGAGAGGTCTGGGTGCGGCGGAAAGTCGGGAAACGGAAACGGCCCATTTTGCAACTTGGTGAACAGGTCGAACTCACCGTACTTGTGGCCATTGGTGGCGAACACGTATTTCACGTCGAAGCGCTGGCAATCGGCATAGCCCTTGGCCTGCTGCATACCTTTGAGCGGATCTTCGTTTTCTTTCTTGGCCTCCAGCACGCCAACCGGCAGCGGCTTGGGCATATCGCCGACCTGTACGCACAGCAGGTAGTCGGTGCGGCCCGCACCTTTGCGGCGGCGGCCCTTGGGGCCGGTAGGTTCGACGGGTGCGGGCGTTTCCATCTTGAGCCACTGATGGTCGTTATAGCCCTTGTCGCGGAGCACCGGATCAATGAGGAAGAAGCGGGTTTCTTGTTCGTTGTAAGCCATCGCCTCAGCCCCTATGCCCGATCTGGCGCTACCAGTTGAACATCGGAAAAATAGGTGGTGTAGCGGCGAGTATCGCGGGTCAGCAGCGGAAAGCGCGACACGGCCGCATGCGCGCCAATAAAGAAGTCGGACAGCACATTCTGTTTCTGCCCTCCTTGTCGCCGATAGCGCCCGAAAGCTTTACCGGCCAGAAACAGCGCGGGCTTGGGAATCTCCATCATCCTCAGACCCAGGTCGTCGACCGTGCGATCCAACGCCTCAACAGTGGAAAAAGTCAGCGAGAGCTCCGAGTAGATGATCGAGTTGATGGCCAACTGATGAATCTGCGACTGTGCCCGCAGTTGGCCAATGGACCAGTCCGCCCATTCCGGATCATTCTCCAGAACATCGACCAGCACGTTGGTGTCGACCAGCAACATCAGCCCTCACCGCGCAGTAGCGCCATCAGGTCGTCAGTCCGCCATTTGACATCGGCTTTGCCACGGGCAGATTCGAAGCGATCTGGCTTGCGACTCGGCCGCGCGCCTACCTTGTGAATGACGATATCCCCATCGCGATTGACCGCAAAATCCACCGAACAGCCGGGTGCCAGCTTCAACGCATCGCGAATCTGCTTGGGGATGGTGACCTGACCCTTGCTGGTAAGTGTCGTCGGCATCGCATGACTCCTTTTGTATTACGGCGATATCGATTGTAATACCCGAAACGATGACAGGCAATGGTCGACCGATGAATCATGAAGTCATGCGGCCTTCTTGATTTTCACTTGCGGCGAGAGCCCTGCGACCGCTGCCATGTCGATCAGCGCATCCACGGAGAAGAGTTCGATCTTGCCGCGCATGAGGTCGGAGATGCGCGGCTGGGTGACGCCGAACAGCTTTGCGGCCTCGGCTTGGGTCATTCCGCGCTTCTTGATGAGCTCAGCCAGTTGAATGACAAGCTCGGAGCGTGCGCGCATGCTCGCGGCCAGTTGCGGGGTGTCTTCGATAGCGTCCCAGACGCTTTGGAATCTTTGCTTGCTCATGATTTTGACCTCATCAATTCCCGGTAACGGTTGCGTGCCAGTTCAATATCGCTTGTGGCGGTCTTCTGAGTTTTCTTCTGGAAACAGTGAAGCACATAGACGGCATCTCAATCTGAAACCCGGCAGCCCTCCGCGCGCCTTCTGGAAAGCTTCTCAGGTCGTCCAGAGCGTTGCCGCGAAACTCGACCGGTTTAATAGCCATACGAAATTATACAAATCTTTGTATGTTCCGGGCGGGATTTCAAAACCAGATCACGCTTTAGAGGTGGAGATAGAAGCAGTAACTCCAGTTTGCGCAGATTTAGAGCACAATCGGCATAGGGGACGGCCATTATAGGCCGTACCCCTGCCACACCACCCGGCATGCGGGTCCGCACCGGGCGGTTCGAGAAGTTGAGGTCATGAGAGACGGGGAAGGCCAAGTTTGTCGAAG
>JAJYUW010000222.1 GCA_021792335.1 Pseudomonadota bacterium | reverse complement strand
TGTGCCCACGCGGGCAGATTCAGCGTGGGCACAAAAAACGTGCCCACCCTACCAGGCTTTTCCGCCCCGGCTGTGTCAAAATGGCTGTCTATGTCCTTTTTAAATTCAATAAACCATGCCTGAAGTCAGCCTAATTTCGGCACTGCTGGTCGGCCTGCTCGGTGGCACCCACTGCGTCGGCATGTGCGGCGGCATCGTCGGCGCAATCAGCCTGCAAATGCCCGGCAACGTGCCGCAATGGCGCATTCATCTGGCCTACAATCTGGGGCGGATCGCCAGCTACGGCGCGGCGGGGGTTCTGGCCGGCGCCGCCGGGGCCGGCAGCCTGCTGTTGAGCGACATGCTGCCGGTCAAGGTGATTTTGTACCTGATCGCCAACCTGCTGCTGGTTTTTCTGGGGCTGTATCTGGCCGGCCTGTCCCACGCCGTGGTGCAGCTCGAGCGGCTCGGCGGCGTGATCTGGCAGCGCCTGCAACCCTATTCGAAAAAGCTCCTGCCGGTGCGGTCCGTTCCGCAGGCTTTGGCCCTCGGCGCGCTGTGGGGCTGGCTGCCCTGCGGCCTGGTCTACAGCGTGCTGGCAGCCGCCATGGCCAGCGGCAGCGCCGCTGGTGGCGGGATGGTCATGCTCGCCTTCGGCCTGGGCACCCTGCCCAACCTGCTGGCGATGGGCTATTTCGCCCGGCAACTGAAGGGCTTCATGCAAAACAGAGGGGTGCGCCTCGCAGCCGGCCTGCTGGTGGCGGGCTTCGGCTTGCTGGGATTGTACCGCCTGGCAATGTTGTAGAATCGTTCCCGGATTTCGGCCTGGCAGCCTGCATCCAGGCTACATATTCTCGAAACGGTAAACGGCCAGATTCCCGAGCAGGTTGGGCAGCAGGCTCACGTCCTTGCCGTCACACATCACGTGGCGCTCCAGGATGCGGACGCCATGGCTGCGGCAGAACGCCTCGAAATCCCCCAAGGTGCACAAGTGGATATTGGGCGTGTCATACCACTGGTAGGGCAAGTCTTCCGACACCGGCATCCGCCCGCCGATGACCTGGATGCGTCGGCGCCAGTAGCCGAAATTGGGAATGGTCAGGATACCCTGCCGGCCCACGCGCAGGATTTCCTTCACCACCAGCTCGATGTTGCGCATCGCCTGCAGAGTCTGGGACAGAATAACGAAATCGAAAGACTGCGGCTCGAAGCCGGACAAGCCTGTCTCCAGGTCCATCTGGATCACGTTCACGCCCTTTTTCACGCAGGCGAGAATATTGGCATCGTCAATTTCGATGCCATAGCCGTGGGTGCCGCGCGCTTCCTTCAGATACTTCAGCAGGCTGCCGTCGCCGCAGCCGAGGTCGAGCACCTTGGCATTCGGGGTCACCCATTGCGCGATGGCGGCAAAATCGGAACGCGCAATCATATTCCAAGGCTCCTCACCACATTGCTCATGTAGGCGCGCACCAGGCTGTGGTAGTGCGGGTCAGGCATGAGGAAGGCATCGTGACCATGCGCCGCGGTGATTTCCGCATAACTCACATTGAGGTTGTTATCCAGCAGCGCCTTGACGATTTCGCGCGATCGGCCCGGTGCGAAGCGCCAGTCGCTGGTGAAGGAAAGCACCAGGAAATCGGCCAGGGCCGGCCTCATCGCCTCGCTCAAACTGACACGATGATGGTGGGTGGGGTCGAAATAGTCGAGCGCCTTGGTCATCAGCAGATAGGTATTGGCGTCGAAGCTGGCGGCGAATTTGTCGCCCTGGTAACGCAGATAGGATTCGACCTCGAACTCCACCCCGTAGCCGAACTGGAATACGTCGTTCTTGAGGATGCGGCCGAATTTCTCGCCCATCACGTCGTCAGACAAATAGGTAATGTGGCCGAGCATGCGCGCCAGTCGCAGGCCCCGCTTGGGCACCGCATCATGGGCGTAGAAATCGCCGGCATGGAAATCCGGATCGGTCAGGATAGCCTGCCGCGCCACGTCATTGAAGGCGATGTTCTGCGCTGTCAGCTTCGGCGCCGAGGCGATCACCAGGCCATGCTTCACCCGCAGCGGGTGCAGGATGGTCCAGGAAAGCACCTGCATCCCGCCCAGGCTGCCGCCCATGATCGCGGCAAAGCTTTCGATGCCGAGCCGGTCGGCAAGGCGCGCCTGGGTTTCCACCCAGTCTTCCACCGTCACGATCGGGAAGGCCTTGCCGTAAGGCTTGCCGGTTTTCGGGTCGAGGCTGGAGGGGCCGGTCGAGCCATGGCAGCCGCCCAGGTTATTGAGGCCGATGACGAAAAAACGGTCGGTGTCCACCGGCTTGCCGGGGCCTATCATGTTGTCCCACCAGCCTGGCCGCTTATCCTGTTCGGAGTGGAAACCGGCGACATGGTGATTGCCGGAAAGGGCGTGGCAGACCAGGATGGCGTTGGTCTTATCCGCGTTCAGCATGCCGTAGGTTTCATACACCAGTTCGTAAGCATCCAGCACCGCGCCGCTTTTCAGCGTGAGCGGTGCATCGAAGCGCGCAACTTGCGGCGTCACGATGCCGACGGAAGGAGATTGCGAATGCATGTAAGGGGCTAGATTTACGTTAATCCGGGAATTATAGCGTCATTCAACTGTTCAGGCGCAGCAACAACTGCTGCAGCTTCTCCGGTTCGTGGGTCTTGAGCATTTTCTGCGCCACGCCGGTGATATGGGGCAGGTCGGAGGTAAGGATTTGCTGCTTGACGGCGAGCAGGTGCGCCGGATGCATGGAGAACTCGCGCAAGCCCAAGCCGAGCAGAAGACGGGTAAGGGCTGTATCGCCCGCCATTTCGCCGCACACCGAAACCGGAATACCCGCCTTGTCGGCGGCGGCGATGGTCATGGCGATCAATTGCAGCACCGCCGGGTGGAGCGGGTCGTAGAGGTGCGCCACGGCATCGTCGGTGCGATCGATCGCCAGGGTGTACTGGATCAGGTCGTTGGTACCGATGGAAAGGAAGTCGAGGCTCTTGACGAAGGACTGCACCGCCAGCGCGGCGGCCGGAATCTCGATCATGCCGCCGACCGGGATGGAGGCGTCGAACGGGATGCCCTCCTGGGCCAGCTCCTGCTTGGCATGCCCGATCAGGTGCAGGGTCTGGCGCAGCTCGCTCAAGCTGCACAGCATCGGCACCAAAAGCTGGATCTTGCCG
>JAJYUW010000044.1 GCA_021792335.1 Pseudomonadota bacterium | reverse complement strand
ATACCGAGCGCAGGATCTTCTTGTGCGGGATGCCCAGCAGCTCCACCTCGAGCGGCGCCGTGATGCGCGTTTCCACCTCTTCCGGCGTCATGCCGGGGGCCTTCATGATGACCTTGACCTGGGTGGATGAGACATCGGGAAAGGCGTCGATCGGCAGGTAGTTGAATGCCAGTACACCGGCAGCGATGAGCACCACGGTGGTAAAGAGCACCGCCACCCGCTGGGTGAGGGCGAATTCGATTGCGCGCGTCAGCATTTATTCGCCCCCTGCCGCTAGTCCCTGCCATACCGCCTTGAGCGAAACCGTGCCGCGCACCGCGATGCGCTCGTCGTCCTTGAGGTCGCCGCCTATCGTGCTGCCCGCGGCCGTTTCCCCCATCACACGGACGGGCTGGACGCGGAATCCGGACGGGGTTTGCACGAACACATATGCCTGGTCGCGTGCGCGAATCAGCGCCGTGTTCGGCACGCGCCACGATTTGCCGTTGCCGCCTGCCACCACCGCCTCGACGAGCTGCCCCGGGCGCAGATTTTCCGCTCCCTGGCGAACTTCCGCCCGTATCGTCACGGTCTGGCTGCCTTCCTCGACAGCGCGGCCGAGCTGCAGCACCTTGCCCGTAGCCTGGTAAGCCGGCACGCTGACTTCCGCGCCGGCCTGCAGGCCGCCGATCGTTGCGACCGGCGCCTGGATTTCCAGCCACAAGGGAGTCAATTGCGCCACCTTGTACAAGGGCATCGCCGCCTCGACGCGCTGGCCGGCCACGGCCATCCTTTCCAGCACCACGCCGCTGATCGGCGCGGGAATATCGATAGTGCCGGACAGTCTGTAATTCTTTTCCAGATTCCGGATTGCCGCCTCGCTCATTCCGGCCAGGCGCAGAGCCTGACGCCGCTCGGAAAGCGCAGCCGCGGCCTCGGCGTCATGGCCCTTTGCCGACCGGTAGCGGCTTTCGGCGATAATCCCTTCCTTAAACAGCGTCTCGTCACGCTTCAGGGTCTCGCGCGCCAACTGTGCCTGGGTCGTTGCCTGCAGGAGTCCGCGCTGGATTTCCACCAGGCCGGGGCTTTGCAGGCGCGCAAGGAGCTGCCCCTTTTTCACCGCCTGGCCGGGTGCCGCCGCAATCGTTTCCACCAGGCCGGCCACTGGGGCGCTGACAATCTGCAACTGGTTGTTCGGGATCGTCACCCGCGCCGGCAAGCTCTTGCTGGCAGCCGCACCCGGCGATCCGAGGGGGGCGGTTTCGACTCCCATCGCCTGCGCCTGGCTGGCAGTCAGCTTGATTTCATTGCCTGCATCAGCATAAAGCGGCGCAGCGACAGCAAGGCCACAAAGCAATAAAACCGTCCGGCAGGCGCGCGGCCCCTGGGATTTCCACATATCCATCTCCTTGCAAAATTCGACACCCGGCCGCGTCCCAACAGAAGCGGCAGGCCGATTCTCCAACCTTTAACTTAAGAAATGCCTAAGAACCCGCAGGTGGCGCTTGAGAGGGTGGCGCCCCGAAAAAGAAAGGGCTTTGTGGAAGTATAGACGGGGCGTGAAAGGTGGAAAGAACAAGCGCCTGCCGAGGCTGGATCCGCCAGTAAGGAGATGACGACAGCAAAGCGACATCATCACTCGCCGAATCGCGCTTGAACTCGGTGGCAGCGCCCACCACCGGGAAGTCGGACGAATCGGACCTCAATTCAGATGGATGCGCCGAGAGGCCCGGAGCGGGCACATCGATATGGATATGCACATGAGATGATGCGTGCAAACCGCCGGCATGGGCGTGCAGGAATGGCACCAGACATTGCAGGAATGTCAGAGCCAGGAGCAGGTAAAATTTTCCCGAACGGTTTTTCATGTAGACTTATTCTAAACTGCAATTATTCATGGCAGCAAGCTTAACTTTTAGAAAAAAAGCTTGATCTTACATGCAGTGCAAGATCAAGTCTTAAACTTGACCAGCAGCGCACCCATTGACACGCTCACCAACAATGCACATAATAATGTACATATTTGTACAGGAGGCTCTATGCGGGAAACTACGTTCACCGAGTTGCGCAATCACGCCAAGGACTATTTTGACGCCGTCGAAGGTGGAGATACGGTACGCGTCTTCCGCAACGGCAAACCCATCGCCGAAATCGTGCCTGTCCGTTCCGGGGCTCCGTCGTGGAAGAGACAAGCCACACCACTAACGGTTAAAGGCTTGTCGTTGAGCCGAGAGATACTGAGCGATCGGGAAGAGTCGGCGTGAAGGTGTTTCTGGATACCTCGGCTATTGCGAAGCGTTATGTTGCGGAGCCGGGATCGGACAAGGTTATTGCATTGTGCCAACAGGCAGATAGTCTCGTCGTTAGTCTCATTTACCTGCCGGAACTGATCTCCACGTTGTCCCGCCTCGTACGGGAAAAGAAACTGACCAAAGCGGATTACCGGAAATTGAAGGGTGACGCGATGGCGGATTTGGCGGATGCCGATATCTGCCAAATCACTCCGGACGTTCTGGTCTCAGTTGTTTCTCTGCTGGAGTCGCATCCACTCCGGGCGATGGATGCCCTTCATGTGGCCTGTGCGCTCGCCGTCGAGCCTGATATCTTTGTTTCGGCCGACCATCGGCAACTTTCGGCAGCAAGAAAGGCTGGGCTCAAGATCGTTGACGTGTCGTGATCAGCCGCCACAACTGACAGGCGACGGTCGGTCGAGCGCTGACTGCCACGACCACAGCAACGTGCCGCATATGGCCCTTCCGTCCTGTTTTCAGCGATGTGATCGCATCCATTCCATACATTGTTTTGACCTCGGTGCTACTGGTGCTGAGGCAGAATTTTCACGTCCACCGTCATGCCGAGCTTGAAGGGGCTGTGGTCAGCCAGCACGATTTTCACCTGCACTACCTTGAGGGCCAGGTTGACTGCGGGGTTGCTCGGTTTGACCCGTCTTGCACCGGCATAGTCGGCGATCTGCTGCACGAGGCCGTTGAACCTAGAAAAAGCATTTCACCACAGAGACACAGAGGCACAGAGTTGATTCAAAAGAGAAAAACAAACTCAGGCATGTCACCCGCTGGGTGAGTTGGTCAACAATCGTAACTATCTGTTTTCTCTGTGTCTCTGTGCCTCTGTGGTAAATGAACTGCGGTTTTTAGGTTGAACACCTTGCCGGGATAGGCGTCCGAGGTGACGCTGGCGCGGTCGCCCACATGGACCCTGCCGGCGTCCGTTTCGTCCACCTCGGCGTTGATCCAGATGCGACCGGTGTCGGCGATGGCGACGATGGGAATCTCAGGCGTGATGCCTTCGCCATCGTCGAGATAGCGCCGGATTACCGTGCCGGCAATAGGCGTCCTGACCCTCGTTTTCTGCTTGGGGCGCAAGCAGGCGAGGATTTGGACAAAGGCCGCCGGCAGCGGCCCGGGGGCTAGCGACTCTTTGCCGACGGGCACATGAACCGGCAGATACGCCAGCACTCGCGATGCCTGGAAGACGACGGCGGGTGCGGGATAACGCAATCGTTTGCCGAACTTCACGGCGGCTAGCATGGGGAATTTCTCCTTAGGTCTTTTTTCCCCGACCACCTTGTTCCAATGCCTGACTACACATGCGCGATCTCGCTGCGCGCCAGCAGATAGTCCAGCCAGATATCCGTCAAGTGCTCGGCCATCGAGTTTTGTGCCAGGCGGGCATCGAGATTGTCCAGGTCGATGAACTGCAAGGGCTGGTCCTGCCCGGCACAGGAGAACACCGCTCGGGTGCGTTTCCCCGTAGCCGGATCGATATGCCATTGCAGGCATTGCGCGCATACGCCCTGCAACATGCACTGCATGGGGCTGGGGACGGAACCGATGGCAGTGACGTTGCTGCGGAATTTGTCCCGCAAGCAATGTTGCATCGCATCGCGCATGATGCGCAGCAAGCGGCGTGTGCCGATGGCGAGCACGCGGTCGACGCTGGTCAGCGGGATCGCAGGCGCCTCGCCCTCCGGCTCGAATTCGCCCTCGGCATAGCGCCGCAGGATATCCATATAATCACCCGTCAGGCTGCGGTCTTGCGGACGGCGCGGCACAATGGGGCGGCCGCTTGCCGTGCACCACACGATCACATCGGCGGCGGCCTCCAGCCGCTCCTGCCGATACACCTCATCCGCAGTGCGAAAACCCGCAAAGTACAGTACGCGGTTGCCGCGGCCGCGCAGCGCCGGGCCAAGCATACCCATCACTGCCGCACCGCGCCGGCCCGCCGCCACCAGGACGGTCTGGTTCTCCGGCAGTTCGGTCGCCTTGCCGGTCGGCCCCATCAGCACCACCGGGTCACCTGCCTGAAGCGTGGCGCAAAGTCTCGAACTGGTCCCGACTTCCAGCACCATCAGCGTGACCAGACCGGCTTCCGCTTCCACTTTGGCGCCGCTCAAGGCCAGGGCTTCGGTCTGTAGTCTTGAACCCTCGAACAGCGGACTTGAGGTTTCAAAATTTTGCAGACGGAAAAACTGGCCGGGACGGAAGTTGCGTGCGGCCATAGGCGCGCGTATGAGCAATTCGATCACGCTCGGGCTGAGTCGCTGCACCTGCATCACGCGCGGCTGCAGCAGGTCTGTCATGCGCGCACGGAATTCAGCATACTCATCCGGGTTGACGGAAACCTCGCCAGCCATTCCGAGCGCCGTCATGATCTGCGGATAGCCGCGTGTCGCCGAGGCGATGGCCTTGACCACGCCGCCATGGAACACCGGATGGGTATCGCCGATGAAGCTGACGCGGTGTCCGTCCCGCTGATAGGAGGTGAATGGACCGGCCATTTCGACTTTGCAGTGCTCAGCCACAGTCACCTGGTTCAGGTTGCCGTCTTCCTCGACATGCGGCAGAAAATGGTCTTCCTGCATAGCAAAGGTGCCGGGATGCTCGCGCTCGTAGATGGTATTGGGTACCGCCCCCGCCGCGACAAAAATAGCACGTGCGGGCAAGGAGAAAAATACGCCCGCTTTCTCCCATTTTCCGTCCCGGGTACGCTGCAAGCGCTCGCATTCCAGCGACTCCACATATGCGAAGCGATCCAGATTTGCCCGCAACGGCTGCACCCCTTCAGCGTAGAAAATGCCCTCCTCCAGGGCTTTCGCCACTTCTTCGTGATTGCGGACATAAGCGGGTGATTCATTCATGCCGCGGCGATACACCACCGTAACGCCGCCCCAGGCGCGCAACAGGGGTATGAAGTCGGTCTTTTCGCCGGCATTTTCCGCACGCATACGCTCTTGGCGCACGGCACGGCCATGTTCGATAAACTCCTCGAGGATGCCGATCGATTCTTCATCGAGTTGCTCGCGCACCCTTGCCTCGCCAAGGGTGCTTGCCAGCCGCTCGTAACGCAACAGGGTTTTCTCCACCTGGGCGATGTAATAGGCTTGCACTTCGGTGGCGGTATCGATGGCGGTCAGGCCGCCGCCAATCACGACAGCCGGCATGCGCACCTGAAGGCTGGCGAGGCTGCTGGCCTTGGCTGCACCGGTGAGCTGCAGGGCCATGAGAAAATCATTGGACTGGCGCATGCCGCGCGCCAGGCTGTTTTCGATCGGCACTGTGCGCGGCAAGCCGGCCCCGGTGGCGATGCTGACATGATCGAACCCCAGCGCCCAGGCATCCTCCAACGTCAAGGTGCCGCCCAGACGCACGCCGCCGAACACCTGAAACAGACTGCGACGTGCCAGACTGAGGTAAATCAGTTTGAGGAAGTTCTTGTCCCAACGCACCGTGATGCCGTATTCAGCCACACCGCCGAAGCCCGCCATGACGCGCGTATCGAGCGCCTCTTCCAGTTCCTGGTAAGCGCGCACCGCGCCGTGCTGCAGCACATCGGGCAGAGGTTCGATTTTCAGCCCGTCGATGCCCACCACGGCGCAGCCTTCCATCGTCAGGTGATGCGCCATGGTGAAGCCTGCCGGCCCCATGCCCGCGATCAGCACCTTCCTGCCGTTGCAGGGCTTGGGCAAGTATTGGCGGGCGCGCAACGGATTCCAGCGCGTCAGCAGATCGTAAATCTCCACCCCCCATGGCAATCCCAGCACATCGGTAAGCACGCGCGTCTCGATCTGCGGGATGTCGACTGGATCCTGCTTCTGATAGATACACGCCTTCATGCAGTCGTTGCAGATGCGATGGCCTGTGGCGGGGATCATGGGATTGTCCACCATCGCCATGGCGAGCGCGGCAATGCCGAGGCCGTCGCGCTTCAAGGCATGCATTTCGGAAATTTTTTCCTCCAGCGGACAGCCGGTCAGCGTCACCCCCAGGGGATTGATCTTGAAGCCGCGCTCCAGGTCGCCTTTCTTTTCGGGGAAGCCCTTGGAGCAGAAATCGCCGTCGTGTCCGTGACAATAGATGCAGTACTCGATCTCGCCCTGAACCTCGCGCGCGCTCATGCGCGCATCGGTCAGTTTGAAACCGTCGCGGTTGCGCAGCTTTTCCGGCAACGCCGCGATACGCCCGGCAGGGTCACCGGCCACGGCCTGGTTAGGCACCAGATGTTGATGATCGACGCCTTGCGGCAACTTAAAGCTCGTCCAGCCGCTCACCGCCACCTGGCCTTGCGCATCACTGATCGCAAGCACGCACCAGCGCGTGAGCTGCTCTATGGCCCCGGCCTGTGCCGCCTCATCACGCAGCAGAATAGCCGCGAAGCGCGCAACCGCCAGCTCCCGATCTGCGTCCTCAATCAACCCCGCCTGTTGCAATTCTCCGCTCAACCAAGCGTCGAGTTCAGCAAACCGTTCGGTTACATCCTTCTTGAATACCCGCTTGCGCGCCCGCTTCTGCACAAAGAGTTTCTTGAAATTCAAAACAATATCATGCGAAAGCGCATCCACCCGCAAGGCCGCGGCCTCTTCGTCGATGGCAAACAGTTCAGCAATAAAAGTTTCCAGCAGCGGCGCGCAGTCCAGCAGCAACTGGCTGATCTGTCGCGGCGCAAACGGCGTTTCTGCGTGACGGTAGTGCAGCAGGCGCGCATGCATATCCGCATCGTGTTCATGAATACGATGCAAATACGCCTTGTCGAGCTTCTGCAAGCCTTCCAGGCGAAAGAGGTCGGGAAAGGCGAGTCCCTCAAGTCTGAGTGACGGGTGGGACGACAACGAAGGGGGCATGCAATCTCCATGAATAATAGTGTCGTTGGATTAAGAGCGGATAGGGTGGGTGGGCAGAATCCGCGCATCTTACCCCAGCTTTAGCAGTCTGTTGAAGTACTCGACAAATTTGATGTTGTTTTCATCTGGTTTTCAGAAGGGGCCCTCAGCGTGATTTCTGCTGCTCTTTGGCCTGCTTTACTCCTCTCAGCTTCGCCCGGTTTTTTTCCCTGAAAACCGGATGGAGCCGGCATAGACGATCAGGCGATTTCCCTCGCCGCATCGGTCCAGTCACTGGATGCAGAATCGCGCTTGCGCCCTGCGCTGTTCCGCTTGGGGCGCAAGCGGGCGAGGGTTTGGGCAAAGTACCCGCGCAGCGCCGCGATTTCCGGCTTATTGCCGGTGCCATAGCGCCCCACCTCAAGCGCCTGCACCAGCCGCGCCAGTTGCTCCGGCGCCTCCATCCGCTCTTCCAGCCTGACTAGCCACTGCCCCAATGTCGCGCCGCCGGGCGCTCCATGGCCGTCGTCGAAGGCCAGCAGCGCACGCGTCAGCGCCTCGGCGCTGTCCGCTGTCCCCACCCGCGCCAGCGCGGCGTGCCTGATGCGCATCCGCTTCCACCGCCGCATGCCGATGTACGCAAGCATGCCCGCAAGCAGCGTGCCGCCGAGCAGCAGGCCCGCGACGATGATGCGTTGCCGCACCGGGTCCACGACCTCTACCGGGGCGCCGGTCAATTGTGCCAGCACAATACGGCCGGCGGCCTGGTCAAAATAGGGCAGCCGCACATCGGGCAGACGGATTTCGCCTCCCGCCAGGGGCATGACGGGGATGGCGACGTCGAAGGTTTGTGCTGCAGCGGCATCGCCGGGGGTTGCCGGGCGCCCGCTTACTTGCGCGGCATAGGCACGCAGCCCGGCGCGATCAGGCATGTCCGCCAGCAGGCGCGACAGGCCCTCGGCGGTGATGCCGGCCCCGCTCACCGTGAATGTCCAGTTGACCGGCCGGCCGACGACCCACCCGGCCGGCAACGGCCCGGGAGCAAGCGACACTTTGCCGACGGGCACATGAACCGGCAGATAGGCCGGCACCGGCGACGCCTCGAAGCCGACGGCGGGTGCGGGATAACGCAGGCGCTTGCCGAACTTCACGGCGGCTAGCGTGGGGAATTTCACCTCCAGGCTGCCCTCGCGCAGCGGGGTCAATGCCCAGTGATAGCGGTGCACGGTGTAGGCCGTTCCCTCTAGCGTGGCTTCCGCCTGGCGTTCGCCGAGGTAGCGCAAGTGCATATCCGGCGCCCGCAGTTCGCCGGGCGGGGACCACTGCAGGCTGCCGTCGTCGTGCAGGTCGAGCGTGAGCAGCACGGCCTCGCGCACAGTAACGTGAACGTCGCGAAGCGACACTTCATCACTCTCCCCCTCTGGGGGAGAGGTAGGAGAGAGGGAACGGACACGGCGGTCGCGACGTTCATCATTCGGGTTGGCGCGGCCGCCATGTCCGTTCGGGTGTATGCGATCGAGGTAGGCGCGCGCGAACACACGGGGCACGTCCGGCCCCGACGTCTCGACCCGGACCGGCACCGCCCGGCTCGTTTTCCCCGCCAGCGCCAGGGGCGCCAGGGACAGATCTCCGCTGCGCAGGGGATAGAGCGTGACGCTCATCACCTGCGTGCTGCGCCCGCGCTGTTCCGTGGTCGACGTGGATGCCGTGTACACCTCGAAGTCCCGCCGCCAGGGAGCAATGATCGATTCGTCCAGCCTTGCGCCCAGGCCGGACGCACGAATTTCGGCGCTCAGCGGCTCGCCCATGGCCAGCGATTTCGGCTCCACGCGCACCTCGAGCGAGGCCGCCGCCGCAGCGCAGGTCCAGACCAGCATCAGCCATGGAACCAACCGGCGCAGCAGCTTCACCATGGCGCCATCCCTGGCGGCGGTTCGCTCGCCCGGTCGCGCTTCATCACTTCCTTCTGCAGCAGCGCAGGGCGGTCCTGGACGATTTCCAGCTTCTTCAGCGCCGCGCGATAGGCCACCCCATCCTGACCGCCGCCCGCCGCGCCAGAGCCGGCTTGCGCCGGCCTGCGCCGCCGTGCCGTCTCGGCCGCCTGCTGTTCATCGCGGATAAGCTCCGGCCCGGTCTTCTCCTTGCCCAGCTCCGGTTCGGGAGGCTCCTCGTACGTATCCTCATCCTGCCGGCCTTCCGTCTGCCGCCCCCGCCGCATCATCTCTTCGCTGTAGGGGTCCGGCTTGCGGCTGGCCGCGAGTTTGCCCGCCGCAAGCGCCAGATTGTTGCCGGCGTCGCGATAGTCCGGGCGCAGGGTGAGCACGCCCTGGAAGGCATCGGCCGCCGCTCCGTAGTTGCCGGCCTGATAGTAGCTGTTGCCCAAATTGAACAAGGCCGCAGCCCGCTGCCCGTCGCTGTCGGCCTGGAGCAACGCCGCGGTAAACTGGCGTACGGCGTACAGATAATCCTGACGCCGGTAGGCGGCTGCCCCCTCGCCCATGCGCGCCGCATGCCCGCGCAGGCGCGCATAATAGGCCTGCGCGGCGGCAAACTGGCGCTGCCGGTATGCCTCGTGCGCGTCCCTTTCCGTCTCGCTGACCGCTGCGTGCACGGGTGCTGGCAGCATGCCTGCCGCCAGCGCCCCGGCCAGCACCAGCACGCCAGCCGCGCCGGCGCCGCCGCGCGTGATCGACGGCAGCCGCGCCAAGAGCCACAGCAACAGGCCCGGCGCCAGACACCAGGCAAACAGTTCGCGCCAGGCCTGCACGGCCTCCTCAGGCGGCTTGTCTCCGGGCAGCGTCAATATTCCCTGCTCGTACAGGGCGCGCCAGTCGCCGTCGCCGTCCTCGACCGCATGGAAGAGCCCGCCCGCGGCACGGGCCAGATCGGCGAAGCCCGCTTCATCCATGCGGCTCACGACTGCCACGCCGTCCTGTTCGATACGGCCTCCGTCCGGGAGCGGAATGATCGCGCCCTGTTTCGACCCTATGCCCAGCACAAACAGCGGGATCCCCGCGCTCTTCATCTGCTTCACGGCCTCCAACGCCTGACCGCCGCCGGTTCCGGAGAGCGCGCCGGCTTCGGCATCCGTCACCAGCAACACGGCCTTGTAGCCGGCGCGTGGCGGCAATGCGGCGCGGGCCAGATCGAGCGCCGCGCCCAGCGCCGTGCCCGGCGTCTCGAACAAGTCGGGCGAGGCCAGATCGAGGTAATGGCGGAAAGCGTCATAGTCCTGCCCCAAGGGCATGAGGATGCCTGACGCACCGGAGAAGGCGATGAGGCCGAGACGCTCGCCGCGCAAACGCGGCAGGAGGTCGAGAAGCTTCAGCTTTGCCCGTTCCAGCCGTCCCGGCGACACGTCTTGCGCGCGCATGGAGGGCGAGACATCCAGCACCACCATCAAGTCGATGGCGTGGCGCTCGCGCAGGGAAGCTGCATTTGCCTGCGCGGGATCGAGTTGCAGCGGAATGCGCGGGCCCGCGGCGGCAGCCGCGAACAGCAGCCAGGCCGCCATTCCGGCGGCGTGGCGCCACCGCCCTTGTGCCACGGGAAGCGTGCCGCGCAAGGCCCACGGATGCAAATGGGCATCGGCATAATGCAGTATCCGCTGGCGCCGCGCGCGGCGCCACACTGCGAGCAGGACGGGCTGCGCGGCAATCAGCCACAGCCAGGGCTGGTGCCACGCCAACTGCGACCATGCCGTGTCCCACGCCATCAACAGGCCCTCAGCATCATGCGCACGCTGCTCGCCGTGAACAACAACACCCCCAGCAGCAGCGGCACCCAGTACCACTCCAGGACGGCACGGCGCGTGGCCGGGCGGTGCACCGTCTGCTCCCGCTTGCCGATATCGGCGATCACGGCCTGCAGGGCGCCGCTGTCGCCGGCCTCGTAGTATCGCCCGCCGGTCCGGGCGGCCATCTCGCGCAGTCCGGGCTGCTCGGCGCCTGACGGCTGGGGACGGTCGAAGATATCCGCCCCGACCTGCACGCTATAAACGGGCACCCCCATGCCCCGCGCCAGCGTGACTGCTTCCGCGGGCGTGATGTCGCCTGCCGTGTTGTCGCCGTCGGTAAACAGGATGAGCGCCGGGCGCAAGCGGGCTCCCTGCTGCAACTGTTTCAGCGCCAGACCGATCGCGTCGCCGATCGCGGTATCGTCGCCGGCAATGCCGACCTGGACGCGCCGGATCATCTCCGTGACCAGTTGCCGGTCGAACGTGGGCGGCACCAGCGTCGCCGCCGTCGTGCCGAAGGCAATCACGCCCAGACGATCGCCGCGCCGCCCCTCCACGAAGCGGTTGACCAGTGATTTCAGCACGGTGATGCGTTCGACGGGCTTGCCGTCCAATTCGAAATCGTTGATGCTCATGGTCTTCGAGGTATCGATCAGTATGGCTATCTCGCGGCCTTCGGGCGCCTCGGGAATCCAGTCTCCGATCCACTGGGGCTGCGCCAGGGCCAGCACCAGCAGGGCAGCGCCGCCGCCATTGAGCCATGCATGGACGCGCCGGTCGCTGCGGGCGTAATCCTGATCGGCGGGCAATGGCGCCAGATTGGGGTGAACCAGCAGCAGTCCGGCCTGCTGCGCGGCATCGGACATGTGGCTGCGCCTGCGTCCGGCGAGCGCCGCGCCCAGCAGCAACAGGGGCAGCAGCGCCAGCCAGACGGGCTGAGCCAGCGTCAGCACCGCGCCTCCGGCCGCCGCAGCCATGTTTCCGCCTGATCGAACAAGGCCGCCGGCGCGGGCGTTGCGGCCGAGGTGCCGGGGGCGTAGCGCAAGGCGTCCAGCGCCTGCACCAGTTGCGCCCACTCGGACCCGGCACCGGCCTTTGCGGTCCCGGCAGGCGCGCAATCGGACGCCAGGCGGGCGAGGCCCAGGCCGCGCCTGAGCTCGCGCGCGACGGCATATCCCGCTTCCCGGGGGGAGAGTTCGCCGGCGGCAAAGCGGGCGCGCATCTGGCGCAAGCGCCGTATCGCGGCGCGTGCCCGGCGCCGGCGATGCCAGCGCAGCGTAAACAGCACGCCCAGCATCAACGCCACCGCCACCGCCAGCGCGGCCCAGGCGTAAGCATCTTGCGGCGGCGGCGCCAGCGGTTCGACGATGTCGCGCAGCGCCTGGGTATCGTGCAGTGCCGGGGCCGGCTCACTCATGGGCGGCAATCTGTGCAAAGAGTTCGACCGGGTCATCCCCGGTCGTGCAACGGTAATAAGCCGCGCCCGCATCCCGCAGCCAGGCGCTGCGCCGCTCGATCAGCCCGAGCGCCTCGCGCGCATACGCCTCCCGCACCTGCCGGCTGCCGGCGTCGAGTTGGCGCGCCTTGCCCGTGGCCAGATCGAGAAAGCGCACCATGCCGAGTTCGGGCAGCGCGGTTTCCACCGCATCCAGCACCTGCACGGCATAAGTGCGGTGGCGCGCGGCGAGCCGCGCCAGCAGCGGACGGTCGGTCTCCTGCAGCAAGCTGAAATCGCTGATGAGCACCAGCTTCGAGCCGGGCGGCAGAAGCGCATCGAGATGGCGCAGACGCACCCCGTAGCCGGCACGATCCGCTTCGCCCGGATGAACGATGGGCGGGCAGGGCGCCGCGGCTGCCCGCACCAGCGCGGCGGCGCCTTCTTCCCCGTGGCGGCAGGGCAATACCAGCGGCTCCGGCTGCAGCACGGTGCCCCCGACGCAGGTGTTCTCCGCGGCAAAGGCGAATACCGCCGCGATGCGGGCGGCCTGCGTCGCCTTGAGGCGCGCGCGGGTGCCGAAACGCATGCTCGCCCCGCGGTCGACCACCACATGCAAGGCGGGATGATGCTCTTCCCGGTAGATCTTCAGATAGGCCTTGCCGGTCCGGGCGGTGGTGCGCCAGTCCATGTCGCGCGTGTCGTCGCCCGGCTGGTAGGGGCGCACCTCCTCGAAGTCCAGGCCGCGGCCGAGATAGGCGGAGCGGAAATCGCCGATGTGGCGATGGTGAACCTGCAGCCCGTGGCGGGATGCCAGCCGGAGCGCCTGAACTCGGCGCGCCAGGTCGGCAATCTCGCGCTCCGTCAGCAGCGGCGCCGTGATGTCGCCAGGCGGTACCTTCTCGCGTCCAATCCGCAAGCGCTCCGCCAGCCGCATGATGATGTTGCGTGAATACAAGTCATGCATGAGTGAAACCCCGGACTATCAGGGCACCGGAACCGTTTCGAGCAGCATGCGTATCAGGCTGTCCGCGCTCATCTTCTCCATCCGCGCAGCGATGCTGGTGATGATGCGGTGGCGCAGACAGTCCGGCGCAATGGCAATGATGTCGTCGGGCGTGACGAAATCCCTGTTGCGGAGATAGGCGTAGGCGCTGGCCGCGTGGGCAATGGCCAGGGAAGCGCGCGGGGACGCGCCCACTTCGACCATGCCTTCCATCTCCGGCAGCCATGCGCCGATATTGCGGGTGGCGCGAACCAGCTCCACGATATAGCGTTCCAGCATCTCGTCCAGGTGAACGCGCTTTACTTCCTCGCGCGCGGCCAGCACGGTCGGCACGTCCACCATCGGCGGCGCGGCGGATGCCCGCTCGAACTGCCCGCTGCGGTCGCGCTTCAGAATCTCCAGCTCCTCGTCCGGCGAGGGATAGCCGAGCGAAACATGGAGCAGAAAGCGGTCCAGTTGGGCCTCCGGCAGCGGATAGGTGCCGGCCTGTTCGAGCGGATTCTGGGTCGCCATCACCATGAACAGCTTGGGCAGGGCGCGCGTTTCGCCTCCCACGGTGATCTGGCGCTCCTGCATGGCTTCCAGCAGCGCCGACTGCACCTTGGCGGGGGCGCGATTGATTTCGTCCGCGAGTATGATCTCGTGAAACAGCGGCCCCTCCACGAAACAGAAGCTGCCCTCCCGGGGATTGTAGACGTCCGAGCCGGTAAGATCGCCGGGCAGCAGGTCAGGGGTGAACTGTATGCGCTTGAAGCCCGCATGCACCCCCGCAGCCAACGCCTTGATCGCGGTGGTCTTGGCGAGTCCGGGCAAGCCCTCCACCAGGGTGTGGCCGCCCGTGAGCAGCCCCAGCACCAGCCGGTCCAGCAGGGCCGACTGGCCGACAATGACGGCTTCCAGTCCGGCGCGCATGGCAGCGATGCTTGCCTGTTTTTCCATGTTCACAGCTCTCCCTCCAGCAGGACGCTTTCGGCCAGCACATCCACCCCGTGACGGGGCGTAATGGCGCGCGCCGGGATATCGGTGCCGGCGCGCCAGCTCGTCACCGCTTCACGCTTGCTTGCACCCGTTACAAGAAACAGCACCTGCTTCGACCGGCTGAGGCGCCTGGCGCTCAAGCTCACCCGCTCCGGCGGAGGCTTGGGTGCATCGAACACCGCCAGTGCCGCGGGAGCATTCTTCTTGCTGCCCCAATTCTGGCCCGGAAACAGGCTGGCGGTATGACCATCCTCGCCCAGGCCAAGCAGCACCAGATCGAATTCGCCAACCTCGCGCAAGGTAGCGCAATACTCGGCGGCAGCGGCTTTCGCGCCCATTTCGGCCGGGATAGTGTGTATCTGCCCGTGGGGGATAGCGACGTGGGCAAGCCAGGCATCCTGTGCCATGCGGCTGTTGCGTTCGGGATGGTCGGCGGGCAGGCAGCGTTCGTCGCCGAAATAGACATGCCATGCGCCCCAGTCGGTTTTCAATCCTCGCAGCCGCTCATAGAGCTGGCGGGGCGTGTTGCCGCCGGCGAGCACCACGCAGAAGGCGCCGGAGCCGGCAATCGCCTGCTCGGCGGCGCGGGCGACCATGATGGCGGCCCCCGCCTGCAGGGCCTGAGCCGATGAAAAGAGATGCCAGCGGCAAAGTTGCGGGCCTGTCATAGCTTCACCACGGCAAGGCGAGCCGGAATTGATTTCGTCAGGAACCCGCTAGAGTTCATTGCGCCACTCCTGGTCCTCGCTGTCGAAAAGCCGGTTGGCCTCGTGCAGGCCCCAGCTCCCGGCCGGGTAGGTGTGGATGAAATCGCGTTCCTGCTCCCAGTACTTGAGGATGGGATCGACCACGCGCCACGACCATTCCACTTCGTCGAAGCGGATGAACAGGGTGCGGTCGCCCTCGATAACGTCCAGCAGCAGGGTTTCGTAAGCTTCGAGCGGCTCCTCGTGCGTCTTGCGGTAGGAGGCGTTAAGCTGGACGATGCGGGTGTTCATTCCCAGCCCCGGCTGCTTGACGTGCACTTCCATGTGCATGCTCTCGGAAGGCTGAATGGAAAGCAGAATCCAGTTCGGATCGATGGTTTGCAGAGGCGTTTCGCGGAACAGCTGTTGCGGCGGATGGCGGAAGCGGATGGCGATGAGGGAGGTTTGCTTCGCCAGGCGCTTGCCGGTGCGCAGGTAGAACGGCACACCGCGCCAGCGCCAGTTGTCGATGTAAAACTTGGCGGCGACGAAGGTTTCGGTGATGGAATCCTTTTCCACGCCCGGCTCGTCCTGGTAGCCCGGCACCTGCTCGCCATCGACAATGCCGCCGGCATACTGCGCGCGGAAAGCATGGGCATGCACGGCACGTCGGGAAATCGGCCGGATCGAGCGCAGCACCTTGACCTTTTCGTCGCGCAAGGCGTCGGCCTCCAGAGCAGGCGGCGGCTCCATCGCCACCACCGTGAGGAGCTGCATCAGATGGTTCTGCAGCATGTCGCGCAAGGCGCCGGCCTTGTCGTAATAATCGGCGCGCCGCTCGATGCCGACATCCTCCGCCACCGTG
>JAJYUW010000221.1 GCA_021792335.1 Pseudomonadota bacterium | reverse complement strand
TAATGGTTTAGGGGAAGCGCTGGACGATGGCCTCGAGTGGCTGGCGGCTTTTGGTAGGCTGGGGTTCTGTGCGGTAGCCGAAGGCGACCATGCAGCTCACTTGCAGGGCATTGGTGTCGACACCGCAGTTGTCGCGCAGAATGGCGTTGACCGCATCCACTGGGAAGCCTTCGATGGGGCAGCTGTCGATACCCATCAGGGCCGCTGCCGTCATCATGTTGCCGAGGGCGATGTAGGTCTGGCGCGCCGCCCACTCGAAGAGTAGCCGGTCGGAATCGAGCAAGTGGAAATCGGATTCCTGGAAATTCTTAACGAGACTCTCGCGTTTTTGTAGGTGCGTCTCCGGCAGCTTGTGGATGTCTCGCATGATGTGCCAGATGTAGCTTGCGTTGTAGCGCATGCCCTGGGCGGTGCGGGCCAGCACGACGACGAAGTGGCTTGCCGTGGGCAGGGAACGCTGGGCACCCCAGGTGACGGTCCGCAGCTTCTCTCTCAGATCCATGTTCTGCACAACGAGAAATTTCCAGGGCTCGAATCCGTAGGAGCTTGGACTCAAGCGCGCGGTTTCCAGGATCGCCTCAAATTGGGCATCCGGGATGCGGCGCTTGGGATCGAACACCTTACAGGCGTGACGAAAGCGCATGGCTTCCAGAACTGTCGTCTCATCAACACGCATTCTCGGCACTCCTTCATGTAAATCGTCGTGGCGGGCGGCCTCATACGGCCCCGCGTCATGATAAACCGCCCCGTCGCCACACAAAAGCACAACTGCTCAAGGAAGCGCGCGGCAGGCAGCTTGCGCTGTCAGGATGGGGACATGATCGGCGCCACAATCACGCCCTATGCCGCTTATAACCTCAACTATGAGCGGTTTGCGTTCACGACCTTCGGCGCCGCTGACCGGGCGGCAGCCTAGAGTCGCCAAAGATTAGCTATCGAGGGGCTCATGAGGGCTTCTTCCGGGCACATCGGCAGTACCGGATGCTGGGCGCAGCATAAGAGGCTTGCGCGGGGGCATGGCTATGGGTTCGGGGTAGAGCCGGGGGTGCGGTTGTTGGAATTTGGCCGGGACATCGGCGTAAAAGAGATCTCGATTTATGGATTTACTCGCGACAACAACCAAGCGGCCGGTGGCGCAGAGGGCGGCGCTTTCGGAGCCGTGCATGCGTTTTGCAAACGAGCCTAAAAGGCGGGCGCCGCGCTTCTTGTGCTCGGCGACAAAAATGCGAGCGTATTTCCGAAGGAACTACGGATCTACCGAAAGCGGCAGGGGATCGGCATGAAGGTCAACCGGCTCGTGAATTACGGGTGGGGTGGGGGGTATGGAGGATGAGCGCCATAAGGGCTTGCGTTCAAGCGCGGTTTCGAGAGTGGACCCGATCATTCGCTGAAGCGGCGATCGGCGGTTCAGCGGATTTCCGCCAGTCGAGCCGGCGTAAGACGATTTTTATTGGCGGGGGCTAGCTCAACTTGGCCTTGAATCACTTCAGGGCAGCGCCCCACGGAGTTTCGCGCCAAGGACCGGGTAAAGACGGCGGACAGAATCTTCACGCTCATATCGCAGGCACGCCATGCTAGGATCTATAGTATGGCGACATCGATGGGGGCGGCGGTGGATCGGGGGGAGGGTGGTGGGCAGGTGACGGACAAGACCATGAGTTGGCACGCGTTACTGACGTCGGCGCGCCTTGGGGTAACGGTGACGCACGGATCACCCACCACCGGGCGCAGTGAATTCCAGAGGGATTTCGATCGCATCATCTTCTCTTCGGCCTTCCGACGGCTCCAGGACAAGACCCAGGTCTTTCCTCTGGCCGAGAGCGACTATGTGCGCACGCGTCTTACGCATAGTCTTGAGGCCTCAAGCGTCGGACGCTCGCTTGGCACGCTCGTCGGGGCGGGCCTTAAGGCGCATTACCCAGAGATCGAGGACCTGCAGGTATCGCCCTCCGATATCGGCGCGATTGTGGCAGCGGCATGCGTTGCGCACGATATCGGTAATCCCCCATTTGGCCATTCCGGCGAAGATGCCATCCGCCTTTTTTTCGAGACCCATGCCACGGGCGCCGATCTTTTGGCGTCGCTGTCCGAGGCAGAGCGCGCCGACTTTTTGCAGTTCGAGGGTAATGCCCAGGGGTTTCGGATTTTGACGCGGCTCCAAAGCCCAGACAATCGGGGCGGTCTCCAATTGACTCTGGCCACCCTCGGCGCATTCACGAAATATCCGCGTGGCGCGCGTCACGATCCGATTTCAGGAGCCGTCAGCCTGCGCAAGCACGGTTTCATGGCGGCCGACGAGGAGTATTTCGCGCAGACCGCCCTCGGGCTTAAGCTCACGGCGCGCGCCGACGGCATCTGGACGCGTCACCCGCTGGCTTACCTTGTCGAGGCTGCCGACGACATCTGTTATCACGTGGTCGACGTGGAGGATGCCTATCGACTCGGCATTCTGTCTTACGAGGATGTGGAGGGGGTGTTAGCCGGGATCATCAACGATCCGAGATTGCCGCAGCGCCTAGCGGGCATGAGCGACGACAAGGGCCGTATCGAATACCTGCGGGCGCGCAGCATCAATACCCTGGTAGAACAGGCGGCGCAGCGCTTTCTGGCGATCGAGCATCGCCTGCGCGCCGGAGATTGCGACGTCCCACTGCTTGCCGAGGTGACCGCCGCAAGCGGCATGCAAGCCCTGCGTAATCTCGGCGAACAGCGCATCTACATGGCGCCGCCTGTGGTCGAGATTGAGGCCGCGGGCTTCGAGGTCCTGGCCGGGTTGCTTGCCGTGTTTGGTGCAGCGATCGAGGCCCAAGCGCGTGGGCGGATCAATGCCCGGGACCGAATGCGCTTGAAGCTCATTCCGGCGCAGTTCCTCGGACCAAATGGCGGAGTTCATGCGGACCCCTACCAGCGTCTTTTGCGCTTGACGGATTTTGTATCAGGGATGACAGACACTTACGCGGTATCTCTCTACAAAAAGGTTACCGGAATTTCCCTGCCGGGCGGCTGAGAAATCAGGTAGACACGGGCTCATCCGACTAATGGCGGACTGAACTGGATCCAGAAAATAGGAGACAGTCTTAAGGCACAAAAGAGCGTGCCATAGGAGGGCTTCAGGCGCGTTCGTGATGCCAAGGAGGGCCAGTATGGATATCGCTGAGGGTGATGGGGCGTTGATGGGGGCTATACAACATATTCTTATGGCCGGCGGCATCGACGATCCCGTAGCGGAAAGCGAGCAGATCGTAAGCG
>JAJYUW010000043.1:3968-16253 GCA_021792335.1 Pseudomonadota bacterium | reverse complement strand
GCGGAAAAACGGGATGGCATGGAACGGCGAAAAGCAGAGTATCGAATGCACGGCCATCTGCGCCTAACGCCCCGTTCGAGCGTACACTCGCCGCTGCGCGGCTCTGACGCTCAACTATGAAACGTTAGGGCTTCAAAACCATGGCCGCTATCGGATTCATCGTCTTTGCTGTAGCCGCGATATTTCTCGGGCTGCTGGCAGATGCACAACGCCAGCACTTTGGCGTGTTTTCGGGCAATCTTCTCCTCGGGATTGAAGTTACAGTGTTGGTGGTCGTAGCGCTTGCTGCATCTTTATGGCGCAAAGGAAAAAACAGCCTCAGCATTTGCTTGGCATCTTGGGGTGCCGCGGCATTCTTCGCTTTTTTTGCTTGGTTTGTTCATCCCGAGCAAGTGATTTCCCGCGCTGAGGAGCGGCTTGGCGATTGGGAGCTTGCTATCGACAAATACAGGATCGAGCAAGCCTATGGTGAAAAGGACAAAGACGCATCCGTTCGTTTCCAGCGCCTTGCAACGGAGCTGTCTGCTCGTCGTAATGAATATGAGGCCGCCTTAACTCGGTACAAAGGCGAACCACAGTTCTTTCGTTCAAGCTTTTTCACATGGAGCTTTGGCGCAATCTCGGTCGCTTTTGCAATCGCGGGTTTCCTTATGTTCAAGAGGCTTGGTCAGCATGCACGCCAGCCCTAACAAACGCTTCGAGAGGGACGCTCCGCCAGCAAGCTTTGCTTGCTGCCTCCGCGCCCCTCAAGCTGAACGTTAGGCATTTTCGGAGGCCACATGGAAGCGTTCGCTAGATTACTGGCAGTGTTGGCAGTCCCGCTCGGCATACTGAATATGTTCGGCGGAATCATTTCCGGCATTTGGCTCGCCATCTTGGGTGAGTGGGGACTAATCGGCTATGGAATCTTGGCGTTGCTTGTATCTGGCATGGGCCTTGGACTCGCGATGGCACCGGGGTTGATTTTTGCCGCCCCAGCAGCCGCGATGCTTGAAAAAGGCAACAAGGTCGGCGGGTATTTCTTCGGCCTGTTGAGCACAATTTACACAGTCGGAATTCTTACGGCTTGGTGCATCCTTGTGCTCGTTTACTACACCAAGCACGCCGACGCCGATTCGATAATCCCAGTCCTTATTTGGTCATACGGCATCGCCACTGGTCCAATTGTCTGGCTCGCACAGAAAGACCTTCAGTCTGGGAACGAGTACGCCATGATTACAACCTTCTTTATCGAGGTGGCTTACATCCTTACCATTCTCGCCATCTTGTTGGTTGGGGTTTCGCTGCTGAATGTCCTCGTCCTATTTGGCGTAGTTATGTCCATCGGTCTCATTGTGCAATTCTCCGTTGCGTACATGGCTGAGAAATCTAGGTCGTATTACTGATGCCAACTGCCGTCATTTATCTAACCGCAGCAATGTTGTTCCTTGGGGCAGCACCATTGCCATATGGTTACTACATGCTGCTTCGGTTGGTCGCGTGTGGCGTTTTCGCCTTTGCCGCATTCATCGCCTACAACAGAAAGAACACCGCATTGCCTTGGGTCTACGGCTTTATGGCGCTGGTTTTCAACCCGATCATCAAAATCCACTTCCCAAAGGAAATGTGGGCGGTTATTGATATTGCTGCCGGCGTATTACTTCTTGCTACAGCCAAGGCGGTAAAAACCAATGCCTAACACTGCGCTCCAGCGGACCGTCAAAAAGCTGCGCTTTTTGCCGTCCGCTGAGCTTGGACGTTGGAACTCATAGCTCGTGCGCAAAGTTATCCCATCACCCGTACTTGCTATCGTCGCGGAGATCGCGTCCCAGCGCGAAACACACGCATCGATGGACAGCTTGTTCATGTACGCCGGCGCCCCAGGCGATCCACCAGAAGGAAGCAAATGGGTGAAGGCTCAAGAGTGGCTGCGGCGTGTAAACACAGATGAGTCTGTCCAACCGCTTCAAGTCCTCGGACGACTAATCGAAGGGTACATGGAAGAACTTCCACCGGAGGGCAGTCCGTTTGATGACAAGCCACCTCCCACACAAACGCCTGACCAAGAAAAACTGACCAAGATTCTCGCTCGCTACGAACTGCAGTATGTCCGTGGTGGGTCGATAGTCGGAGCCCTCGGTACTCCGTCCAGGACTCTTGAAGAGTTTGTTCGCGACAGAGACATTGCTGCCTTGGAGCACGAATTCAACCGTGCACTGGCGAACGTTGACCAAGATCCACGAGAAGCTGTTTCCGCCGCGAGCAACATTCTCGAAACTCTTTGCAAGGTGTATATCGAGGAGCAAGGACTCGAAATGCCTGCGAAGCAAGACCTCAAGCCTGTGTGGACCGTTGTTCGCAAAGACCTTGGCTTTGATCCGAGCCGGGTTGAAGATCAAGACCTACAAACCATTCTCACCGGTTTGCTCGCGCTCGTGGAAGGAATTGGTGCGTTGAGAACCCATGCTAGCTCTGCGCACGGTGCGGGTAAGAAGTCATACAAGCTGGAGTCAAGGCACTCACGCCTGGCTGTTCATTCTGCGCATACCGTTGCGCTGTTTGTTCTCGAGTCGTGGGAGCGTAAGAAGAAATGAGTTCCAACCCGGCAGTCAACCGGACCTGCGCGAAAAGCCGCGCAGGCCGGTTACTTCTACGTTCGAGCGTACACTCGCCGCTGCGCGGCTCTGACGCTCAACTATGAAACGTTGGGCTTCTTATCACAGACAGATTTTCGGAGTTAATTAAATGAAACAAACACTGCGTAGTTTTGCTGTTGGCGCATCGGTCAATCAGGGAAAATTTCTTGCTTTCCTGCTCAAATTACGCTTTGAAGACGGCAGCGAAATACTGACCGCTTGGGCGAAAAATAGAATTCCTCTCCTGCTGCAAATATTTCTAGAGTACCAGCAACATCTTCAGCGCGTGGGCCAAATCTTGGACCCAGACTTAATCGAAAAGACAATCCGAAATGAAGCACCGAGCCTGTCACTTGCCGAAATCGAAGACTTGCCTGTTCAAGCATGCGTCGAAACAGTAAAAGGTCATGTTCTGGAGAACAATGTCTTAATCGTATCTATCAAAAGAGCCGAGCGGAAAGAAACCGACACTTTTTCCGTAGCACCCAACCAGTGCGAATGGTTAATTGGTTTTGCCGCTAACACCCTTAACGAATTTGGAGAAAATGGTGAAATCAGCATCCCCGAGGGATTGCCACATTAGGCCCAACCCGGCAGTCGAGAGGGACTGCGCAAAAGCGCGCAGCCCCTCACCCGATTGGGCATCATATACAGACCCAGCGCAGCAGTCGCGCCACTGTGACCGCCACTTGCTGTGATAAACTATGAATTGTTAGCATCTACCGCATTGGAGGTCAACGTGAGCACGAACTTGGAAGTCCTAGAAGCCGAAGTCCTGCAGTTAGCCCCGGTCGAACGATCACACCTTCTTGAGCGGCTGATCGCCAGCCTTGATTCAGACCCCGAAGTCGAGGAAGCTTGGGAGCGAGAAGCAGATCGAAGGGAAGCCGAACTGGAATCCGGTTCGATCTCGGCAGTTTCAGGGCAGGAAGCCATCGCCCGGCTTCGAGCACGACTTCAGCGATGACCTACTCGCTCCACCCTGGAGCGGAGCATGATATTGCCAGCGCTCTGGATTTTTACAGCGAACAAGCTGGCCCCGTGGTCGCTAAACGTTTTCTCGAAGAATTTGAACGTGTCGCCAAGCTCTTGGTTGAATACCCCAGCCTCGGAACGCCAACGACGAGAGGACGAAGAACATTCCCGCTGAAGGTTTTTCCGTACTTGGTCGTATATCGAAATCTTGAAAGCAGCATTCGAATCCTGATCGTGCGCCATCAGCATAGGAAGCCCGGCTACGCAGGTGGTAGGCGGTAGGTTGAAACTTTCGTGCGCAGACCAGCGATGCCCAACGAATAAGGTTAGATCGTGCGAAGCCACGATCTGAACCGTTTGTTGGACGAGCCCGGTCCCTGAGCGTGCCGGATACGTGACCCGTACGTCCGGTGGTGTGGGAGGGAGGGGCCGTGGCTTCTTCCTATCCCGATTGGGCATTCTCATGGCTAGCTGCTAAACTTGACGCATGGCACCTACTATTTTCCGTCAAGGGGCATTTCGCTTTTTCTTCTTTTCACGCGAAGAACCGCGAATACCCGTCCATGTTACTCATACCGATGGTGAAGCCAAATTTTGGTTGGAGCCAGAAATTGAGTTGGCATTAAACCAAGGGCTTTCTCAAAAACAGGTCGGCGAGGCGTTGGCTCTGGTTCATGCCCATCACGAGGAGATTATCCATGCCTGGCATAGCCACTTCGGAAATTGAAGTTTCGTTGGTATCAAACAAGGGCTTCTGGCTACTTGTGGACAACGATGAACTTTTTGTCTCATATGTTGAGTTTCCGTGGTTCAAACACGCCACGGTTGAGCAAATCACCACGATTGAATTGCTGTCCCCCAATCATCTTTATTGGTCCATGCTAGATGTCGACCTTGCGGTTGAGTCTATCCGCAACCCAGCTTTGTTCCCATTGATTTCCAAGCCCAACCCATCATTCCAGCGGACGCGCTAAAGCGCGCCGCTGAATTCATACGTGTGCGCCGGGCATGGCGCGTTACTTCATAGGTGCAAGTCCTATGGCCAGGTTTTCGCAGAGCCGCTTGGGTTCTTCGGGTCTTCGGGGTCGGTCAGGTCTTCGCATCTTCGGGGTCAGGTCTAGATTAATCTTCGGGGTCAGGATTAATCTTCGGGGTCAGGTCTAGATTAATAGCATATCTCCTGCTATATTTATGGCATCATGTCCCGCCCCATACGCATAGAATTCGCCAATGCCCTCTATCACGTCACCGCGCGCGGGGACAGACGCGAAGACATTTTTGAGGACGACCTGGATCGGCAGATGTTTCTGGCGACACTGGAGCAGGCCGTTACCCAGTTCAACTGGATATGCCATGCCTGGTGCCTTATGGATAACCACTACCACTTGCTGGTTCAAACACCGGACGGCAATTTGTCCAAGGGCATGCGTCAGCTCAATGGCGTCTACACCCAGGCCAGCAATCGACGACACCGGCGCGTGGGGCATTTGTTTCAAGGGCGCTTCAAAGCCATTCTGGTGGACAGCGATGCCTATCTGCTGGAGTTAACGCGTTATATTGTGCTCAACCCTGTTCGCGCAGGCATGGCGAAGAAGGCGTCCGACTGGCCATGGAGCAGCTACCGGGCAAGCGTGGGTCTGGCGCCACCAGCCCCTTGGCTGGCGGTAGATGGATTGCTGGCGCAGTTTGCCAAACGGCGCAGTCTGGCACAACAGCGTTATGCGCAGTTCGTTGCCGAGGGCATCAATGCGGCTTCGCCTTGGTCGAATCTCAAGGGCCAGGTATTTCTGGGCGACGAACAGTTTGTACTGCGCATGCAAGCTTACCTCCAGTCAGGCAAAGACGATGTGCAAATCCCCATTGTGCAGCGTCGCCCCCCGCCGCCTCCATTAGCGGAAATCGAGCGTCACGCACTAGACAGAAATGCAGCCATCGTCTCAGCTTACGCGACGGGTGGATATTCTTACCAACAACTCGCCGATTACTTTGGGGTACACTTCACGACGGTTGGAAAAATTGTTAGGAGCGTCGGATGATGTGCGTCTTTTCTAGACCTGACCCCAAATTTTCACGCATGCAAGCCCGCCTCCGATCAGGTAAAGACGATGTGCAAATCCCCATTGTGCAGCGTCGCCCCCCGCCGCCCCCATTAGCGGAAATCGAGCATCACGCACAAGACAGAAATGCAGCCATCGTCTCAGCTTACGCGACGGGCGGATATTCTTACCAACAACTCGCCGATTACTTTGGGGTACACTTCACGACGGTTGGAAAAATTATTAGGAGCGTCGGATGATGTGCATCTTTTCTAGACCTGACCCCAAATTCGCAGAAATGCAGCCATCGTCTCAGCTTACGCGACGGGTGGATATTCTTACCAACAACTCGCCGATTACTTTGGGGTGCACTTCACGACGGTTGGAAAAATTGTTAGGAGCGTCGGATGATGTGCATCTTTTCTAGACCTGACCCCGAATTTCGTTTTTCTCTACTCTACCCAAATTGCCTCCCTGCAGAGGCAGAAGCCTCGATCCGGGAATACATCGAGATTTTTTACAACCGCCAGCGGCGCCACTCGCGCCTGGGCTACCTGGCACCTGCTGTGTTTGCGCAAAAATTCAGCAGCCAGCAGGCCGCTGCTTGAGACAGGCGTGTCCACTATTGACAGGACACCTCAAAGAGATCACCCAGGACGTGTCCACGCTGGAGGCTCCGGCGATCCTGGAGCAGCTCAAGCAGACGGTGAGAAACTGACCAAACAGTAAGACGAGGTAAACCCTGCAAGGGGTATAATGATGACCGCAGGGGCGCGATTGAGCGCCCCTGCGATCATTTTTATGCAGAAATAATATGTTCAAAATTAGCTTTAGCTTGCGCTGGTCAATCCGTATCCTGATCCTGGTCCTGTTCCTGGCCGGGATGGTGTTCGCCGCTACGGTGGTGGTGCTGCGCTACTGGATTTTGCCCAACATCGGCCAATACCGCGAGGACATCGCCGCCTCCATCACCCGTGCTGCCGGCCAGCATGTCGCCATCGGCGGGATCGATGCAGGCTGGGCGGGTTTGAGACCTCATCTGGTGCTGAGCAAAGTGCAGGTCTATGACCGGCAGGGGCGTTCCGCGCTCTTGCTGCAGCATGTCGAGGGGATCCTGTCGTGGTGGACGCTGCTGGCCGGCGAGGTGCGCCTGCATTCCCTGGAAATCAGCGATCCCGCACTGAATATCCGGCGCGATGAAGGCGGCCGCATTTTCATCGCAGGCATCGAATTGAACCAGCCGGACAGCGAAAGCGGTTTTGCCGACTGGGTATTGCAGCAACCCCGCATCACGATACGCAACGCCGTGATCGAATGGCGCGACGAGAAGCGCCAGGCGCCAGTGTTGACCCTGAGCCGCGTCAATCTGCGCCTGGAGAACAGAGGCAGGCGCCACCGCCTGGGGCTGCAAGCCGTGCCGCCTGCCGAGCTGGCCGGGCCGCTGGATGTCCGGGTCGATCTGAAAGGGGACAGGGTGGGCGATCTGGCAGCCTGGGAGGGCCGCCTCTATACCAGGCTAGACCGGACCGATATCGCAGCCTGGCAGGCATGGCTCCCTTTTCCGTACGAGCTGCGGCGAGGTTACGGCGGGGTGCAGGCCTGGGTGGGTTTTGCTGCCGGAAAAATCAATGAGGTCACGGCGGATCTGCGTCTCAATGATGTCATTACACGGTTCGACAGCGACCTGCCGGAGCTGGAGCTGCAAAACCTGGGCGGTCGCCTGGGATGGCGGCAGTTGCAGCCGGGTTACGAGTTTCTCATGCAGAATCTGAGTCTGGTGGCGAAGAACGGAATCAGGCTGCCGGCTACGGACTTGCTGGTGCATTATGTTCCGGCACAGGTGAAAAAAGCCGCTGAAGGGGAAGTCCGGGCCAATGGCCTGCGTATGGAACCACTGCTGAAACTGGCCGCCTACTTGCCGTTCCCGTCGCCGGAACGGAGCAGATTGGCGGAAATCTCGCCCCGCGGAAGCTTTCATGACTTCATGGTCAAATGGAGCGGCGAGTGGAATGCGCCGCAGCACTATGCCGTCAAGGGGCGATTTATCGGCCTGGGCATGATGCCCCAAGAAAAGCTGCCGGGCTTTTCCGGCTTGAGCGGAAACCTGGATGCCAACGAAAAAGGCGGTGTCCTGGCGCTGAATTCCAGCGGCGTGCGTGTCGATTACCCTGCCATGTTCCGCGAGCCGCTGGCGTTGAGCGCGCTGACTGCCCAGATGAACTGGAGGAAACAGGAAAAGGGTCTGGAGCTGAATTTGACCAGTCTTTCCCTCGCCAATCGTCATCTTGCGGGAACGCTCTTCGGCAGCTATCGCACCGTGGCGGGTACGCCAGGCGTGATCGATCTCACCGGCCAGTTCACCCATGGCGAAGCGCGCGCGGTCGGCCGCTACATCCCGCTCACGATCGGCCAGGCAACGCGCGACTGGCTTGACCGGGCTCTGCTGGCGGGCCAGTCCAACAACGTGCGGCTGCGGCTCAAGGGCAACCTGGCTGATTTTCCCTATGCCGACGGCAAGCGTGGGCTGTTCGAGGTGGCGGGAAAAGTGACCGGCGGGGTGCTTGAATATGCGCCGGGCTGGCCGAAAATCGAGAATATCGCGATCGATCTGCTGTTCCGCGGCGCGCGCATGGAGATCACCGCGCATCGGGGCAATACCGACGGTATGCAGATAACCCGGACGCGAGCGGTTATCCCTGATCTGCTGGCGCCGGATGAGATGCTGGAAGTGGAAGGCGAGGCCCGCGGGCCCACCCGCGACATGCTGAAATTCGTCGAAAGGAGCCCGGTGAGCGGCATGATCGACGATTTTACCCAAGGCATGGACGCGTCCGGCAACGGCAATTTCAACCTGAAGCTGAGCCTGCCCCTGCGGCACAGCAAGGACGCAAAGATTTCGGGCGGCTACCAGTTCGTCAACAACAGTGTTTCCATCGGCGCGGATTTTCCGCCGCTGGAGCAGGTGAACGGACGCCTGGGGTTTACCGAGTCGTCGGTGAATATTCCCAGGATTACGGCGCTGGTGCTGGGCGGACCGGGGTCTATCAGCGGGGCGACGCAGAAGGACGGCGGCGTGCGCCTCAATGCCCAGGGGCGCGTCACCGCCGCCGGAATACAGGGGCTGACGGACCACCCGGCTGTCCGATATTTAACTGGGGCAGCCGACTGGCGCGGCGTGGTGACGATACGCAAAAAGCAGGCCGATATGGTGGTGGAGTCCCCGCTGGTGGGCCTGGCGTCCAACCTGCCGGCACCTTTCGCAAAGGGGGACGCAGACCCGGTGCCGTTGCGCCTCGAGAAGAAAATGACCGGTGCCGGGCAGGACCTGATTTCATTCGATTACGGCAAGATTCTTTCCGCGCGGCTTGCGCGCCGCCATGAAGAGGGTGGCATGCTGGTCGAACGCGGCGCAGTCAGTCTGGGGAGTGTGGCGGTGCTGCCCGCACAGCCCGGAATCTGGCTGAGCGGGGAGCTCCCCCTGCTCGATTTCGACCATTGGCGCGCCGTGCTCGGGACGTCGTCCGCGAAGTCCTCGCTGCCGGGGTTTGACAACATGAACCTGAAATTCACCGCGCTCGATGCGTTTGGCAAGCGTATCAACGACCTGCGTATAGTCGCCCGGATACAGGAAGGCACCTGGCTGGCGAATGTGCAGAGCAGAGAAATTGCCGGCAGCGTGCACTGGAATTCCGAGGGCCGCGGCCGGCTAAGGGCGCGCCTGAGCTCCCTGGCCATCCCGGATGCGGCGCCGGCGAAACTGGGGGTGCCTGCGGAAGTCGTGGAGGAGAAGGAGCTGCCGGCGCTGGACGTGGTCGCGGAAAGCTTTATCGTCAAGCAGAAAAAGCTGGGCAAGCTCGAACTGCAGGCAGTGCAGGAGGACGATAACTGGCGCATCGAGAAACTGCACATCAGCAACCCCGACGGCAGCCTGCAGATGGATGGGTTATGGCAGGGGTGGCTGCGCAGGCCGGTGACCCGTGCCAACCTGCATCTGGAGGCGCAGGACCTGGGCAAGCTGCTGGCGCGGCTGGGCTACCCGGATGCGCTGAAACGCGGTGCTGCCAAGCTGGATGGCCAGCTTTCCTGGAACGGCAGCCCCCATGACATCAATTATCCCAGCCTGACCGGGACCCTTGAACTGGAAGCGAGGAACGGACAATTCCTCAAGATCGAGCCGGGGGCGGGCAAGCTGATCGGACTGCTCAGTCTGCAGACTCTGCCGCGCCGCCTGACACTGGATTTCCGCGACGCGTTCAGCGAAGGCTTCGCTTTCGACTCGATTTCAGGTACCGCAAAGATCAATCACGGCGTGGCGCATACCGACAACCTCAGGCTGGACGGGCCGGCAGCGAAAGTCGAGATGCATGGCGATGCCGATCTGGCACGGGAAACCCAGAACCTGAAGGTGAAAGTGATCCCGTCCCTCGGTGAAGGCGTGTCCGTTGCCGGCGCTTTTCTGGGTGGGCCGATCGTGGGCATTACGGCGCTGCTGGCGCAAAAACTGCTGAAGGATCCCTTGGGTCAAATCGCTTCCTATGAGTACAGTGTCACCGGAACATGGGATAATCCCCATGTGGTAAAAATCGGCGTGAAGGCGGGCGCGGAGCAGCCATGAAGAAATTGTGCATGACAATGGCAACTTTGGTATGGTACGGTTCGGCAGCCAGCGCTTCGTGCCCGACCGGCTGCGCTGCTGCAGAAATTGAACCAGAACCTGAATCTTGAAGTGATTGCCCCGGTGCCGGTAAAAGAACCGTGCCGCGCAAGAGGAAAAAAATGACAGTAAAAGAAAAATCGAGCTTCGCCAGAACCAAATCCCGTGCGGCCGTGGCAAAAGCCAAGCCGCAGCCAGGCATTTGCCGCGTTGCTGCCATCCAGATGGCTTCCGGCCCCAGCGTAGCCGCCAATCTGGCCGAGGCGGAGCGCCTGATCGGCATGGCCGCGGATCAGGGTGCCAAACTGGTGGTGCTGCCGGAGTTCTTTGCCATCATGGGGAAGAAGGAAAGCGACAAGGTGGCGGTGCGCGAGACGGAAGGCAAAGGTCCGATCCAGAAATTCCTGAGCGCGATGGCGAAGAAGCATAAAATCTGGCTGGTGGGTGGTTCCGTGCCGCTGGAGGCCAGCGTGCCTTCCAAGGTACGTAACAGCTGTCTGGTCTACGACGACAGGGGCAAGCTGGCGGCGCGCTACGACAAGATTCATTTGTTCGGGATGGATCTCGGCAACGAGCGCTTCCGGGAGGATAAAACCATCGAGCCGGGCGACCAGGTGGTGGTGGTGGAAACGCCGTTCGGACGGGTCGGCTTGTCGATCTGCTACGACCTGCGTTTCCCCGAGCTTTATCGCGCGATGGGCGATGTGGATATTATCGTCATCCCCTCCGCTTTCACCGAAACCACCGGCAAGGCGCATTGGGAAACCCTGGTACGCGCCCGCGCCATCGAGAATCTTGCCTATGTGGTGGCCTCGGCCCAGGGCGGCTATCACCTGTCGGGGCGGGAGACGCACGGCAACAGCATGATCGTCGACCCCTGGGGCGTGGTCCTGGATCGCCTGCCGCGCGGTTCCGGCGTGGTGATCGCCAATATCAATCCGGCTTACCAGGCAAGTCTGCGCAAGAGCCTGCCGGCCCTGACGCATCGCACCCTGCACCAATTGAATTTTTGACGGCGCCCGTGTTCTAACCGGGCCTGCCACAGCGAGTTGAACCACTAATGAAAATAGAAACCTTTACTTTGCGGGAAGATCCCCTCTTCAGTACCGCCCAGGCCACCCTGCTGACGCCCTATGGACTGGATGTCGGCGCGCTGCAGCAGGTATTCGACCGGATCATGACACACCAGGTGGATTATGCCGACCTCTACTTCCAGTACACCCGTGCCGAGGGGTGGAGCCTGGAGGAAGGGCAGGTAAAGTCCGGTAGTTTCAATATCGACCAGGGCGTGGGCGTGCGCGCCGTGTCCGGCGACAAGACTGCCTTTGCCTATTCCGACGACATCAGCCTGCCGGCCTTGACCGCGGCAGCCGAAGCCACGCGCGCCATTGCCAGGCAGGGCGCGGCCAGTTCGGTGCCGGCGCTAAGAGGCGCGGCTAAAGGCAAGCTCTATTTGCCCCACGACCCGATCGCCAGCCTCAAGGACGCCGAAAAAGTGGCCTTGCTGGAACGGCTGGAGCGTCACGCCCGTTCGCTCGACCCGCGCGTCACCCAGGTCATGGCTTCGCTCGCGGGAGAATACGAGGTGGTGCTGATCGCCCGCAACGATGGCCTGCTGGCTGCGGACGTGCGTCCATTGGTGCGCGTTTCCCTGCAGGTGATCGTCGAGGATGGAGGCCGGCGCGAGCAGGGCAGCGCCGGTGGCGGCGGGCGTTTCGACTATGCGTATTTCAGCGACGAGGTGCTGCACGATTACGCGCAGAAGGCGGTGCATCAGGCGCTCACCAACCTGGATGCGAGGCCCGCCCCGGCCGGCACCATGACGGTGGTGCTGGGTTCCGGCTGGCCGGGCATACTGCTGCACGAAGCGATCGGCCACGGACTGGAAGGCGACTTCAACCGCAAGGGCAGCTCCGCTTTCAGCGGCAAGATCGGCCAGCGTGTGGCGGCTTCCGGCGTCACCGTGGTCGATGACGGCACCCTGGCGCGCCGGCGCGGTTCGCTC
>JAJYUW010000043.1:0-3958 GCA_021792335.1 Pseudomonadota bacterium | reverse complement strand
TTCGCTCAACGTCGACGACGAGGGCAACCCGACCCAGTGCACGGTGCTGATCGAGGACGGCATCCTCAAGGGCTACATGCAGGATACGCTCAACGCCCGGCTGATGGGCATGCCCGTCACCGGTAACGCCAGGCGCGAATCCTACGCCCACATTCCGATGCCGCGCATGACCAACACCTACATGCTGAATGGCGACAAGGACCCGGAAGAGATCATCAAATCCGTCAAGCACGGGCTGTACGCGGCCAATTTCGGCGGCGGCCAGGTCGACATCACGAGCGGAAAGTTCGTCTTCTCGGCGGCCGAGGCCTACATGATCGAGGACGGCAAGATATCCTACCCGGTCAAGGGCGCTACCCTGATCGGAAACGGGCCGGATGTGTTGACGCGGGTTTCCATGATCGGCAACGATATGGCCCTCGATCCGGGTGTCGGTACCTGCGGCAAGGACGGCCAGAGCGTGCCGGTTGGCGTCGGCCAGCCCACCCTGCGTATCGATGGCCTGACGGTCGGCGGTACGGCTTGATGCTGGTCTGAGTCCTGAGTGCTGAGTTGAAAGTGTCAAGCATGAAGCATGACACGCCATATTATTTCGAAAACTTCGATCCGGCCGCGAAGCCGTGCAGAACCGCAAGGAAAGTGGCGACAGCTACCTGATCAGGACGGACGGTTCACTCGAAAATAAATAGGGCGAGGTAGCTCGACTGTCATTATATTGACATAATAAGTCTTTATGGTTATAAAATTAAATTATGGTTTGAAAAGTTGAAATTATTTATTCAAGTTTGAATCCGGAGGAAGAATAATATGGCAACGACCCCAACCACTGCTACCAAGAAAGCGACGCCGGCGAGCACCGAAAAAGCCGCTGCAACCCTCAAGGCTGCGGTGAAGAAACCTGCGGCTGGCAAGACTGCCGCAGCAAAAACGGTCACATCTGCAGCGAAGAAATCAACCGTAGCGGCCAAGAAGCCTGCGGCAAAACGCGCATCCAGCGCCAAGCCGGTTTTTACGCCGGAACAGCGTTATCTGATGGTTGCCGAGGCTGCGTATTACCGCTCCGAGCGGCAGGGGTTCATGGGCGATCCGGTGCAGAACTGGGTCGAGGCGGAAGCGGAAATCGAGGCGCTTTTCAGCGGCAAGAAGTAGCCACAGCCAGGCGGTCGGCCAGTTTTTTGGCATCGGCCGCCTGCTCTGTATCCACCTTTATCGACTGGGCCGATTCCGCGCCCTGCAGCGGTTCGCGGTTGCGGATCTGGCTTTCCAGCACCGCGACACTCGCTTCCGATGCGTCGTGTCCGCTTTGCATGCGCTGTTTTACCCGTTCCCGCAGCAGGCGTTCCGGCGCCTCGAAATCGAGAATGACGAAGGGAACGCCCAGTTCCTGGGCCAGTTCCTGGAAGTCAGTCCTTTCCCGCCGCCGGAGAAAGGCGGCATCGACCACGACCGGATAGCCGGACCGGATAATGCTCCGCGCCAGTTCGGCCAGACGCCGGTAGGTACGCCGGCCGGCTTCGGGCGAGTAAATTCCCTCCCCCATTCCCGCGCTGGTGCGCGCCTCCGGTTTCAGCCCGTACAGCCGTTTTCTTTCTACATCGGAGCGGACGCGAAAGAGATCCATCTCTTCCAGCAGCGACTGGGTGAGCGTGGTCTTTCCTGAGCCGGACAGCCCGTGGTTGATGGCGAGGAAGGGACGTGTGCGCCGGGTAAAGCTTGCTGCCAGCCGGATATAGTGGTGGAAGCGCGCACCGGGATCGTCTCTCCCGCCGGCAGGTCCTTCCTGTTCTGCGCGTATGCACGCCACCTTGGCACGCACCATGGCACGGTACACCAGGTAGTAGCGCAGCACTTCCAGTCCGGCGTAATCGCCGGTCTGTTCCAGGTAGGCGTTGAGGAAGCGGCGCGCCAGGTCGGGCCGTTCACGGGCGAACAGATCCATCGACAGGAAGGCGGCTTCGCTGATGACGTCGATCCAGCGCAGATCTTCATTGAACTCGATGCAGTCGAAGGGCACGACCTCGCCATTCAACAGCACGATGTTGCCCAGATGCAGATCGCCGTGGCATTCGCGGATGAAGCCCAGTGCTTTGCGCGTAGCGAATGCAGGGAGGAGCGACCGGTACGCCTGCTCGCTCCATAGCTCGAGCGCATCCAGATCCTTGCTCGGTTCGCCGAGCCGGGCGCGGATTTGCGCGAAATTTTGTGCAACGGGCTGATGCACCCTCTCCGGCGTGCCGAACGGGCTGCTGCTGTCCGCAATTTCAATGTGGCCGTGGAAGTCGGCGACTTTTCGGGCGATGGCATCCACCGTCGCGGGAGACAGTTCATCTCGCTGCAGAACCTGGTCGAGCAGACTCGACTGGGGGAAGCGTCTCATCTTCACCGCATAGTCGATGACCGGGCCGGAACCGTTCAAGGCAGGCGATTCGGCTCCGCCCGTAATAGCCGTGACCTCCAGATAGAGCTCGGGCGCCAGTCTCAGGTTGAGGCGCACTTCTTCCGCGCAATAATAGCCGCGTTTTTCCAGCGTCGAGAAATCGAGAAAACCGAGATTCACGGCCTTCTTGATCTTGTAGGCGAACTCCCCGCTCAGCAGCACCCAGGAAATATGGGTCTCCAGCATCTCGGCCGGCTGTTCCAGAAAACGCTGGAGCGCGCGGACCATTTGAACTTGGTCATGCAGTGCCGGTTCCATTCGAAAGTCGCCTCGCAGAGGAATGCTTACATTAAAGCACAGCGCTCTGAGTTACGGGCATATCTTCAAACCGGATCATCCATTAGGCGCAAAGCGCCGCCCAATGGGTTTCCGGGTTCAAGCCGCCGGGCGCAGCTGGCGGCGATAGAGGAACTCCAGCACTTCACTGCGGTATTCGTGGTATGCCTTGTCATGCGCCATGGCCAGACGTTCGCGCGGACGCGGCAGGTCGATCCGCAGGATTTCACCGATGGTCGCTGCCGGGCCGTTGGTCATCATGACGATGCGGTCGGACAACAGCACCGCCTCATCGACGTCGTGGGTCACCATGATCACCGTGCTATGGGTGTCGGCGGCGATCTTCATCAGCTCGTCCTGGAGGTGGGCGCGGGTCAGCGCGTCCAGCGCGCCGAAGGGCTCGTCCATCAGCAGCACCTTGGGCTGCATGGAGAGCGCGCGGGCGATGCCGACGCGCTGTTTCATGCCGCCCGAAATTTCGTGCGGATGCTTGTGTTCGGCGTGGCTCAGCCCTACCAGCGCAAGCGCCGCCTGGGTGCGTTTCTTCATGTCGGCCTTGCTCTCCGTACGGGCGAAGACGCGCTCCACCGCAAGGTAGACATTGTCGAAGCAGGTCAGCCAGGGCAGCAAGGAGTGATTCTGGAACACCACGCCGCGATCCGGGCCGGGGCCGGCGATTTCGCGCTCTGCGCACAGCATGGTGCCGTTGCTTGGTATGGTCAGCCCTGCCACCAGGTTGAGCAGGGTGGATTTTCCGCAGCCCGAGTGCCCGATCAGGGAGATGAACTCGCCCTGGCGGATGTTGAGGTTGATGTCGCGCAGGGCGACGAAAGGGCCTTGCTTGGTATCGAAAACCATTTGCACGTTTTCGATTTGTACGTATTTTTCCATGATTTACTCCTTGTAGCCCGGATGGAGCAAAGCGCAATCCGGGATCGAACGTTTCCCGGATTACGCCCTTGCGGGCTTCATCCGGGCTACCGACTCACTCATACGAAAACCGCTTCGCCAGCAGCACCAGCGCCTGTTCCAGCAGCAGTCCGACGATGCCGACGACGAAGATGGCGATGATGATGTGCGCGACGTTGAGGTTGTTCCATTCGTCCCACACCCAGAAGCCGATGCCGACGCCGCCGGTGAGCATTTCCGCGGCCACGATCACCAGCCAGGCGACGCCGATCGAAAGACGGATGCCGGTGATCATGTAGGGCAGCACGGCGGGGAACAGGATCCTGGTGAAGATCT
>JAJYUW010000220.1 GCA_021792335.1 Pseudomonadota bacterium | reverse complement strand
TCATGCCGGTGCACTTGATCAGCTCGGCGATGCCCGCCACCGCGCCGTGCAGCACGCCGTCCGCCGCCTTGAAGGCATCGCGGAAGCCGATCTTGCCGCCCAGCACTTCCATCAGCTTGTCGTTGGGAATCACGATCAGCGAATCGACATGCTGCGACAGCGCCTCGATGCCCTCCTGAGCCACTTTCATGCGCTTGCCCTCGAAACCGAACGGCTTGGTCACCACCGCCACGGTCAGGATGCCCAGTTCCTTCGCCACCTCGGCCACGACCGGCGCGGCGCCCGTGCCGGTGCCCCCGCCCATGCCGGCGGTGATGAACAGCATGTCGGCGCCGTCGATCAGCTCGGCGATGCGCTCACGGTCTTCCAGCGCGGCTTCGCGCCCGACGCCGGGGTTGGCGCCCGCGCCCAGACCCTTGGTGATGGCCGACCCCAGTTGCACGGTGACGCCAGCCTGGTTGCGCTTGAGCGCCTGCGCATCGGTATTGGCGCAGATGAACTCGACGCCATCCAGTCCGCTGGCGATCATGTGGTCGACCGCGTTGCCGCCGCAGCCACCAACGCCGATCACCTTGATCACCGCTTCTTGTGTTTGTGTATCCATGATCTCAAACATGCTTACCTCCTTTGTTGTTGCGTCCTAAGCTCAAAAACCAAAAATTGCTAAAAATTTCCCTGAAACCAGCTCTTCATCCGATTAAAAACCTGTGTCAGCGAACCGTTCTGCATCGCCGCCAAGTGGTGGCGCTGGTGCTGATCCATGCCTGCAAGCAGCAGCCCGACACCGGTGGCAAAGCGCGGATTGCGCACCACCTCGGCCAGCCCGCCCACATACTGCGGCATACCCAGCCGCACCGGCATGTGAAACACCTCCTCGCCCAGCTCGGCCATGCCCTCCATCGCACTGCTGCCGCCTGTGATGACGATGCCGGACGAAAGCAGCTCCTCGAAACCGCTGCGGCGCAACTCCGCCTGCACCAGGCTGTAAAGCTCCTCCACCCGCGGCTCTATCACCTCGGCCAGGGTCTGGCGCGAGAGCTGCCGCGACGGCCGGTCGCCGACGCCCAACACCTCGATTTTGTCGTGTTGATCGGCCAACTGGCGCAGCGCGCAGCCGTATTTCACCTTCAGGTCTTCGGCGTCCGCAGTCGGCGTCCGCAGCGCCATGGCAATATCGTTGGTGATCTGGTCGCCGGCGATGGGTATCACCGAGGTATGGCGTATGGCCCCGCCGGTGAACACCGCGATATCGGTGGTACCGCCGCCGATATCCACCAGGCACACACCCAGGTCCTTTTCGTCCTCCGACAGCACGGCCATGCTGGACGCCAGCGGCTGCAGGATCAGGTCGCGCACTTCCAGCCCGCAGCGGCGCACGCACTTGATGATGTTCTGCGCCGCGCTGATCGCACCGGTAACGATGTGCACCTTCACTTCCAGGCGTACGCCGCTCATGCCGAGCGGCTCGCGCACGTCTTCCTGGCCGTCGATGATGAATTCCTGGGTCAGGATATGCAGTACCTGCTGGTCGGTCGGAATATTGACCGCCCGTGCGGTCTCGATCACCCGGTCGACGTCGGACTGGTTCACCTCCTTGTCCTTGATCGCCACCATGCCGTGCGAGTTGATGCTCTTGATATGGCTGCCCGCGATGCCGGTGTAGACCTCGCGGATCTTGCAGTCGGCCATCAGCTCGGCTTCCTCCAGCGCGCGCTGGATGGCGCTGACGGTGGACTCGATATTGACCACCACGCCCTTCTTCAAACCCCGTGACGGCGACTGGCCCATGCCGATGATCTCCATCCTCCCTTCCGGCAGGATTTCTCCGACGATGGCGACGATCTTCGAGGTGCCTATATCCAGTCCGACAATCAGATTTTTCTGTTCCTTGGTCTTGCTCATCCTAAGTCTCCCCGTCAGGCAGCTGCCGCAATGCGTGCGGCTCCACGTTGCCATCCGATTTTTTTCTTCAAACCCACCTGAGCCGGTTTCACTGCCGGCAGCGCCTTTTTCTCCGCGATCTCGGGGTAGCGCACCGCGAATCCATTCGGATAGCGCAGATCGGCATACGTCACGGATTGCGGCAACTTGGCAATGGTCCGTTCATATACCCCGACGAATTTTTCCAGGCGTTCGAGCACCTTCTCTCTGCCCAATTCCACCACCAGCCCATTGTTAAGCTTGAGTTCAAGCGCGCGCCGGTCCGACAGGGTCATGTGGGTGGGCGCCAGCTTGAGCGGCTTGAGCAGGCGGCTGAAATCCGCATAGTGCCGGCTCACTTCCACGGCGCTACCCTCGGGACCGCTGAATTCCGGCAGCGCCTCGCTGGAGGCGGCCTTGAACAGCTCGCCGTGCGTGTTCACCAGCGCCGAACTGCCCCAGCGCGCCAGCACCTCGTGCTCCTCGATCGTCACTTCCAGCCGGTCGGGCCAGCGCCGCCGCAGGTTGACATTGCGCACCCAGGGCAGCTTCTCGAACGCGTCACGGGTGCGGTTGAGATTGAGCGTGAAGAAGTTTCCTTTCATCTCGCGCGTGACGATGAACTGCACCTGCTCGCGGTTTACATGCGCCAGCGCCCCTTTCACGTCCACCTTGCGCAGCGGGAAAACAGGCAGGTGCACCACCAGGAACAGGACGGCATAAAGCAGCAGCACCGCCGCCAGGGCATAAAGCAGATTTGCCAGCCATAATGTCATTTGCGTCTTATCCCAGATCAAAACAAGCGCCCTTCACGTTTGCCCCCTCTCCCGCTTGCGGGAGAGGGTTGGGGTGAGGGTTGGCGCAACCCAACCTCATAAACCAGATCGATGGCATTCATCCCACCCGTGCCAGTTCCAGAATCTTCATCACCAGGTCCTCGAAACTCAAACCCGCCGCCCGCGCCGCCATCGGCACCAGGCTGTGGTCGGTCATCCCCGGCGAAGTGTTGATCTCGATAAAATAGGGCGCACCGCCCTTGTCCAGCATCACATCCGCCCGCGCCCAGCCCCGGCAGCCCACCACCCGGAAAGCTTGCAACGCCAGCGCCTGGATCTGCCGCTCCTGCTCTGCGGACAAGCCGCACGGGCAGAGGTAGCGGGTGTTGTCCGCCAGGTATTTCGCTTCGTAATCGTAAAAAGTTCGCGGCGTTTCCAGCCGGATCAACGGCAGAGCCCTGTCCCCGAGGATGGCCGCAGTCAGCTCCATGCCCTCGATGAACTGCTCCGCAAAAACCAGCGCATCGCTCTTTGCCGCCAGTTCGTAGGCACGCGGCAAATCCTCTGCCGCCGTCACCTTG
>JAJYUW010000042.1 GCA_021792335.1 Pseudomonadota bacterium | reverse complement strand
CCACCGTCTGGAATCTTGCCTGCGATCATCTCAAGCGCTTGCTGGCTGGAATCGCACCACCTCCGTTGCATCGATTACTTCAGAATCATGCAAACGGAATCAGCTAACTGAGGTTTTTAGGTTGAATACGCCTGGCGGATAGCCCACCTGAAAAAACAATTCAGCCAGTAAAAGCGTCGTGAGCGGCGTATCGGAGGCGGGTTTTGCGACTACGGTGCAGCCGGTCATCAGCGCCGCGCCCAACTTGAAAGTAAGCAGCGTAATCGGATAGTTGAACGGGGCAATGGCGACCACAACGCCCATCGGCTCTCTGACGACCAATACCCGTTCGTGTTCCTCGTTTATCATCGGGATCTCGCCGCGCAGGCGAAGCCCCTCTTCGGCGAAATAGTCGAGCAAGTCTGCAGATCGCTCGATCTCCACCTTGGCGCCGGCAAGTGGTCGTCCCAATTCCAAAGTGAGCAGACGAGAAAACTCGTCGGCCCGATCGCGCAACCGCTGTGCGGCTGCGTGCTGCAACTTTGCTCGCCGGGCCATCGACACCTTGCGCCAATGTCTGAAGGCGTTTGCCGCCGAGACTATGGCCTGATCTGCATCCTCGCCATTGCCGACCGGTACCCGATCGACCGTTTCGCCCGTCGCCGGGTTGACCACCGGCATCGTCCGCGCTGTGGCTGACGGCCGCCATTTTCCATCGATGAAAAATTCCATGCTGGTTCCTTGCGCTACGGTGCAGGCTCTTGGCGGACGATGTTTTCAGAAGTTCGCCATCATCTCTTTCATGAAAATGGGCAGGTCGATTCGACCGGTAGGCGCCAAGATTCTGCTGTGTTAGTCCGTCACGTACCTTCCTTTGAAAAAGACATTGCAGGTGTCAGCTTCTGGACACGACACTTCCGACTCGTCACCCTGCGGGGCTTACCTGCGAAAGAGTCTCGTCATCTGGTCTACAAGGTAGTCGGCATCGGCATCCTTCCGTTTCGGGATGTACTTGGCCTGGCGCGCCTGCACCCAGATCACGTTCTCCGGAAAGGGCAGGTCTCGATCCACCACCCATTCCATGTCCTGCGGTACACCGAAGTGCTTCTCGACATTCAGTGCGATACGGACGAGTTCGCGGATTTCCTCGTCTTCCAGACAGGGCATCTCCTGAAGATGCAAAGGAACATCCGCTTTGATGGTGCCGTTGCCCGTCGCTACGACCCACTTGGTTTTCTTGCTCAGCTTGCGTTCGATGTCCAGATTCGCTTTATTGACAATAAAGTTATCGGGAGTGATGTCGCCGCTCACCACGCTTTCGCCCAGGCCCCAGTTGCCCTCTATGACCACGTTGTCTTCGTCGCCGTTAGTCGGGACAACGGTCAGGACCACGCCGGCGCTCTTGGCGTTGACCATCTTGATGACGGCAACACCGATGGGCGCCTTATCCACCGGCATTCCCTTTTCCAGGCGGAAGGCAATGGCTCGGGTATTGAATGTACTCTCCCAAACCTCGAGCACTCTGCGCGTCACTTCCGAACTGCCCCGGACATAGAGGTAGGTCTCCATCTGACCAGGCATGCTCACCGAACCGCTCGAGCGAACAGCTACGGGCAATTCCGCTTCACCACAGCGGCGGCAGAGCGCCTCGTAGTTTTTCTCGATTTCTTCGGCCATAGCCTCGGGCAGCGGCGTTGCCGCGATCAGATCCTTCACCACCCGACTAGCATCCATCTGCCTCTGGATACTTTTCTTCAGCTCATCTCCCTGGGAGGCAAAATAACTTTCGATACGCTTGCCTAGCCCGGTCACTTGCATGTACTTCTCGAAACCATCCACCGAAATTGCGAATCCCGGGGGGACACGCATCCCGAGCTTGGTCATCTCTCCCAGGTTCGCGCACTTCTTCCCGACGAGCTCGAGATGCTCCTGTCCAAGCTCTTCCAGCGCGTAGATCCACTTCTTCGCCATCATCGCTCTCCTGATCGCTGCAGAAATCGAGGCGGGCCGTTTACCCGGCCCGCCGATTCGCATCTACTTGTCGAGAATATAGAGAGCGCCCATGTTGGCATCCAGCCGAATCCGCTGGCCCGTCCTGATTTGCTGAGTTCCGACAAACACGTTCATCAGCACAGGAATGCCGTATTCGCGGCCGACGATTGCCGCGTGCGACAACGAGGCACCCCGATCGACGACCACCCCTTTGATAAACGAGAACACCGGTGTCCAGCTCGGAGAGGTTGTCGCCGCAATCAGAATTTCACCGGGCTGAACGTCCGCCAGTTGATCCTCGCTCATGATCACGCGCGCCAGTCCCTCCGTCACCCCTGGAGAGCCGCAGGTGCCGTGCAGATCGGCCTTGAGTTCCGGCCGGACCACCGGCATTGAACCCACCACCACCTTCAAGGCTATCGGGTCGTTCGACTTGACCAGCACACCCATCGCTTGGTCCATGTCAAAGCCTTCCTTCAGGATCACCGGCGGATTCGGCGTCTTGCACCACTCCTGCCATTGCGCACGGCGAGTGGCCACAATAGGCCTCAGATTGAATTGATCCGGATTGATGGCCGCTTTGCGGATCTCGTCCGGAATGATGAAGAAGATGTCCTCTGCACTATCGATGGCGCCGCCACCGGCAAGTCGCCGACCGAGCGCCAGTGCCGAGCGCCGCATCATGGCGTGGGTGTAGAGGTCGAGGTAGTGGTCGTGCTCCTCGCTGAACACGCCAGACTTCTGTGCCAGTCGAAGCAAGGTGGTAAACCAGCCTCTTTGTTCTGGCGCCACCTTGGCGAGAACCTCCTTCTCGGCGGCTTCCCGCTCCTTACTGACCTTTTCACGCTCAGCCTCGAGATTGAAGCCGCCACCTTTCACCAGGAATTGCTTGAGGTTGATGAGCGGAGGAGCTGGATCCTCAATCCAGGTAGGCAGATTCATTTCGGACATTCGCTGCATGCGCCAGCCGTCTTCGTTCAGGAACGCCCGGAAGGATTCCATGAAGGCATGTCCGTTCGGTGCCGCCTCGATCTTGGCCACGATATCCTTGGGCTCGCTATGCAGAATGACCTCTGCCAGTCCCAACTTTGACGCCTTCTGGGAGAATTCCCATATCGTCTTGTCGACTTGAAGCACCTTGTTATCGAAGCCGGTGATGAGCTTGTGGAAGAGCGGATGGGTGTCATCGATACCCAGCAGCTCGCGGCACATGTTCTCGAACAGGATGTAGGCCGTGTACGTGCCGTACATCATGTACATGTGCACCTCCCACATGCGCCGGCAGACATTGATCGTCTGTTCGAAGTTATCGAGGACCTCGATATTGCTGGCTTTATCCAGATCGAGCTTTTTCAAGCCTTGATAAAGACCCAACATTTCGTCGAGCTGGCTGCGCCAAAGACCGTCATAGTCGTCGATAAATGGCCGGATCGCGACGCGAAAGCGCTGCTCGCGTTGCCGTTGCTCCGCTTCGGTTTTGACCAGCAGCAAGGTCAGGTAGCCACCGCCGTTTTTGAATCTCCAGTCCCAGCCCTTGACGGTAGGCAACGAAAGCATTTCTGCACCGTACTGCATCCCGTGTCGGCAGAAGTTGATCCAGAACCAACCGAACAGCGGGGTCCACGGCGGAACGGAGTGGGTACCGTCGAGAAACCATGCGGGCGATTGGGCCAGATCGGCCTCCTCGTCGAATTCAAAGCCTGGAACCGCCGTCGATAGTTTCGCCGCGCGATGTTGCACATTGACGTTCGCCATCACTCCCTCCTTTTCTGGTTTGCTTCGAATTCCAGCACGTCGGCTTGAGCAGCGTCCGTGTTGGCGTCTCCTACAACCTTTTGTGTTGGTGCGCTACAAGGTGTTAATTTTTCGGTTCAGCCCAACTCCTCAACCCGGACAAATATGCCGTAATTGCTCAGACAATCTGCTTAGCCAGCCCTACTTGCTGATATAATTCATGCCAATTGAGACGCTGCCGGATCTCTCGGAATGACCTCGATAATTGGCATTTCTCGCGCATCCTCGCAAACATAAGTTAATATGTTCATCAGACAATCTATTCGATGTTAGCTAAAATATCCATCACCCGCAATGCTTCCCTGGCCAAGGCGATCGTTCATGAGATCGCGCGCCTGGTGGCAATCGGCAAGATCAAACCGGGCGACAAATTCCCTTCCGAGGCCGTCCTGGCGGAACAATTGGGAGTCGGCCGCTCGTCGATTCGCGAGGCCTTTCGCGTGTTTCAGATCCTCGGCGTGACCGAAGCGAAGCCGGGCCGAGGAACTATCCTGGTCAATACGGCGCCGCTGTTTGCGCTGACGGAGTGGTCCGAGTTCACCAGTACCGACCTGATCAATGACATTGTCGAAGCACGCCTTGTCCTCGAACCATTGATTGCCGCAATGGCGGCGAGGCGCGCCAATGCGGCCGGCATTCGTCGTATTCGGGACACAATCGAAGCGGGCCGCAAAGCAATTGGTAACGAGGCCGCCAGCATCCAAACGTCGTTGGATTTTCACACCGCGGTCGCCGACGCCAGTGGCAATCAGACGCTCCTGCTGGCAACGCTCCTGTTGCGCAGCCTCTACTTCGAGTCGACACGTTTCTCGCGTCGTCATCCAGAGAATTACACGACCTTGCTGGAGGACCACGAGAAAATCTTCGCCGCGATCCGCGATCACGACCCGGATGCGGCCATGGCCGCCAGCGAACAACATATGCGGCATGGTCTCAAGATCGTTCTTGATTCCCCCGAGGGGACCGACGCCGACATGAAGCAAGAAGCTGCGGGAGGCAAAGCGCAGACGCGACGCCCGCGCAAGAACCGAGAGGCCTGAAAACGCCCTGGCCTTACCGAACGCGCCCGGCCGCTCATTCGATATCACGCCGTAGGCGCTCACCAGACCACTCCTGCGCCGCCACCGGGCATGGACTCGACGAGGATTTCGGCGATATCGCGAACCTGCTGGGTCTGAACTCCGCCGTCCTCCTGTCTCGCTGCCGCCTTGCAACCGTCCTCGAGCATCAACAGGCAAAACGGGCAGGCAGTGGCAAGCACCGGCGCCCCCGTTTCGCGCGCCTGCCTGGCGCGAATGATGTTGACGCGCTGATCCGGTGGCTCAATCGCGAATGAACGCCCACCGCCACCGCCGCAGCAAAACGACTGCCCGCGAGTGCGCTTCATTTCGGCAAGGGTCGCACCCGCAGCCGAGAGGACCGCGCGGGGCGCAGCAAATTCTCCGTTGTAGCGACCGAGGTAGCAGGGATCGTGGAAGGTAATGGTGCCCGCCTCGCTCTTCTGCAGCTGGGGCAGGCGACCAGTTTCCATCAGCTCCGCCAGCAACTGGGTATGATGCGCAACCTGGTAAGTGCCACCGAAATCCGAATATTCATTCTTCAGCGTGTTTACGCAGTGAGGGCAGACACTGACAATTTGCCTGAACGTCCGGGCATTGAGCGTCTCGACATTGGCCGCCGCCTGCATTTGGAAGAGATAATCGTTGCCGGTGCGGCGTGCGACGTCGCCCGTGCACTTCTCGTCGTCGCCGAGGATGGCGAAATCCACCTTTGCCGCACGCAGCAGGCGCACCAGGGAGCGCACGACCTTCTGCGCACGCGCATCCAAGGCTGCAGTACAGCCAACCCACAGCAGCGTGTCGGTAGCCTCTCCTGGCTTGAGCACGCGAATATCGAGGTCGCGGCACCAGTCCAGCCGGGAGAATCTTGTCCCAGCCCAGGGATGGCCTCTTTGCTCTATCGACAGCGTCGCGCCCGAGATTCCATCGGGAACGCTTCCGGCCTCCATCGCCAGATACCGGCGCATGTCAATGATCTTGGGCACGTGTTCGATGAACAGCGGGCAGGCCTCCATGCAAGCGCGGCAGGTGGTGCATGACCAGATCGTTTCTTCCCTGATGGCATTGCCGATCAATGCGCCGCCGGTATCATCCCCATTTCCCCCGTCCCGTTGCTCCCAAAGATGGTCGCGCAAATTCATGATCAGCAGCTTCGGGCTCAACGGCTTGCCCGAGGCGTAAGCTGGACACATTTCCTGACAGCGCCCGCATTCGGTACAGGCGTAGAGGTCGAGCACTTGCTTGCGGCCGAGCTGACTGATTTTCGAGAGGCCGAGCGCCGGCTGTTCGAGATCGGGCGTGGTGAGCCGTCCTGCCGGCTGGAGGTCGCGCAAATAGAGGTTGGGAATACCAACGAACACATGAAGATGCTTGGAGCCTGGAATGTAGATAAGAAAAACCAGAATGGCCAACATATGCAGCCAGGCGAATGCCGTCGCGCCGACTTTCGCGGCCGGCCCGGTCATGCCCAGCCAGCGAAGCAGTGTCGCCAGAATTGAACTGACCGGTCGCCACGCCGCCGAAGGATCACCGCCAACGAGGTAACAGGCATTCTGAAGGAGCAGGCCGATAGCGACCGCCGCGACCAAGCCAAGGATGATCCCGGCATCGGCTTTGTTAGATCCCTCGAAGCGCGACGGCACCAGCACCAAACGCTGAAAAGCGGCCATCGCGACAGCGACCAACAGCAAGGTCGCGAAAATATCCTGCCCGAGCGCGATCCAGGTCGATCCTCCGATCATGGCAAGCGCAAACAGCGGTGAAACGCCCGCGCCGAACGTCTGTACTACCGCTGTGAGAAGAAACAGAAACCCGAAAAACATCATCATGTGCAGCAGCCCGGCGTAAGGCTTTCGCAGCAGCCGCACATGACCTAGTATATTGACCAGTACTCCCCATGCGCGCGGGGCGAATGGTTTCAGTCGCGGCTCGGCTGGCGCAGCCAGCAGAGGACGCGCCAGACGTCCGAAGCGGAGCCCCGCAACAACGAGCGCCGCACTAACGACGGCGAACCTCAGGGACATTTCGATCGGCATTTCAGCTTGGCCGCACCGAAGTCATGAAGCGTGGCCGGCTAATGCGTCGCGGAAAGCCGGCATGACTTCATTCCAATCGCCGACGACGCCATAATTGGCGATGCCGAAGATCGGCGCTGAGGCATCGCTATTGATCGCGACGATCACCTGCGCTGACGAGCAACCGATCAGATGCTGGATCGCACCGGAAATGCCGACGGCGATATACAGATCGGGGGCGATGGTCTTGCCCGTCAGGCCAACCTGAAGCGACGCTTGCACCCAGCCGGAATCAACCGCGACGCGCGACGCGCCTACTGCGCCACCGAGCAAATCGGCAATTTCGCGCAGCAAACCAAAGGGCCCGGGGCCCCCGAGTCCGCCGCCGCCGGCGATGACCGTCTGCGCGCGATCGATGCCGATGCCTTCGACAGCAATGCGCTTGGGCGCCTCACAAACCGTCGCCAGTACTGGCGGCTCGAAGGCGTGCCGTACGGGTGCGACGACGACGCTGCCGGTGTCGGTCTCGTCCGGCGTGAAGGCTCGCGGACGCGGCACCACGACCCAAGGTCCAGCACCGGCGCGCACTGTTGCGGCGACGGCGCCGCCTGAAACCGGCCTCAAGCATTTTAGGCCGCCGTCCGGTGTCGCTTCGATCTGGGTCACGTCCTGGACCAATTGCCAGCGGCAATGGACCGCCAGACGAGCCGCCATCTCGGCGCCGAGTATCGTGCGCGGAGCGATCACCATCTTCGGGGAGAGTTCGCCACACAATTGGATCAAGGCAGCGGCGTGGGCTTCGGGCCAGGGATCGGCCAGACGATGGTCATCGATCACGTGCAGCGAATCGGCTCCGATTCTTGCCGCCTGACGCGTTGCCGCTTCCAGTTTCGCGCCGACGAGGGCGATGGCAATTCCGCCGGGAACGGTGGCGGACATGGCTCTGGCCACCGTCATCAGTTCTCTGAAATCCGGTCGCAATTCGCCTGCATCGACCTCGGCAACTATCAGAATTCCGGTCATGATTGGCCCTCCCCGCCGAGACGGATCGCCCCGGCCTGCAACAATGTTTCGGCCAGGCGAGCACCCGCACCCGGCCCATCGGCGGCCTCGATGAAGGTGCAGCTCCGCCCGGTGACGGGAATCGCCAGATCGATCACCTCCGGCGCGCGCACCGGTGCGGCGCTTACCTCGAGGTCGGCCAGAGCGATTTGACGCGGTTGTTTGCGCGCCGCCGACAGGCGCGCGGAGACGCTCGGCATCCGCAAGGCGCCCAGTTCGCTCGTCACCGTCACCAGCGCCGGCAGCGGCGCATTCATCATCATCGAACCGTCGGCGAGCACTCTTTCGATCTCGACCCGATTACCCTCGTTGAGCTCTACGCGCTTGGCGAGGCTCAGCAGCGGTAGCGCCAGCAAATCGGCCAGAATGTAGGGGGTTAGCGCATTGTCCCAGTCGGAGCCCTGACGCCCGCAAATGATCAGGTCGGCGCCGCCGATCTGGCGAATGGCGGCTGCCAAAGCCGAGGCGATCGGATAGGGATCCCAGGTGTCGAGAGAGGCGTCCTGGACGAGGATCAATTGATCGGCGCCAACGGCCAGCGAGCGCTTCATCACGTCGCTGTTGAAGCGCTCGCCAACGGCCAGACAGACGATCTCGATATCTTTCCGTTTCTCGCGCAGGCGCAATGCCGCCTCGAGCCCTTGTTCGTCGAATCCGTTGATCACCGGCGGCGCAACAATGCCGACGCGAATCTTTTTATCATTTTGATCGAGCGTCAAGGTCGACGCCGGCGTCAGTGGATCGATTACCTGCTTGAGGCAGACGACGACACGCATCCCGCTCTCCTCTCGTTAAAATTCGCGCCCGGCCTGTTCCCAGATGCGCATTAATGAGCGGTCCTGGGCGATGATCTTGTAGGCGATATAGCTCGATCCACGACCGATACCGCCGGCCGAATGCAGATTGGACGAGCACATGTACAGATTTTTGATCGGCGTGCGATACCCTGACAGCTCCGGGGTTGGCCGGAAGCGGCCGAGTTGCGAGGCGAACATCGATCCTTCCGTCCAGCCGCCTTCGATCATATCGGGCTTGCCGGCCTGCACGTCGTAAGGACCGTAGATGCGTACGCCGATGATGTTGTCCTTGGTCATGTTGGGCGCGTACTTGCGCCATTCCTCAAGCGCGCGATCGGTGAACTCCTCCTTGATGCGACCCCAGTCGCGTGCCGAGAACAACCGCGCCGGCGCGGTGAAATCTTCGATCAGAATGGTGTGCTTGCCTTCCGGCGCGCGGGTCCTGTCCCAGATGCTGTCGGGTGCGGTCAGAATGTACGGTTGTTGCGGAAAGCCGAGCAGGAAGATGTCGTGCTGATAGCGGCTGGCCATATATTCGGGATCCTTGGCGCCGGTGTATAGGCGCGGTTGCGAACCGACGCCCGGATTGATGTTGTCGGCGGTGTACTTGGGCAATTCATGCATCGCCACGTTGCCCCAGAAGATCTGGCCACGGTCGTAATGAATGTTCTTGACCCGATGCAACAGCCTGTCGCCGAGTGCGTGATTGCGCAGAAGACGCAGGAAGGTCTGCGGCACGCCGAGGTCAGAGATCACCAGTGGGGCTTTTAGGGCGCCGCCACGCGCCAGCTTTACACCGGTAGCACTGCCATTCTCGACGATGATCTCGTCTACCTCGTGACCGGTGAAATGCTGGACGCCGAGCTTTTTTCCCACCTTCACCAGTGCGTCGGTAATCGACTGGGTGCCGCCCTTGACGATCGCCGCGGGCTCGAACGACAGCACCAGACCCATGACATGGACCAGGCTCTGCAGCCCCATCGGGTCGTCTGGAAAACAACCACCGGATGTCGGCGTAGCCCGCATGAACAGCGTGCGCAGCTCCGGGCTCTCGAAGAAGTCGTAAGCACACTGGCGCACCGACATGAACTGGTGGACCGGCTCGATTCCGCTGTCGGGGATGTCACATAACGCTTCCAGTGCATCAGGCGTGCCCCAGGGCGGCGGCGCAGTGAAGCGGTGGGTATGAAAAGCCTTCTTCCAGTATTTCTTGTACTGCTCGAACAATCGCAAATACATGTCGGCGTCGCGTTGCGAGAATGCTTTGATCTGATCGTAGGTCTTGCGGACATTCTCTGGCGACTCTTCGGTTCGGCCCGTCTTGGGATCGACCACCCGAAAGGCTGAATAGCCGATGAAGCTGGAGCCGTCCTCGAAGATCATGCCCTCGTTCTGCTCCGGGAAAACGTATTCGAGTCCCTCCTCTTGCAGGTTGAAATCGGAATAGGCCGGATGACCGTAGAAACGGGTGAAATGTGCGTGCGGATTCTGGCGAAATCCCGGTGCCGGCGCTTCCTCGCTGACCGCTCCTCCGCCCAGCCCGGTGTGCCCTTCCAGCACAGCCACCTGCAAGCCCGCCTTGGCGAGATAACAGGAAATGATAGTCGCGTGGTGCCCGCCGCCTATTACTATCGCGTCATACGATGCGTCTGCCATGCCCGTCCCCTTATCAGAGTTTAACCGATGTTACGTTTATCCGTTCATCAGACAAACTTTAGTGTTTATTGGAGTGCCTGTCAACAGTCGACTCATCATGTTGCGGGTTCAGGATTTGTCCGGTTGGCGGCAGTTCAGGGCAATCGCATTTACCCCCGAGGCGTGAGGCCCAGCAATGAAGCGCGATAGTCGGGGAGGCGGTCGGCGGTTTTACGGCGGCCGCGCAAGCTGCGCTTCGGGTACTGCATATCGGATCGACTCACTGGCAAGGCGCCAAATCCGGCGGCCTCTGCGTCGGCAAAGAACTCCTTCAGCGCATCAGCCAGCTTGCCCTGGTTGTCCTTGACCTGGCAAGGCAAATTCGGATCAAGTTCCGAACAGCTTTCCACCGGCTTGGCGCACCCGAACGGCCGCAAAGCAACCTCTGAGCATTTCGTTTGTCCCTTGGCGCCAACTGATCGCCTGGCAAGCGCTAGCCGGCAGCGCATGAGCCAACTGTTTGACCGATACAGGCTGACGGGCCGAGTACGTCGCGGCATCACCGGCGGGCGACCCATACCACTGGAGCGTTTCGGCAACAGTGGTTCGACGCCGGGCGGCCAGACCACCGCCGACGATTTGATGCCGACAGCGTAAGGCAAGCCAATATCAGTGAATCGGCTCCGAAACGCCTCCTGGTCGACCCGGCAGCCGGCGTCGGCCAGCGGGCAGTAATTCGGCAACGGAGCCACCCGAGCTATACTATTGCGCGACCGAGGCGTCATCGGCCCCTTGTGCCGGTCGCCCCTTGTGCCGGTCGCCCCTTGTGCCGGTCCATATGCCCAAGTCCGTCCCCCGAATGCTCCAGGTATTCCTCAAATCGCTGGCTCGCACTCATCGATCCTCCACAAGGGGACGAGGAGAGGCATATGCTACAATGTTTTATGCATTAATGTTTTATGCATTAATTTTTTAAGGATGTTTCCATGAACAAGCTCAAGACCAGCACCAAGTTGCTGCTGCTTGCCATCTCAACGTCCACCCTATTAGTGCTGCTGGGCGCTGCGGGGATTTGGGAATTGCGCAGCATGACGGTAAAAACTCAAGGCGACATAGGCTTTGCCAAGACCGCAAGCAAGGCGCTCATTGCCATCGAAAATGCCCACAAACAATTCAAAGACCAACTCCAGGACTGGAAAAATATTCTTATTCGCGGCAATGACCCGGCAAGTTTCGACCAATACCTCACTGCATTCAGCGAAAAAGAAAAAAAGGTTGATGCATTGCTAACCACTGGCACCGACCTGATGCAGGGCTTGGGGCTTGCGACCGGTGATCTCGAAACTCTGAAAAGCGACCACGCGGCATTAGGCGCCCGCTACCGCGATGCGCTTGGTCACTTTGACAAAGCCGACCCAAACGCCGGTAAGGCGGTCGACAAACTGGTCCGCGGGCTCGGCCGCCGGACCGGAACCGCGATGGATAAGACAGTGAGTGCGGTTGAAAAGCACTACGCTGAAAATATCGACACCGAAATTAGGCACAACCAAGCGCGATACGAGTCGGCGCGAAACATCTTCATAGCGCTGATACTCGCGGGACTAGCCTTGACCACCACCATCTCGATCGCCATTCGCAGCGACTTGATGGGGCAGTTGGGCGGTGAGCCCGCCTACGCAGCGGAGGTCACCCGCCGAATTGCCGCGGGTGATCTGACCACCGTCATCGAGGCGCGCCCGGGCGACGACTCTAGCTTACTGGTCGCGATGAAACAAATGCGGGAGTCTCTGCATGATGCCATCAGTCAAATCCTCGCTGCTGCGAACCAAGTGGCGGATGACGCGACGAAGATGAACATTGCTTCCGATCAAGTGACTGCTGGTTCGGACAAGCAAAGCGAGGCGACGAGCTCCATGGCCGCCGCCATGGAGGAGATGGCCGTCAGTATCCAGCACGTGGCATCAAGCGCCGATGACGCGCACAACATGGCTACCGAAGCCGGTACGCTTTCCAGCGCGGGCGAGGGTGTGGTGAAAAATGCCGTCCTGGAAATCAATAAGATTGCCGACTCGTTTAGACATTCCAGCGAATTGATTTCCAGTCTCAGTGAGCAGTCGAACAAAATTTCAACCATCGTCAATGTCATTAAGGAAATTGCCGACCAGACGAATCTGCTCGCGCTGAATGCGGCCATCGAGGCAGCGCGTGCCGGGGAACAAGGCCGAGGATTCGCAGTTGTCGCCGATGAGGTCAGAAAGCTCGCCGAGCGCACCACAAGTTCTACGCTGGAAATATCTGAAATGATTCACGCCATCCAAAGTGGCGCCCAGGACGCCATGCAAAGCATGACCGAGGGCGGCACTCAGGTTGGCAGGGGGGTCGGCATGGCCGCCAAGGCAGGCGATTCGATAACCCATATTGAGGCCAGCAGCCGCAATGTGCTGGCCTCCGTGACGGAAATATCCTCGGCGCTGCAAGAACAGAGTTCTACCAGCAACCTGATTGCCCAGAACGTCGAAAAAATCGCGCAGATGACCGAGGAGAACGGCGCCACCATAAAGAACGTGAAGCTGGCGGCAGATCGCCTGGAACAGCTATCGGGAAAGTTGAAGTCATTAGTGGCCAGGTTCAGGGTTTGAAGAAAAGCACCCGATGACCCGCCGTCCATAGCCCCTAAAGGTCTTACCATGAGATTCTCCAGCCTTCGTTCTCGTTTATTGCTACTGGTCCTATTGTGCGTCATCCCGGCTTTCGCCCTCATTGCTTATTCGGGTTTTGAACACAGACGCTTTCAGGAAAACGACGCCTTGCAGGATGCGAACCGTCTTGCCAGGATAGTTACTGTTCAGAACGCGGTACTGATTACCGACAGCCGCCTGCTTCTAGCCATGCTGGCTGATGTTCCAGAACTTCGCGTCGGCGGCTCGATCGATGCTTGCCACCGCAGCCTCAAAAAGATGCTCTCGCTTCATTCGGATTACGCCAATCTCGCCGTTATTCGCCCGAATGGAGATCTGTTTTGCGCTGCGCTGCCGCCGAAAAATCCTACCAATGCCTCCGGCCAGGATTACTTTCACAAGGCGTTGACGACGAAGAGCTTTTCGGTTGGTTACCAGGCTAGCGGCGAAACTGCCGGGAAAGGAATGCTGATCGCCAGCTATCCGCGACTCGATGCGGAGGGCAAGATCGCAGCGGTGCTGACGGTATCCATAAACCTTTCCTGGCTCGACCGTACCCTCACCGCCGCTGGCCTGCCCGGAGGCACGGTGCTGGCCGTGGTAGATCACCGGGGTGTGGTTATCGCCAACTGTCCGAGCGGCGGGGGATGGGTGGGTCAATCCCTGCTGAAGGACGGTGGGGACTTCAACAAAGCGCTCATGGACGGGACCCGAACTGTGCGCGCAGCGCTGTCGCACGACGGTGTACAGAGAATATTTTCGTTCGTGCCGATCGGTGGCGCGCACTCGTCAGACGTCTACGTGGGGGTAGGAATACCGCTAAGCGTAACGATCGCAGCCGAAGACCGCGCGCTCGAGCGCAACCTGCTGATGATGAGCGTTGCGGCCTTATTCGTGATCGCCCTGGCCTGGTTCGGCGGCAACGCTCTCGTGCTGCGCCGGCTCAGAGCCATGGCGCAAGCCGCGAGGCGCCTCGCTGCGGGGGATCTGGGCGCGCGCACCGGCTTACGCCAGGACGCCAGCGAGTTGGGACAATTGGGCCACGCCTTCGACGACATGGCGCAATCCCTGGAGCACCGGATTCGGGAGGTCCAGCGCGTCGCTCGCGCCCTGAAGACGCTCAGCGCCGGGAACCACGCCTTGCTGCATGCGACGGAAGAAAGTGCCTTGTTGCGCGAGGTATGTCGCATCGTGGTCGAGGAAGGCGGCCAACGCATGGCCTGGGTCGGCTATGCGGAGCACGATCCGCAAAAAACGGTTCGTCCCGTGGCGCAAGCGGGAATCGGAAGCGATTTCGTCGTGGGCCTGCCGGTCACCTGGTCCGAGACAGCTTTCGGCCTCGGACCGACGGGAATCGCGATCCGCTCACAACGGCCCTCGCTATCATCGACCATCCCCAACATTGATCCCAACTTGGCACCCTGGCGCGAAAAGTTGATCGGGTACGGATTCACTTCGATCCTTGCCCTGCCACTGAAAACAAACGGGGAGACCATCGGTAATCTGACGATCTACTCCGCGGAGCCCGACGCCTTCGGCGAACAGGAGGTTGCGCTCTTTGAAGAGCTGGCGGACGATCTCGGATTCGGCATCGGCACGCTGAGGCTGCGCGCCGAGCACGCCCGCAGCGCCGCCGAGATCGAACACTGGGCTTACCACGACCGGCTCACGGATCTACCGAACCGCGCCTGGCTATACCAGCGCCTGGAACAACTTATCGTGGCCGAGCAGAAACAGCGTGCCCCCTTCACCCTGCTCTATCTCGATATCGAACACTACCGAGACGTCAATGAAGCCTTGGGCCATCAGCAGGGGGATGCATTGCTGCGCTTGATCGGACCGCGTTTGAGCGAAAGCGTCGGAGACTCGGGCACTGTCGCCCGGATTGGCTCGGATGAATTCGCCGTCGTTTTGCCCGCGGCCGACGCCGATGCCGCGGTGGGCTACTGCGAGCAGATCATCAGTGCATTCGCCCGGCCGTTCGAACTTTCCGATCTCGCGGTAGAACTGCAGGCGAGCATCGGCATCGCCCTTTATCCCGGGCATGGCGACGATGCGGACTTGCTCATGCGCCGCGCCGATATGGCTGTGCGCGCGGCCAAGAAATCGGGAACGGAGTTCGCCTTCCCGGCGCAGGATAGCGAGCAGGGAATGGTGCGGCGCTTCACGCTGACGCGGGATCTGCGTCGAGCGATCGAAAACGGCGAGCTGGTACTTTACTGCCAGCCGAAACTAGATATTGCATCGGGCACGATATGCAGCGCCGAAATGCTGGCGCGCTGGAACCACTCCGAACTCGGCGCCATATCTCCCACCGAATTCGTTGCCATCGCGGAGCGAACTGGTCTCATCAAGCCGCTGACCTACTGGGTGGTCAAAGAAGCGACGCGGCACCTTCACGATTTCGAGCAAGCGGGATTGAATCTGCCATTGGCGGTCAACCTTTCGGCGCGCAATCTGCACGATCCAAAACTGACCGAACGCATCACCGGTCTATGCACCACCTGGGGCGTCACGCCCGCGCGACTGCAGCTTGAAATCACCGAGAGCGCCATCATGGAAGACCATGATGGCGCCCGCGACGTGCTCGTGAGACTTCACGACCTGGGCTTCGAGCTACATATCGACGACTTCGGTACGGGCTACTCGTCACTGGCCTATCTGCAGAGTCTGCCCGTCGATGCCATCAAGGTGGACCAATCGTTCGTCCGCAAGATGCGGATCAACGAGGACTCCCGTACGATCGCGCGCTCGACCATCGACCTCGCACACAATCTCGGTCTCAAAGCGATTGCCGAAGGCGTGGAAGATCAACCGACCCTGAATCTGCTCGCGGAAATGGGCTGCGACATGGCGCAAGGTTTTTACATCGCCAGGCCGATGCCCGTACGCGATTTTTACGAATGGTACGATACCCGTCATGAGGGTGCGCACGACGATACGGGAGCTGGGGAAAAGGACGCCTGACGCACCGCCCCGGTAGCAGGTAACGCCCACTCTAAGGCTGTGACGCATGGGCAGAAGATCGCAGCGTCTGCGCCGCTGTGATTGCCTGCCGGCGCCGTCAAGCGCCGAGTCCTCACGTCCAGCAAGTGAATCTCCGTGAAGCGGCGCTAACGCCATCCTAATTTTCGCCGGATAGAGTGCGTTCTCGGTGGCCGCCAACGCGCCTGGCCGATCTTGACCAACTCTCAATAGGAACATCATCATGACGGTATCGAAGAAGCAGATAATGGCCGCGCTGACCGGAGTTTGACACTTCCGAGGCACATTTTTCACTGACCCCCAGTAGTGGTGCGGGTTTCCGGGCTTCAGCGCGCAAAAAGCCTAGATACATGGATTGTTG
>JAJYUW010000219.1 GCA_021792335.1 Pseudomonadota bacterium | reverse complement strand
CTCGGACGGCCTCAAAGGCGAGCAGACAGTACGGTCCTCGGCAATAAGCGACGATTTCCCGGCCCTTGGGAAGGCTTGTCAGTCGGCGGGCGAGTTGTTCAAGCGGAATACTTAACGCCCCTTTCACGTGACCGGCCAGATATTCCCGTTCCGGTCGGACATCAACCACAGTCGCCTTGCCGCCTCGCAAAAGGGGCAGCAGCTCTTTATGGCTTATGGGTGCGTCGGCGTCTTCCGATGGAAAATGTTCGCGTACGATTTGCCCGATTTCGGCCATGTGTCGCTCGCCCATACTCCGGAGCGCCGCCAAAAGCACGATCACTTCATCGCCCGTAAGCCGGTAATAAACCTGAACGCCGCTCTTGCGCGAGGTGACGAATCCGCTCTCGCGAAGGGTCTGCAAATGATGGGAGGTATTGGCAATCGACAGGCCCGTGATATGGGCCAGTTCATCCACCCCGCGCTCGCCCTGGCTTAGCGCCTCGAGTAGCTCCAGGCGGCCTGCTTGGCCTAAGGCCTTGGCGACGCGCGCCAACTGCTCAAACACTAACCGTTTCGGCTCCATGGTGCCGCCCATCGCATCCCCCTTTCTCTAACCTCAAGAAATTAGGCGAATAGTATAGCAAGAACGCCAGGCCTACGCCTAAAGGCGACGATCGGGCACACGAACGCAACACGGGCCAGGACGCTTTGTTGCAAGAAGGATGTGGGTGTGCGGGCTTGTCCGGAATGACGCAATAAAAATAACCGCCGGTCGGCCGTGGGCGCCTGCAGACACAGAAAACGCGTGGCCGCTTCTTGCACAATCGACCGGAATACGCACAGCCTATTCGCAAGACGCCCTGCGTCCCCAAGCCGGATTTTATGAGCTGCGCTACGGCGCAAGCCTCTGCCATAAAATGTAGGTTGCGATGATCACTAAAAATAGACCAAGCCCCTTTCGGATCGTCTCGACCGAAAGACGGCTATGGAGGGCCGAGCCGGCGAACGTACCGGCCACGGCTGTGGCGGCAAAGACGCCCATTATCGGGTAGCTGACCGCCACGGTGCCCGCATAGCCCGCAAATCCCGCGTAGGAGTTGACCGCCACCGCCACCAAAGATGTCCCGACGGCTCGCTGAATCGGCAGTCCCCAAAGAATAATCAGCGCGGGCACGATAAGAAATCCGCCGCCCACTCCGACAAGTCCGGCGAATGTGCCGATGCCAATACTGTAGGCCCCAATATATAACCAATGTTGGGCGTGCGGATGCGCGGTCACGACCGTGTCTTTGCGTATAAGGATGCGGGACGCCGCGTAGTACATGACCACCGCAAAAAGCAGTAAATGCGCGCTCGCCGGTAGGATCGCCCCCATGCGCGCCCCTATATAGGTGCCCATGACCCCAAACGCGCCAAAGAGCGCAGCGACCCGTAAATCAATGACGCCCCGCCGCCAATAGTCGAATGCTGCGACCGAGGCGGATATGGCGATGATGCCAAGCCCCATGGCAACAGCGCTTTTCGAAGGCACATGAAGAATGAAGTGCAAAATGGGCATGGCTATGAGTGTCCCGCCGCTCCCAAATAGCCCCAGTAGGAGTCCCGTAGCGGTACCCACAAAGCCCGTAATGACTTGCATTTGCCATACTCATTGTGTAGTGTTCGCATATTATATTACCTATTTGATTTATGCAACGTAAGGAAAAGGGTGTTTCGGTCCGGATGCCGCTGCGATACGCACAGGCCACTTTAAGGGCGCGGCCTATGGTCTTTCCGGTCGGCACGAAGATCGCAAAAAGGCGGCCGTGGTTTAGTAAGCCGTCAGGGACGCAAACTTAAGGTCGGACGTCTTTAAGGCACGGTTCGTCCAGGGTACCCGCTCTCAATAGCCTCATGCAGGCGGGCTCATGCCATGGGAAAGGCGGCTCCGGCGCGATATAGGTGAGCTATACTTATAAGAGCGTAGGCGCGATATCAAAGTGCCAAGATATCGCCGTATCGGTAGGGCGCATGTTTTTGACGCGCGAGGCCACCTCGGTGTCCTCTTCGATAAAGCGGGCACGGTGCGTCGTGTCTTACCAAAGCGCACACCGCCTATGAAAGGAGTGCCGTATGAAAAAAACGATCATCGTGGCGGGCAATGGATTTGCATCCCTTTTTTTCATCATGTATTTCCTGGATAGCCCTATTTTTCCATTCCTGGCGGCCCCCTTTCGAAGGCTCTATTCCCGTTACGATATCATCCTCATCGGCAATGGGAGTTTTATTTATTTTCCAGCGATCCCGGAGTTTTTGACAAAAAAGCGAAATAAGAAGGGCATTACGGTCGACATTCGTCCGTTTTTATGGCGCAGAAACATTCGGTTCGTCGAAGGCCAGGTCGTAGACCTGCAAGACGGTGGCCGCACCGTGGTGACGGATCACGGCACTTACCGCAACGACGCCCTTTTTCTCGGAATTGGGCCGGCTTTTCGGAAGGCGGATATCCCTGGCACGGCACAGTACACCTACTCGCCCTGCTATGGACCAGACGATATGGATCGGTTTATAGAGAAACTCGATGCCTTGGATAGCGGCGTCATTTATGTGGGTTTTACGATCAACAAGAAGGACGGCTTCGTCGCGGGCCGCACGGGACCCATGTATGAATGCGCATGTCTTTTGGATTCCGCGTTAAGAACAAGGGGCGTCCGCGATCGTTTCGAGATCCATTTCTTCTCCCCTAACCGCAGTCCGGGAGACAAGGGCCCGCTTACCGACCGGCTCGTGGAGCGGGGCATCATCTGTGACGATGGCTATTCGCCGGCACAATTTGTGGAAGGTGGCATGATCGATCCCGATGGGACGTTTCGCAAAGCGGATCTTGTCCTTTACTCAGCGGCGATGACAGGTCCGCCGCTTATCGCGCAGTCGCGCTGCCTGCCTGCTTCAGTCGGCGGCCATATCGATGTGGATCGATACGGCCAGGTCAAGGGTCTGCGCGATGTGTATGCCGCCGGGGATTGCGCCGCCCATGAGGCGCCGCCTCCCTGGGTGCCTCATCAGGCGCATATGGCGCAGCTGCGGGCGCAGGCCGCCGCGCAAAATATGAAAGCAGTGTTAGCCAAGAAGAGCGCAAGCCACACGTATCGACATGAACTGTCGTGCATTTTGGATATGGAAAACGACGGCCTGTGGATGCATATTTCGGAGGATGGCAGGCCGCCATTCAAGGGTATTTTCCCCAAGCGATCACGGCAGCTTATCCGGGTCAAAATGCTGCTCGAACAGATATGGCTTTTTTATCTCAGACACCTGTAAAACGGCGTCTTTTGGGGACC
>JAJYUW010000218.1 GCA_021792335.1 Pseudomonadota bacterium | reverse complement strand
ATTTCGCGTTGCTTGAGCTTGCGCGCCTTGAGCAGTTCATTGACGGCCAGCGCCAGGCGCGTCTTGGTCTGCCGTTCAGCGGCGTCGGCATAACCCAAATCGGCGAAGACGTTGGTGGTTCCGCGGGTGATCCTGGTCATGGCTTACCTCTGCTTTCGTAATCGGCCCGGGCGCGTTTGAGCCGTTCTGCCATCAACTTCATGGACCAAGTCCACCCGGTCTTATGTGACTTGTCTGGACCACGCTGGAAAACTCGGCGCAATTGCACCAGCACCGGCTAGCCTGCGCCCCTCGCATCGCCTCCGCTGCGCAGGGCGAGCAGCGTCCCCAATGCAATGAGCGACAGCATTGCGGAGAGCGTCAGCGCGCCTCTCGCCCCCCAGGCATCGAGCACCAGGCCGAAAGCCAAGGGCGCCAACGCCTGCATGCCGCGCGCGACGACCGACAGGAGTCCGGTGCGCTCGCCGTAACCCGCGGGGCCGAACAGCGCGAGCGGCAGCGTCCCCCTGGCGATCGTGATCATGCCGTTGCCGGCGCCGTGCAGCATCGCGAAACCGAAGGCACCCGCCGGCGTGCCGAATTGCAGCGCGATCAGGGCCACGCCCACCGGATGCAGCGCAGTGGCGATGCGCGCCGTGATCAGCGGATGGAGGTTGAAGCGTTGCGCAATGCCGAATTCGGCAATCCGCGCCGCCACCTGCGCCGGACCGAGCAAGGCACCGGCGGTGACGGCGATGGCGGTCGTTACCCCCGTAGCGACGAGCAGCCCGGGCAGATGCGCCGCCATCGCCGAAGTAATAAAAGCGGTGCTGGCGAAAAACATCGCCAACAAGATCGAGGTGCGGACCGGAGCAGGCGAAGGCGCAGGCGCAGAAACCTTAGCTGCTGCGCCGACCGCCTTGTCTATCCGGTCTGTCGGCCGCCTTTCCTCCTTCGGGATGACCAGGAGATTGATCGGCAGGGCCAGCAGAATATGGATCGCCGCCCAGGTCATGCAGCAGGCACGCCAGCCGAAATGCGCCGACAGAAATGCGCTCAATGGCCAGCCTACGGTGCTCGCAAATCCGGCGATCAGCGTAATCCCGGTGATCGGCGCGCGCGCGCTCATGCCGTGCAGGCGCACCAGCGTCGCGAATGCCGCATCGTAGAGCCCCAGCGCCATGCCCGCACCCAGCACGCACCAGGCAATCATTAGTACGGCCACGTTTGTGCTCGCGCCGAGCAGGATCAGCCCGCCGGCGAGGACCAGGTTGGAAATGGCCAGCACGCGCCTTCCACCGTGCAGGTCGATCGCGCGGCCGGCGGTCGGCCCGGCCAGGGCCATCACCACCAGGGCCAGCGAGAATGCGCCGAACACCGTCGATTTTCCGACCCCGAGGTCGGCTGCGATCGGTGCTGCGAGGATCGCAGGCAAGTAAGTCGAAGATGCCCAGGCGATGGTCTGGGTAATACCGAGCGCGATGACTTGCTGGCTGCTGTTGCTGCTGGCGGAGAAATTTCGCATCGCCGGCAAGTCTGATGCCTGTGACCGAATTTGTCTATGAAGAGTCTATTCCAATATGGTATGAGCCTGAGGGCGGGGTTGTATTTCCAACGAGGTATGAGCCTCAAGCATGAGGTTTGGGTCGATCATCCACAACATGGTGATCGATATGAACGAAAGTCAGCTCAAAACAATGGCGCAATTGCGCGCCTTTTTGGCAGGAACCCTTGAAGTCAAATTCCAGCCCATGCACGACGACGTCGAGCGCTACGGCTTTATCGCCGCAGTGCTTGGGCGCTTTGCGTATCGCCTGCTTGGCCGAGCCGACAAGGGCGTGCTGATGCGCTATCTGGCGCGCATCACCGCCTACTCGCGAGCCCAGCTCAAGCGGCTTGTGAGTCGCCGCCTCAAGGGGGAGCAACTCGCCAAGCGCTATCGCCCCCCGGCGGTGGGCTTTGCGCGCAAATTTACCGGCGCTGACGTGAAGCTCCTCGCGCAGACTGATGCGTTGCATAACACCCTCTCCGGGCCGGCCACCAAATGCTTGATGCAGCGCGCCTATGCCGTCTATGGCGATGCTCGCTATGCGCGGCTCGCCACGCTCTCGGTGGCCCACCTGTATAACCTGCGTCACCAAGCCGGCTACCAGGCCACCCGAGCCCACTGGACCAAGACCCGCGGCTATGCCGTCCCCATCGGGCAGCGCCGCGCGCCTTCCCCCGACGGACGCCCCGGCTTCATCCGCATCGACAGCGTGCATCAAGGCGATCAGGACGGCGCGAAGGGGCTCTATCACATCAACGCCGTGGACTGTGTCACCCAGTACGAGATCGTCGCCACCTGTGAGCGCCTGTCGGAGGCATTCCTGCTGCCAGTCCTGCAACAGATCCTTGCAGGCTTCCCCTTCGTGGTCCTGGGCTTTCACGCCGACAACGGCTCGGAGTACATCAACTACACCGTGGCCCAGATGCTCGACAAGCTCAGGATCGAGTTCACCAAGTCGCGCCCCAGGCACAGCAACGACAACGGTTTAGCAGAAACCAAGAACGGCGCCATCGTGCGCAAACATTTCGGTTACGAGCATATCCCGCAGCGCTTCGCCGCCCAAGTCAACACCTTCTGCCAAGACTTCCTCAACCCCTACGTGAACTTCCATCGCCCCTGCTTCTTTGCCGAAACACTCACCGATTCGAAAGGAAAGACGCGCAAACGCTACCTGCAAAAAAACATGATGACGCCCTACGAAAAACTCAAATCCCTGCCCAAGGCCAAGGACTTCCTCCAGCCCGGCATCACCTTCGCACACCTGCATTCAATCGCAACCGCCATGAGCGACAACGAGGCTGCCCGCAGACTCAACGAAGCAAGAACCAAGCTGTTCCAATCCATCCACTATCGATCCAAACGTGTCGCATGAACACGGGTTATCCACCGGGCCGCCAGCCTCCCGCCTTAGAATCGGCGGGCGGCGGCCCCGTGGGTAACCCTGCGGCGTAACCACATGTACACCCATCCCTCACCGCCCTCGTTCAGGCTCATACCTGAATTGGAATTGACTGCCGGTTCGTGCGTTTGCCGCTCCCTGCCCCGGCGCGGGCAAGGCGTCAGGGCCGGATGTAAGCGTAACCTTCGCGGTATTGCAGCTTGGCGATTTCGCCCACACCGGAGGGCACGAAGCTGGCCTCGGGAATGAACTGGTCCTTGTTGAGCTTGCGGCTCTTGAGCGTGATTTCGCACACATCGAAGGTCACGCCTTTGGCCGCAAGCGCTTCCACCGGGATATTGTAGGGATTGCCGTTCTTGTCCTTGCCCAGCGGATC
>JAJYUW010000217.1 GCA_021792335.1 Pseudomonadota bacterium | reverse complement strand
CTGCAGTCGCTTATCGACGACGGCCGACTGCTGATAAAACACCATCCATGGCATGATTACGGCACCGATATTGGCGGCCACCAGATAAAGATAGCCCGGGTCATGAAAAGGGATTTGCAGGCTTTGACTTATAAGCGGTCCAAGGGCTTGGTGCGTGCGCAAGGCCACCAGCAAAAACGCAAACTCAAAGGCCCCGACGGCAAGCGCCACCCGTTCCACGCCGGCATAGGACGCAGTCCAGACCATGGTGATAAGGCCGCTCACAAGGATGGCCATAGTTATCCATCGCGGGACCCCGAACAAAAGACCGACACCGGCCATGCCACTCAATTCGGTGAGAAGCGCGCCGAGACAAGACAGCGCCAAAGTTCCTACCGATAGCCACGCCCAGCCGCGACCGAAGTGCCTGGTGATCAGTTCACCATGCCCTTCACCGGTGACGATCCCGAGGCGAACCGTTAATTCCTGGACGATGTAGAGGATCGGGATCAGCGCCATCTGGAGCAGTAACAGCCGGTAACCCCACTGGGCCCCGCTCTGGGCGGCGGTGATTACGCTGCCGGCGTCGGTATCGGCCAACATCACCACAAGGCCGGGTCCAAGCACGGCCAATACGTTACGCCACCGCCTAGATCCAGTGCCGGAGCGTCGAGGCGACAAAGACATGCAGGAGACCCCTTATAGACTCTAATAATAATAAGATTCATTGTCATTTGATGCAAGCAAAGGACCTTATGCACTATAATGGTGCACATGCCCCATCATGGGTTGGCCATGGCATACGGGATTGGCGTATTTTGGGTAGAGGCCGTTGGCCCGGATCTTGCGTTGGGGGTGTCGTGGTGAGTCATGCCGAAAGCATTGTGGAAAATCTGACGACCGCTGTCGTGGTGGTGGATGCGGCTTTGCGTGTCAAGGTTGTGAATCCGGCAAGCGAGATGCTGTTTGAATTAAGCGCCAAGCAAATGCTTGGGCAACCGCTCGCACGGCTCTGGCCGCAAACCGCGCCGCTTGCAAGCCTATTCGCGGACACTTTGCAAAGCGCCCATTCCTTCACGCGCCGCGGTCTCCCCTTGGCGCTGCCCGGCCGCGAGGTCGTTGTTGATATGACGGTGACGGCGATCCTGCCGGCTGCCGAGTCGAAGCGGCAAGAAGCGGTCTTGTTATTTGAGTTGAACCAGGTCGACCGGTTACGCCGCTTGGCCCATGAGGAGGATCTCGTGGACAGGCACTTGGCGCAGAAAGCGGTGGTGCGCGGCTTGGCGCATGAAATCAAGAACCCTCTTGGCGGGTTGCGCGGCGCCGCCCAGCTCCTTGAGCGCAAGCTTTCCGAAAGCGAGCGGGAGTATACGCGCATCATCATCCGCGAGGCGGACCGCCTGCAGAGTCTTGTGGATCGATTGGCGGAACCGACCCATCCCTATCTCCCAGTGCAGGTCAATATTCATCAGGTCCTGGAGCACGTGCGGTCGTTGATATTAGCCGAGGTCGGTGAGAGTTTCGTGTTGAGGCGCGACTATGACCCGAGCATCCCGGAGTTCGCCGGTGACCCGGATCAGCTTGTGCAGGCGGTCTTGAATCTGGTGCGCAACGCGGTGCAAGCCCCGAGTCGTCTGATCGTCTTACGCTCACGCATCGAGCGCCAGTTCACGATCGGCCAGCGGCGCCATAAGCTTGTGCTGCGTACCGAGGTGGAAGACGATGGGCCAGGCGTGCCAGAGGCTTTGCGCGACACCCTGTTTTATCCCATGGTCACGGGGCATGCCGCCGGGACCGGGCTTGGCCTATCGATCGCTCAGGATATCGCCCGCCGCCACGGCGGCCTCATCGAATACACGAGCCGACCGGCACGCACCATCTTTACATTATTTCTTCCTCTGAGGCACGAATATGACCCGACAGGATAGTGTGTGGATCATCGACGACGACGAATCGATCCGCTGGGTGCTGGAAAAGGCGTTCCAGCAGGCTGGCATGGCGACCCGTTCTTTCAGTGGCGCCGGTAGTGCCTTGGATGAACTGCGTGAGGAGGCCCCGGATGTCGTGATCACCGACATCCGCATGAGCGGACTTTCAGGGCTTAAGCTGCTCGAGACCATAAGCCATACCATGCCCACGCTCCCGGTGATCGTCATGACCGCCCACTCCGACCTAGACAGCGCGGTAGCGGCCTATCAAGGCGGCGCCTTCGAGTATTTGCCGAAACCGTTCGATGTGGATCACGCCGTCGGCTTGGCGCGCTATGCGATCGAGCATAGGCGTCAGGGGCAGGTCGCGCACACCGAGCGCGCCGAATCGACCCCCGAGATCCTGGGTGCCGCCCCGGCCATGCAAGAGGTCTTCCGCGCCATCGGCCGGTTATCCGGATCGCATATCACGGTGCTCATAAACGGCGAGTCCGGTACCGGCAAGGAACTCGTGGCGCGGGCGCTGCACAATCACAGCCCGCGGGCACGCAACGCGTTCATCGCCCTTAACATCGCCGCCATCCCGGCGGGGCTCCTCGAATCGGAGCTCTTCGGTCATGAGCGCGGCGCGTTCACCGGCGCCTTGACGCAGCGGCACGGACGTTTCGAGCAGGCCGATAACGGCACCTTGTTCCTAGACGAAATCGGTGACATGCCGGCCGACCTCCAGACGCGGCTCCTGCGGGTTTTATCCGATGGCCAATTCTATCGGGTCGGTGGTTGTGAAAAGATTCATACCAATGTGCGCGTCATCGCCGCGACCCATCAAAACTTGGAGCAACGCGTGGCCGATGGCCTTTTCCGGGAGGACCTGTTCCACCGGCTGAACGTCATCCGCATTCATGTCCCGCCGCTGCGTGAGCGCCGGCAGGACATACCGGTCCTCACCCGCCACTTCCTGGCGGCGGCCGCAGCCGAGCTCAATGTGGAGGCAAAGCATCTTGCGCCCGAGGCCGAGCAGTACCTTTGTAAGCTGCCGTGGCCGGGGAACGTGCGCCAACTGGAGAACACCTGTCGCTGGCTTACGGTCATGGCCCCTGGACGCACCATTCGCGTCGCCGATCTCGCCCCCGAACTAAGAGAGGTGGACCCGGCGCCCGCCGGCGTGGACTGGCGCGCCGGACTGCGCAGTGTCGTTGAGCAGAGGTTGGCCCTAGGCGATAAGGCGGTCTACACGGATTTGAGCGTCGAGTTCGAGCGGACTTTGATAGAGGCGGCGTTGCACCACACGGGCGGCCGCAAACAAGATGCCGCCAAGCGTTTGGGGCTTGGGCGCAATACCTTGACGCGTAAGCTAAAGGACCTCAATCTCTAACGGGCGTGGTGCGTGACAAGCCG
>JAJYUW010000216.1 GCA_021792335.1 Pseudomonadota bacterium | reverse complement strand
AGCGGCCCTGGAGATACAGCTTGACCTCGTTTGTGATGCTCTTGTAGCGTTGACCGGTCAGCACGTTCAAAACCGCCTGGGTCCCCACGATCTGCGATGTCGGCGTAACGAGCGGGGGATAACCGAGATCGGCGCGCACGCGAGGGATTTCAAGCAGGACCTCGTCCATGCGCGCAAGCGCCCCCTGTTCCTTCAGTTGGTTCGCTAGATTAGAGATCATCCCACCCGGCACCTGATTGACGTGGACCCGGCTGTCGACCCCCGTATGGTCGCTTTCAAATTGGTGATACCGCTTACGCACGTCGCGGAAATAGGCGTTGATGCGCTCCAGACGCTCCAGGTCAAGCCCGGTATCGTGCGGCGTGCCCCGCAAGCCCGCCACCAGGCTTTCGGTCGGCGGATGGCTGGCGCCATCGGCAAAAGCCGACAAGGCGGTATCGATCAGATAGCAACCACTCTCGATCGCCTTCCATTGGCAGATGGAAGCCAGACCCGACATCGAATGGGAGTGCAGATGCAGCGGGATCTTCACGGCCTTCACGAGCGCCTTCACGAGCGCCGTGGTTTTGGTCGGCGTCAAAAGCCCGGCCATGTCCTTTATCGCGATCGTATGGCAACCCATGGCCTCCAGCTCGCGGGCCATGGCCACGAACGCCGGAACCCCATGCACGGGGCTTGTCGTGTAGCAGATGGTCCCCTCGGCGTGCTTGCCGTTTTGCAAAACCGCCTCGACCGCCACGCGCAGATTGCGCATGTCGTTCATGGCGTCGAATATCCGAAACACATCGACACCGTCGTCGGCCGCCTTGGCCACGAACGCGCGAACGACATCATCCGAATAATGGCGGTAGCCGAGCAGGTTCTGGCCGCGCAATAGCATTTGAATGCGCGTGCGCGGCAGGGCGGCCTTCAAAAGGCGCAGCCGCTCCCATGGATCTTCCTTCAGAAAACGCAAACAGGCGTCGAATGTGGCACCCCCCCAAGCCTCAAGGGACCAGTAGCCGACGGCGTCGAGATCCGGACATGCGGGCAACATGTCCTCGGTGCGCAGGCGGGTGGCTATCAGGGATTGATGCGCATCCCGCAGGATCACGTCGGTGATTTGTACACGCGTCTTTGCCACGATTATTTACCTATCATCATGTGTTCTTGATTATACCCAAGGGCGCACCATGCGTCGCGTCCGATCATAAAGTTCGCCGATCGGCGCTCACAGACCATGGTGTGCGGCAATGGCCGCGGCGATCGCCGCCGCAAGATGCGACGTCGGGCGACGAGCCGAGTAGTTGCTAAGCTCCGGATGGTCTTCGACGAATGCGGTATTGAATAAGCCTGCGCGAAACTCCTCGGTCTTTAGTATCTCGAGATGGTAGGGGATCGTCGTCTTGACGCCCGAGACCCCCATATCGAGCAGTGCGCGTCTGGCGCGCGCCAAGGCTTTCTCCCAGGTCAGCGCCCAGATCGTTAATTTGGCGCACATGGAATCATAATAAGGGGGGAACTCGTAGCCCGTGTAGATGGCGGCATCGGTACGCACGCCAGGACCACCGGGCGAGTAGTAGCGCGTTATGCGCCCGAAATTGGGCAGGAATTCATTTTTCGGGTCCTCGGCGTTGATGCGAAACTGCATGGCATACCCCCGCCTTTGGATGTCATCCTGCGCAAAGGACAGCGGACTTCCGCCCGCGATCAGGATCTGCTCCTGCACAATGTCGACGCCGGTAATTTGTTCTGTAACCGTGTGTTCAACCTGCAGGCGCGTGTTCATTTCCATGAAATAGAACTGCTTATCTTGATCGAATAGGAATTCGACCGTGCCCGCGTTCTCATAGCCGACCTTTTTCGCGACACGTACCGCAAGACCGCAGACCTCGGCGCGCTGCGCCTCTGTGAGCTGCGGCGACGGGGCGATCTCCAGCAATTTCTGATGGCGTCTTTGTATGGAGCAGTCGCGCTCAAATAGGTGCACGACGTTACCAAAACTGTCGCCCAGGATCTGGACCTCTATGTGGCGCGGATTGACGACGCACTTCTCAAGAAAGACCTCCGCCGCCCCGAAGGCCTTGGTGGTTTCAGAAACGACCCGGTCATACTGGCGGCATAGCTCCTCCTCGGAATCGCAACGCCGGATGCCGCGTCCGCCGCCACCGGAGGTGGCCTTGAGCATCACCGGATACCCTATAAGCCGGGCCGCAGCGATGGCCTCATCCAGGTTTGCGACATTGCCCTCGCTTCCCGGAACGACCGGCAGGCCGGCTTCGGTCGCGGCGCGGCGCGCAAGGGTTTTGTCGCCCATCTGGCGGATGACCGCCGGGGAGGGCCCGACAAAGATCAAGCCGCGACGCATGCAGATCTCGGCAAGCTCCGGGTTTTCTGACAAAAAGCCATACCCGGGGTGAACCGCATCACAACCCGCCCCAAGCGCCACGCTCGTGATCCGGTGGGCGTTCAGGTACCCGCCCACCGGATCGGGACCGAGGTTGTAGGCCTCGCTTGCCTTTTTGACGTGTAAGGCGTGGCGGTCGGCATCGGTGTACACGGCCACGGATGCGATCCCAAGCTCAGCGCAGGCCCGGACTATCCGTACCGCGATCTCGCCGCGGTTTGCCACCAGTAGCTTTTTGATCACCTGATACTCCCGAACTAGGCACGATAAGGCGGGGGGTAATTGTAAAGCTTTGGCCGCCAGTATTCATCAGAAAGTCATGAGATTCGGTGTTTTTAGGGGGCATGCTGCCCTTTTTAAACCCGGAGGCCGTATCAGACAACCACGGGACCTGTGTCTCTTGCTTATAAAGAGTCTGCCCCGGCCCCTTTTTGCCCAACCTTACGCGCATCCATGGGCCATGGGCCGGCATCGATGCGGCCCATGGCCCACAGACCCGAATGCTGAGAGCCATTGCCATACGGCAAACGGCGGTTTCTCAAGGATGACGGATTTTGACAGCCCCCGGCCCCCTCTATATTATGGCGCATGGAATCGGGTTTCCTGCCAAGATCCATCGACCCGGAACGGGCTGCGGATCAATGTCTTATGGTCGTCGGCAAGCTTGACTTGGCGCCCCTGACACGGCTGAGAGAATGGGCGGCGGAAGAGGGCGGGCGGATCAACGGTCGGCTGGTGTTTGCGCGAGACGAGCAGGGGCGAGCGGTCATGGAGGGTCATGCCGAGGCCGCGCTTCCTTTGCTCTGCCAACGATGCGCCGGCGTATTTCTGTTTGAGGTACGCGCCGATTGGCGGCGGGTATTCGTGCGATCAAAGGCCGATGAGCACGATCTGGCGGAAACAGGGGTCGATGTCTGCTATCATGA
>JAJYUW010000215.1 GCA_021792335.1 Pseudomonadota bacterium | reverse complement strand
AGGCGGCTGCCATTTCAGTTACTGGGTATCGGGCCTTTCCTGCCATATCTTTCAAGCTCTAGGCCTTTGCATCGAGAATGGCCATTGGGTCGGGCCCGGCGCTTGACATGACCAAACATCGGGGCGAGTATGGCAACATGATGCCTCGTGTTTATCATTGCATGTGCCCCGATCGCGGTTTTGAGCGACTGCGGGTTTATTGCGCCCTGTAGTATCCAGTCAATCCTTCGTTTCATCTTTTTTCGTTCAGGTTTGGGGTGATGGTGTGCCTATCTTTGATTTCTCAAGGAATCTGCGACTGCGTTGCGCCTGCCGGGCCGTGAGCCACGGTTGCCCGGCAGTGGCCGCCGACCACGGCGTAAGTCGCACTGACCTTGGGAGATGCCACGATGTTAGAGACACCGCACCACAAATACCGGCCCTTTGCGCCGGTGAACCTTGCTGATAGGACGTGGCCTGGGCGTACGCTGCAGGCCCCGCCGACTTGGCTTAGTACGGATTTACGCGACGGGAACCAGGCCCTTTTCGAGCCACTGGATGTCGATGCGAAGCGGGAATTGTTCGCACTGTTGTGCGCTATAGGTTTCAAGGAGATCGAAATCGGCTTCCCCTCTGCGTCGCGCGCGGATTTTGCCTTCGTGCGGGATCTCATCGAGCGACAGCTGATACCGGAGGATGTGACCATAGGGGTCCTCACGCCGGCACGGGGCGATCTCATCGATCGGTCGATAGAGGCTCTCGTCGGCGCTCGGCGCGCGATTGTTCACGTCTATAACGCGGTGTCGCCGGTGTTTCGTGACGTGGTCTTTCGCAAGACCAAAGCCGAGGTCATGGCCATGGCAGTCGATGCGACGCGGCGCGTGCGGGCATTGACCGACCGCAGGCCAGAGACGCAATGGGTACTGCAGTACAGTCCGGAAGCGTTCAGCGCCACCGAATTGGATTTTTCGAAGGCGATCTGCGATGCGGTCGTGGACGCGTTCAAAGCCACGGATGAGGCCCGGGTCATCATTAACTTGCCGGCGACCGTGGAGGTGGCGACGCCCAACGTATTTGCCGATCAGGTGGAGTGGATGCACCGCCACATCGCCCGGCGCGAGGCGGTAGTCTTGAGTGTGCATCCCCATAATGACCGCGGTACCGCCGTAGCGGCCGCCGAGCTTGCGGTCATGGCGGGCGCGGAACGTGTGGAGGGCTGTCTTTTCGGCAATGGCGAGCGGACTGGCAATGTCGATCTTGTGACCCTTGCATTGAACCTTTATACGCAAGGGGTCGCGCCGGGGCTCGATTTTTCGCGGCTCGACGAGATTGCGCGCACGGCCTCGCGGCTTACGCGGCTGCCCATGCACCCGCGCCACCCCTATGTCGGCGATCTCGTCTACACAGCGTTTTCCGGGTCTCATCAGGATGCGATCCATAAGGGTCTTTGTGCGCAACGCCCAGGCGCGCCATGGGATGTTCCTTATTTGCCGCTCGATCCCAAGGACGTGGGGCGTGACTATCAGGCGGTGATTCGCGTAAACAGTCAGTCGGGTAAGGGCGGGGTCGCCCACCTCCTGGAGGCGCATTATGGGGTCGTGCTGCCGCGCCGGATGTTGATCGGGCTCGGCGCGGCGGTGCAGGCGCGCGCCGATGAGACCGGAGGCGAGATCGCGGCAGCCGAGATCTGGAGGATTTTTTGCGACCATTATCTGAAAGATTCGGAAATGGTCCGCTATCACGGCTACGATCTCGACACGCGCGCCGATGGCCACCATGTGCGGCTGCGTCTTGCGATCCGCGGACGGGTCGTGCATTACGAAGGGTGTGGGAACGGTCCGTTAGACGCGGCGTGCCGGGCATTGCCAGGGGCCATACGCTTATGCCACTACGAAGAGCGGGCGGTGCGCGCCGGATCGGATGCGCAGGCTTTGGCCCTTGTGGAGGTCGCAGACCCCGAGGATGGCCAGACCGTCATGGCCGCCGGCCTCCACGAAAACCTCGTGACGGCCTCACTGATGGCTTTGGTCCGGGCGTGGGCGGGCCTTGCGCTAAGCGCTGCGATCGGCGCAGAGACGGGGCCGCACGCCGTTCTCGGGGCCGACGGCCGGGCATGAGGCAAGACTGCCATAAGTCTCATACAGACTCTGAAATAGCTTGCTATCGTTGGGCGCCTAGGATGTCTCGTGCAAACGGCAAGGAGGAGAGTATATGAGAAAGGAGCTAGTGGCGGTTGGCAGTTCCCTGCTTTTGATGACGATGTTGACGGCGTGTCACCATAAAACCAGTGGCAGTGCGGCCAATGGGTCTGGGGCGGCATCGTCCGGGGCCACAAGCGGCGCTGGCGCTAATGGCGGCGCGGCAGGAACGGCCGGTGGGGCGAGTGGCAGCGGAACGAGCGGGGGTACGACGTCCCCGGGTGGCGGCACGGGAACGGCAGGCGGTGGCAGCGGATCAGCAGGCGGTGGTTCAGGGTCTGGGGGCGGCAGCGGGTCTGCGGGCGGCAGCTAACAGCGGCCGCGGGCTAGGGGTACAACGGCAATATTCCTGACCGGAGAGGGCCGCCTATCAGCGCGGGCCTCTAGGTCTGCCCAGCAGGCTTCAGGGGTCTTTAATGAGAGGTGAGGACCCTGTGCTTTTGGGCGCCTCGTGGGAGGGTTGCATCGCTTGTGTACGCGCGCCGCAGGCGAGGATACGGATGGTCGTTGGCGCGTATCCTGGCGGCCCATCTCCGTATTGCGCAAGCCTTGAGGGTCTAGCCCCAACATGGGAGGCACTGATATGCTCGGTCCCATGCAAAGGGGCGATGATGCGGTCAAGGGATACGGCTGTCGGGGTTTTGGGGGTCATTCGTGATACGGCCATAAATGTCATCCTACGGCCGGCGGCATTCTTCCAGACCATGCCGAGACGGGGCGGTTTTCGAACCCCGTATGTGTTTTTGCTCGTCATCGGTCTACTCGACATGTTGCTGTTATCCCTCTTCGAGGCCCTGGCCGTTGGACCGAAGGCGGGGCTTGCGTTCGCCGTCCATGCCCTGGTGCTCGCGCCGCTCGCGTTGACCCTGTCTGGTTTCGTGCTGGCAACCGTGTTTTTCGTGTTCTGGAGGCTCATGGGCTCGTCGCAGTCCTATGAGACCGCTTACCGCACGTTTGCCTACAGTTATGCGATTTCGCCGGTGACTACTGTCATAGGATTTGTGCCCTATCTGACGCTCGTCGGGTTGTTCTGGTGGTTTGCTCTGCTTGTCGTTGCGAGTGTTTATGTCCATGGTATAGGTCGTCTCAAGGCGGCGGCCGTGTTTGCTACCCTGGGCTTGGCCATGGCCATCTTCGTGACGCGTGCCGAGC
>JAJYUW010000214.1 GCA_021792335.1 Pseudomonadota bacterium | reverse complement strand
TGCATCGCCAGCTCCTCTGCCACTCCAAAGCTCATTTATGCAGACACGGCTTCGGTTGGCGCACTGCAGGTCGATCCGTGGGGCAACATCTTTTTTGTCGACGGCGCAAACGGCTCGGGCGGTACGACGAACCTGAATGAACTGCCTCTCAAGTCCGGTGCATATCCCAGCACGCCCACCGTCATCTTGAGCTATAAAAACTCCGCAGGCTATAGCAACGGCATCAGCGGTCTGGCCATTTCCGGCGACGGAACCATCTATTTCAGCACCAACGCCGATGGCATCTTTGCAATTCCCAATTCGAGCTCAGGCGTGGACTTGAGCGGCACATACATAGTTACCACGCAGGGCGGTAAGGGCGTTGCCGTCGACTCCAAAGGCAACCTCTACGGCATTCCCTATAACAGCGGCGACGTCGTTTCGTTCATCCCGGTGGGTCATTTTTCGCTGGGCTCTGAGCCGGTGGGAACGGCGGCCGCGGCAGTCACCGCAACCATCTTTGACAGCAGCGCTTCGTGCTCTCCAACGGAGAATGTCGCCGTCAAGCAGTTCGGCGTGACCAGCACCGATTTCACGGCCACAGCCGGCTCAACATGTACGACTGCCTATAGCGGCACGAACGGCACGTTCTCCGCCGGTCCGATGACCGCCGCAGCGTTTTCGTCGTATCCAGTAACCTTGAACTTCACGCCCACGGCGGCGGGTGAGCGCGGAGCGGTGCTGGTCGTAGCAGACGGAACCGTCAGCGGAGCTACGGCTCTGACGGGAGTTGGCCAAGCCGCGATGGCCAACGTCGATCCCGGCGTCTCAACGATGTACACGACCGGACTCGGCAGCCCGATGTCCGTGGTAGCCGATGCCGCCGGCAATGTGTTTGTGGCCGATAGCTCCGTAGCAGGCGCGATCCTCGAGTTTCCCGCGGGATCGACCTCGACCACCACGCCGACCCAGATCAGCTTGGGCAGTGCAAACAGTTCTTTTGAGCCAACGTCGTTGACCTTTGACCTCAACGACGATTTGTTCATCGGCGGCAGCGTCTCCGGCGTTGGCAGCGTAATCGGGATTCTCAACGCCAACACGACCGCAAGCCCAGGATTTGTACCCGGCACGCCGCAGACCTTTGTCAGCGCTTCCACCGCCTTCGGCGGCACGGCGCTGATGAACGCGGCCGCGCTGGCCGTGGGGCCGAACGGCACGCTCTACATCTCTGACACAGGCAATAAGCGCGTCGTCTACTACAACCTCGTCACCGGACAAGCTGGCGTGACGCTGGCTCAAGGGGCCATCGAAGGGCTAACCTCGCCGGTCGGCCTGGAAAGCCCCAAGGGGATTGCCGTGGATTCCTCCGGCAACCTGTATATCGCTGATTCCAGCCTGAACGTGATCTTCATCGTCTCCAGCAGCGGCATGGTCACGACCGTCGCGCCTCCCAGCACTGTGACTGCGGCCACCGGCGTAGCGGTGGATGCCTCCGGCAGCCTGATCGTCGCCGACGGCGGGAGCGCCAACATCGTCCGCATTCCTAACATAAGCGGAACCCTGACTGTTTCTCAGGCGGTCACCATCGAAGCCGTTGTTTCGCCGCAAACGAACAGCTCGCTGTGGATGGACCTGCAGGGCGACCTGTACGTGGCCAGCGCCGCGGGCAAGTCGGCCAACGTGATCCTACGTAATGAAATCTCCGGCGCCTCCATCAACCTCGGCTCCGTGGCCAACGGCTCCAGCGGCTCCGGCCCGGTGTATACAGAGAACGCCGGCAATGAGACGGCGACGCTGGCGAGCACCGACGTAACCGAACCCACCAACACATGGTTCACCCTGGCGCCGGCAACGACGAACGGCTGCACGGGAGGTACGGCCGGAAATCCGGGGCAAATGTGCGCTTTCACGGCCCAGTTCGCCCCGCCGGCAGGTACCACGGCCGGGCCCTATAGCGGAACGGGGGCTATTATCCTCAGTACCCCGGCCGTTACCATCCCCGTCACCATCTCCGGCACGGCATCGACGTCGTCCCTTCAGTCGCAGACCGTTACCTTCAGCCCGGCTCCGCCGGCTACGGGCTACGTAGGCCAGCAGGTCACGCTTACGGCTACGGCAAGTTCCGGGCTGACGCCAGTCACCCTCACCTCAACTACGACCAACACGTGCACGCTGTCCGGCGCCGATTCTCCGGCCGTGGTTACCTTCATTGCGGTCGGCGGCTGCTCCATCACAGCCAGCCAGGCGGGCGGCAGCGCCAGCGGAGTGTCTTACGGCCAGGCGACGGCGACGGCCAATATCACCGTCACCACCGCAACCCCAACCGGCGTGCCCTCGCTGCAGATGACCCAGTTCAATTGGCTCTATCCTTCAGGCGCCTTTACCGACACCGAGAATCCGACGGGCGGCAGCTTTGCCGTCACCCAGGATGGTGAGTTCGTGGTAGGCACCAGCTACGACAACACCGTCGACTTTATCAATGTAAAAACCGGCGCCTTGATGACGAATGGCACAAACGCTGCGGGCCCGGTGGCTGTCAGCGGTCCCGGCGGGATCACCATCGACAGCAATAACAATCTTTACATCTCACACCTCTACAACAACATCATCTACAAGCTGCCGTTCGTGAACGGCGCCTACGCAACGCTGACCGATGCCCCGTCAACCGCGCCGCCGGCCTGCCAGGGCGGCACCAAGGACACGGCGGAGTGCACCTTTGTCACCTACCCCTCCACCCCCGCGGCGCCGTCGCCGCAAAACGGCGGCCTGAAGGACATAGCCTTCGATCCCTCCGGCAACTTCTATATGGTTACGGAGCCAAGTGAGGCGGGTGTGGGCGAAAACTACATCTTCGAGTGCAACACGAAATGCCAGCCGGCCGGCACGGGAGTGCTGGTTTACTCGGACACGAATGGTGGAGTCAGTCAGATCGCCTTCGATCCGTGGGGCAATATGTTCTTCACCGACGCCAACTACCTGGTAAGCGGCTCAAACGACGTAAGCAGCTCGGGAGCTTCGAGTTCGAGCCTGTGGGAGATTCCTGCCACGGCCTTGGCGGGGACACTGCCGGTTGCGAGCGCGACACTCTTGGAGACGTTCACCAACACCAAACCTGGGGGCTACGACGACATACTGGCCAGCGTTACGGTGAACCAAACCACCGGCACCATCTACGTTGGAACCCTGTACGACGGCATCTACGCCATTCCCAATACGCAAACGGGCGGTCCGGATATTGCGGATCAGTATGCCGTATCGAGCCAGAACGCTAAATCGCTCGCCTTAGACGCGGCAGGCAACATCTACCTCATGAACTATGGCAGCGGGACGGATATTGCCGGGAATGCTTTCA
>JAJYUW010000213.1 GCA_021792335.1 Pseudomonadota bacterium | reverse complement strand
GTGCGAAAGGCCTGTGACCAGACCTGGATATCCTTCCCGCAATGATAGCCCCGCAATACCGGGTCCACCCGGTCGTAACGCCGCTCGCGGTACAAAGCCAGCCACTCCGGCGGGTAGCCAAAGTTCAAAAGCTGGCGCACTTCGCGGATCCCGCCATCGGCGTCCCAGTGCGCCAGAATACAGATCACGCCGCGTACCGGCAGCAGACCGTCTATCGACCGAAAGACCGCAGCCGCGGCCTCTGCGCTGTCGGCCCTGGCGGTCACATATTGGATCTCCGCAACATTCAGCAGATCCCGTCTCGAAAGACGCGCCAGTCTCTTGCGCATATCGCACCCCCGCTATCCGCCCGCCCCTGAAATCCCATAAACGTTTTACCTTATCACTTGGGCGAGACACCGGGCAACACAGCCATTTCGATAGGCGCACAGCGTTTTATATTTGGACCAGTTCCAATAACTAGGCTACCACCATCGATTGTTCCGCTTTTTACGCGAAATCCGGATCCAATACGATTCGGTAACGAGCCTTCCCGGAGCGTAGATGGTTGAACGCATCATTGACGCGGCTCATGGGAAAATGCTCGACGATCGGCTCAACCTTATGGCGCGTGGTAAAATCGAGCATGTGTCGAAGCGTACTAATGCGGCCCAACGGCGACCCAGAGACCGATTTTTGCCCGGAGATGAGGCTGAACGCCCCGATGTTGAGGGGCTCTAGCACCGCGCCCACGAAATGAAGATGGCCGCGTGGCGCAAGCGTCGTCATGAAACGCGGCCAGTCGAGCGCCGCACTGGTGGTCACCAAAAGCAGATCCAGCGAGCCCGCGAGTTCCGTTAAGGCTCGTTCATCGGTGCTTGCCACGACCCGGTGGGCCCCCAGGGACTGAAGGTCCGAGGCTTTACCGGCACGCGAGGTAAAGGCCGTTACATCACAACCCCAGGCGTGCAGATATTGCAATGCAAGGTGGCCCAGACCCCCGATACCGACTACCCCGACGCGATCGACGGGACGCACACCAAGCTCCATGAGCGGACTGAAAACCGTTATCCCGCCGCAAAAAAGCGGTCCGCTCGAGGAAGCGGGCAAGGCCTCGGGCACGGGGATGGCCCAAGCAAAGTGGCAGCGCACGCGCTCGGCAAAACCCCCATGGCGGCCAACGATGGTCGCCTGCGCCGCGGCGCACAAGTGATAATCGCCGGCCAGGCACTGCGCACAGTGCATGCAACTGCGCGCAAACCATCCAAGACCCACGCGATCTCCTTCGTTGAGTCCACGCACCTCACCTCCGCGCGCCACGATCCGGCCGACCACCTCGTGGCCCGGTACCAGCGGATACACGGATACACCCCACGCGTTTTCCCACATCGACAGGTCCGAATGGCAGAGCCCACAATATTCCACATGGATCTCCACCTCGTCGGCCTTGAGCGGACCAGGATCATAGGAAAAGCGCTCAAAGGGCTTGCCCGGCCCGGCTGCGGCCCACGTCTTGATTAGGTTGGTCATGCCATCCTCCTCTTTTAAGCACCAGAAACGCCGCGGCCACCGACCGCGCTTTTACCTTTCTCCTGCGTGACGATAGACGTTCCTACCTGCCGGCCGCAAGCCGCCTTCGGCCGACACCGCCACCACCTTTACCCCTCCTCCTTGTCCGCACCGAATCCTGCTACACTTTCGCCGAACCCATCATGGGCTTTACGCCAACCATGCCTACTTGCGACAAATTTAAGGCCCGCACAGATCAACCGAAATCCGTCCGACCGGCGTTGCGTCGGCTCGCGCTTCTGGGCGCCGTGCTAGGACCTCTCGCCATGGCAAGCCCCCCCGCATCAGCCAACATCAATCACGATGCGCGCCATGTCGGTCACGCGCTTGGCGCCGCGGCCCACACGATCGGGCACGAGGCCAAAAAGGTCGGGCTTGCCGTCGGTCATGCCGCCAAGGCCGGAGGACTGGCCTTTTGGCACGCCGTCAAGGGGCGCCACTAGAAGCACCAGAAAGGGCCTCTTTGATGGCCCTCTCTTAATGGGACGCGCCTAGACCACAAGGCTCTGGCCAATCGTCCGCGTGGCCAAAAAGTTTCGACAAAATTGCCCTGACAACCATGCCGCAACCGCCTGGGGCTTCATAGGGTCCTTAAGCGACAATGCCAAAAGATCACCCCGGTATATCCCCCTCACCGATCCTTGCGCTATTGGTCTCCCAAGCGATATTTGGCGCGTGGGGCGTGGTGGCGCGAGGGATCCATCTCGATGGGCGGGTGCTGGTTTTCATTATGGCCGCCTCGGCATACCTTGGCAGCAGCTTCATTCTTGCGCGTTGGCGCTTGCGGGTGCCAAAGCGGTCGCTATGGGTCGGGCTCAATCTTACGCTGGATGTCCTTCTTCTTATCTATGCGTATCGCCATTTACCACTCGCAGTCGTGATCACGCTCCACTACATGGGGCCCATGATAGTGCAGATCATGGCGCCTCTTGCGCTAGGCGAACGGCCGAGTCGCCGACAAATGGGTCTGGCAGCCATGGGTTTTTTGGGCGGCGCCCTCATCGCGGAACCCAAATTTCACGCAGGCGAGATATTAGGAATGGCGGCTGCTTTGGGGAGCGCTTTTACGCTCGCCGGTAATATCATACTGCAAAAAAGGCGCATGTTAGATGTTGCGGATCCCCTGCGTGCCGTTTCTGAATACAACCTTGTGCTCGCCTTGTTTACGGGGGCGACCATGTTTATCGGTAATGAAGCGCATGAATTATTTTCGCGCGGCATGGCGACCATCCTTTACGCCATTTTGGCCGGTGTCCTTGTCCAGGGGGCGGCCATGTTCTTGTTTAACTATTCGCTCACCAGGATGCGCGGCACCGTAGTCGCGGTGGTCAGTTCCTCGGAGATCGTATTTGCCGCATTGTTCGGGCTTCTCATCTATCACGAGACGCTCGATATCGTCCAGATGACAGGCATGGGTCTTGTTATCTATGCGGTAATGACATTGAAGATGCTGGAACAGAACTATAGCCGTAGCGGGGGGGAAGCGCATGGTTGATGATGAATACGCCATAGACGACAAGATAAGCAACGTAACCCATGTGATCCTCGAGGAATATCGCGCCCTTCGAGGCGAGTTGATGTACTTCCTGGATCATCAAAGAAAATTGCAGCAGATCCTCTTGACGGTATCCATAGGTCAAGCAAGCCTTCTCATGACAACGAACTTGCACATCGCGGCAAAAGCGCTCGGCCTTGCCATGCTTTTCCTGGCGCCCCTTGCCATAGTCACGTTAATGGCCCTGCAGCTTGAGGCGACGTCCAAGATAATCCTTATCGCCGACTACATCCA
>JAJYUW010000212.1 GCA_021792335.1 Pseudomonadota bacterium | reverse complement strand
TGATGCTGCCGTTGGTGCTGGGGTTTCTGGTGGCTTTGGCGGTGAAGGCCCTGCCGCCGGAACATCGTCTGCGTGGCTGGTATCTCTGGGTGGTTGCGGGCGTGGTGGTTCTGACTTCTACGCTCGGGGTTTATGGGGGACTCAGCGGTTTGTCTTGAGGCGAAGTCCCGATCCTGATGCGGGGCCGGGCAAAGGAATGCAATGAGTATCTGTTCAGGCACCCCAGCCTTGACGGCGCGGTTGGGTAGTTCGATGCTTGCTGCCGAAACCAGGCAAATCAGCCCGTCTCAAGGGCTTACAGGTCAGCTCCCATGCCGCGCTCGCCATTGACGGAGCAAGTCGCCTTGCTGCTGTCTCGGGGGCGGGATCGGCAAGCCCTGGAGCTCGCTACGTCGGATTTGACGAAGGAGATAAGAGACGCCGAACTGTGCAAGCTTGCGGGAATTTGTGCCGCCCGCCTCGGAGAAGCGATCCGGGCCGAGCGACTTTGGCGCCAGGCGATTGCGCTCGACCCTGGCGATGCGCAATTGCATTTCAATCTGGGTCTGCTGCAGGCCAATCTGGACCGCCAAGACGAAGCGGAGCAGTGCTACCTGCGAGCCATCGCCCTGGACCCGGGCAATGCCGAAGCCTACAACAATCTCGGATTGCTGCTGTCCAGACAGGGCCGAGAGGAAGCGGCCGAGGGCTGCTACCGGCGAGCGATTGCCCTGGCTCCCGGCAATGCCCGGGCGTATGTCAACCTGGGAGCGTTGCTGGCGCCGGGCAAACGGCAGGACGAAGCCGAGGGCTGTTATCGGCAGGCGATCGCCCTGGATCCCGCGGATGGCCCCACCCATTCCAACCTGGGCGCCCTGTTGGCGAGTCAGCGGCGGGACGAGGAAGCCTTGCAGTGCTACTACGCGGCCATCGCGCTGCTCCCGGAAGACGCCGGCGCATTCTCCAATCTGGGCATCCTGCTCGTGCGTCTGGGGCGGCCCGGAGAAGCCATCCAATGCTATCGACGAGCCATAGGCCTCGATCAGAAGAACGCCAAGGCCTATACCAACCTGGGCCTACTGCTGGAAGCGGAAAAACAGGAGGACGAAGCCCTGCGCTGCCAGCGCACGGCCCTGGCGCTCGATCCGCAATCCGCAGAAATTCACGTGAATCTGGCCAACCTGTTGGCGCAGCATCGGCAGTGGGACGAGGCTCAGCAATGCTACCGGAGAGCGATCAAACTCAAGCCAGATGCCGCAGTGCTTCATTCCAACTTCGGCGTCATGCTGGCCAATCGCAAACAGGACGCGGCGGCCGAGCAGCGCTTTCGACAGGCGCTAGCACTCGACCCCGATTATCAACTGGCCCATCTCAACCTGGGTTTCCTGCTGCTGCGCCAGGGCAGATTTGCCGAGGGCTGGGTGCATCACGAAGCCCGCTGTGATCCCCGTCTGCCCGACAACGGCATTCCCTTCCCCGAGGTTTCCTTCCCGCAATGGCAGGGGCAGGAAGTGGCGGGAAAATCATTGCTGGTGTACTTGGAACAGGGTTTCGGCGACGCCGTTCAGTTCTGTCGCTACGTGCCTTTGCTCAAGGAGCGCGGCGTGGCGCATATCACCCTGGTGTGCCGCAGGCCGCTCAAAACCTTGATGGAAACCCTGAGCGGCGTTGATGCGGTGCTCGCGGCCGAGGAGAGCCAGGGCGCGATCGCAGCTCATGACTACTGGACGTTTTCTCTGAGCCTGCCGCTTCATTGCCAGACACGCCTGGACAGCATTCCGGTGCGGATCCCTTATCTGCGCGCCCCGTCAGAGCGCCTCGCACAGTGGTCGCAGCGTTTGCCTCACGATGAGTTCACGGTCGGATTGGTGTGGCAGGGCAACGCCGCCCACCATAACGATCCGCATCGCTCGCTGCCCGCACTTTCGATCCTGGCACCGCTATGGACGATACCCGGAGTGCGCTTCATCAGCCTCCAAAAAGGCGGCGAAGCGGATGGGGGCGTCGGCGATTTTCCGGAGCGGCTGCCCCTGCTGCGTCCGGGTCCGGAGATTGACGATTTCTCAGACACGGCGGCCATCGTCGAGCATCTCGATCTGGTGATCAGCGTCGATAGCGCCGTCGCACATTTGGCCGGAGCCCTCGCCAAAGCTTGCTGGGTGTTGCTGCCCGCCTACAGAACCGATTGGCGCTGGCTGCAAGAGCGCGACGATTCGCCCTGGTACCCCGAGGTTATGCGCCTCTTCCGTCAGCAGGACGGACAAGACTGGGCGACGGTGATCGCGGACGTCAGGAATGCCTTGGCGGAACTGGTCCAGGGGCACCGACCCTCGACCGGAAAGGCGGGGCGGCGGGACATGGGCTCGATCGCTCCGGATTGAGCGTTTGCGCCTTACGTCCGGCCGCAGTCCTTCGACAGCGAGCCGCCGAAACGGCTGTAGAAGTAGGGCGAGGGCTCCGGCAGCGGGCCCTCGGCGGTCTCCAGAACGTCCATCAGGTGCTGTTCGGCGCCGCATTGGGCGAGTCCGTAAAGATCGCGACACATCTGCCGCGCCGTATCGCCGGGCCAGTCTGCGGCGAGCAATTGCTGCGGCAGTTGCGGGTCGCGCAACTGGACGCGGCGGAATTCGTGCATCAGCAGCGTGCGCACGACGAAACACTGCTCAGGGTCGAGAGCGCGGGCAGACTTGATCGCTCGCAGGATCGGGCGGAAGCGTTCGATGAAGCGCCGGTAATCCTCGGCGATGGCCTCCAGGCCCCAGCATTCATGCACTAGATTCTGCAGCGGCCGGCTGGACAAGGCGCCCAGCGCGCGCGCGCGCATCACCACCACCTTGTTGTGGGCGCCGGTATCCTGAAGGATGTCCAGCAGGGAGTCGCTATTGGCGGTCGGATGGGCCAGGACGCCGGGGGCGATGAGGCCGAAGCCCTCCCACAGCAGTTCCTTGCGCAACGCGTCGCGTTCGGCGGCGCCGAGGTTGCCGCCGGTGAGCACCAGCTGCCAGTCGCCGTCCCAGGCGATGCGCGGGTCGTCATAGATGCGGCGGTAGGCATGCTCGAAACGGCGTCTGCCGGTCGCCGTGAGACTGTAGTAGCTCCTGCGTCCGATCTGTTCGGACATCAGCCATTTTTCCTTCGACAGGCGAAACACGCTGGTGCGCACCATGCGGTCGTTGAGTCCCAGCGGTTCGACCAGGCGGATGAAGCTGCCCAGCCATACCGTGCCGCCATGTGCCGCGATAGAGTCGCCGTAGATAGTGATGATCAGCGAATTGGCGCGCACCGGGCGCTCGCTCAGGAACTTGGTCACCCACTGGCTGATGAAGCGGCTTTTCATGGCTGAATATGATACACGAGACGCTATGGTAGGTAACGCTTCGTGTC
>JAJYUW010000211.1 GCA_021792335.1 Pseudomonadota bacterium | reverse complement strand
CATGCACGGTCTGCTCGCTAAGGCCTCGCGCCTTGGCGACGCGCGAAACTTGGATATCGGCTGCGGCCGGGCTGATCTCCGGATCGAGGCCACTGCCCGAGGCGGTAACCAGATCGACAGGGACCTGTGACGCACGTATCCCGGAGTTCTCTTCTAGGATGCGCTTCAGGCGCCGCTTGACCGCCTCAATAAGGGTTTTGTTAGTCGGACCAAGGTTCGAGCCACCTGAGTTGGTCGGGTCGTAACCCTTGCCTGCGGCCGACGGGCGACCGTGGAAATATTCCGGTGCTTTGAACACCTGGCCGATCAACGCCGACCCTATAGGAGTTCCGTTGCGGTAGATAATGCTGCCATCCGCTTGCGCTGGAAATATCACGTGGGCCATCCCCGCCATCGCCAACGGATAAAGGATGCCAAGCAGCACGGTTAGGACAATGGTCATCTTAATCGCAGCGACCATCTGACGCATAGCAAATCTCCCTCTAGACCAAATGACATGCGGTGATCAGCAGATCGATCGCCTTGATGCCGATGAATGGAGCGATGATACCGCCGAGGCCGTAGATGAGCAGGTTGCGCGTGAGAATTCCGCTCGCTCCCACTGGACGATACTCGACGCCGCGAAGAGCCAGTGGAATCAAGGCGATGATGATCAAGGCATTGAAGATCACCGCGGATAAAATCGCGCTCTCCGGAGTCGCGAGATGCATGATGTTGAGCGCCTGCAACTGAGGATAAGCGATCAGAAACATTGCGGGGATGATCGCAAAGTATTTGGCAACGTCATTTGCGACTGAAAATGTTGTCAGCGCGCCACGCGTGATCAGCAACTGCTTACCGATCTCCACCACTTCCATGATCTTCGTCGGATCGGAATCAAGATCCACCATGTTTCCGGCTTCGCGCGCCGCTTGCGTGCCAGCGTTCATGGCGATTCCGACGTCCGCCTGGGCCAGAGCCGGCGCATCATTCGTGCCGTCGCCAATCATTGCAACGAGCTTTCCTTGTGCCTGTTCATCCCGAATCAATTTGAGCTTGGTTTCGGGCGTCGCCTGCGCCCGAAAATCATCGACGCCCGCTTCATGAGCGATGGCGGCTGCGGTGAGCGAATTATCGCCGGTTATCATCACCGTCCGCAGTCCCATCGCGCGCAGCCGCTCGAAGCGCTCCTTGATGCCGTCCTTGATCACGTCCTTCAGATGGATCACGCCGAGGGCGCGGGCGCCGTCGGCGACCACCAGAGGAGTGCCCCCGGCGCGTGCGATGCGCTCCACAACGTAGTTGACATCCTCGGGCACTGTGCCGCCGGCTTCGGCGACGAAATTCGTCACGGCGTCAGCGGCACCCTTTCGGATGCGCCGACCGTTCAAGTTCACGCCGCTCATCCGGGTTTGCGCAGAAAAAGGAATGAATTCCGTCTGCTTGTCGGCCAACTCACGTCCGCGCAGGTTGTACAGATCCTTCGCGAGCACCACGATCGACCGTCCCTCTGCAGTTTCGTCGGCAAGCGATGCGAGTTGCGCCGCGTCAGCCAGTTCCTCGCGCGTGATACCTGGCGCGGGAGTGAATTCGGTCGCCACCCGGTTGCCGAGCGTGATCGTACCGGTCTTGTCCAGGAGCAGCGTATCGACGTCGCCAGCTGCTTCGACCGCCCGGCCTGACATCGCCAGCACGTTGTGTTGGACCAACCGGTCCATCCCCGCGATGCCGATCGCAGACAGCAGTCCGCCGATTGTGGTTGGAATCAGGCAGACAAGCAGGGCAATCAACACCGGCAACGTCAACGATGCGTGAGCATAGAGCCCGAACGGATAAAGGCTGACGCAGACCAACATGAATACTAACGTCAAACCAGCTAACAGAATGCTCAGCGCTATTTCATTAGGAGTCTTTTTGCGCTCCGCTCCCTCGACCAGAGAAATCATACGGTCCAGGAAGGTCTCGCCAGGATTCGCAGTGATGTGCACCTTGATCCAGTCCGAGATAACCGTTGTACCGCCGGTTACTGCACTGCGATCGCCGCCGCTCTGCCGGATGACCGGTGCGGATTCACCAGTGATCGCGGCCTCGTTGACAGCCGCTATGCCCTCGATAACTTCGCCATCGCAGGGGATAACCTCGCCGGCACGCACGATGACGATATTGCCACGGCGCAGCAGGGTCGCTGGGACGACTTCCTCCTTGCCGGCCCGCAGCAGCGTTGCCTGCGTTTCGCTGCGAGTCTTGCGCAGGCTCTCGGCTTGCGCCTTGCCGCGCCCCTCGGCCATCGCCTCGGCGAAGTTGGCGAAGAGCACGGTGAACCAGAGCCACAGCGCAATCTGCAGCTCGAAGCCGGTCAAAGCCGTGCGTCCACTGAATACGTGGCGTGCAAGGATAAGCGTGACCGCGGTTGCGGTCACCTCCACGACGAACATGACCGGATTACGCACCTGGACGCGGGGATCGAGCTTCCATAGCGCATCGATTGCGGCGCCTTTTGCGATCTCAGAATCCCACAAGGAAGTAGGTTTGCGTTCAGTCGAGTGAGCCACTGCCGTTCAAGCCTCGTTCAGTAAAGTTTGCCGCTCATCATCGCGAAATGTTCAGCGACGGGGCCGAGCGCCCAGGAAGCGAAGAAAGTCAGGGCGCCGACGATAAGGATCACTGCCGTCAGCAGGATCACGAAGAGGATTCCATTCGTGGGAAATGTTCCCGCGCTCGGAGGCACGGCCTTCTTTTCAACCAGCGATCCGCCGATCGCCAGGGCGGGTATGATTGTCCCGAAGCGCGCGAACAACATGACCAAGCCAATCGCTACGTTATAGAACATGGTATTGGCGTTGAGCCCGCCGAACGCAGAGCCGTTGTTGGCTGCGCCGGAGGAAAACGCGTAAAGAATTTCGCTGAAGCCGTGCGGTCCCGGGTTGGCAATTGAAGAAAGCGCGCCCCTATTCAGGACGGCCACTGCCGTTGGAAGCAAAATGATCGCTGGAAATATCAGAATATAGAGCATCGCCAGTTTCATCTCGCGGGCCTGTATCTTTTTGCCCAGATATTCCGGCGTGCGTCCCACCATCAGTCCCGCTATAAACACCGTGAGCACGGCCATGACGATAATTCCGGCGAGCCCGGAGCCGACGCCTCCGAAGACGACCTCGCCGAGATGCAGATTAACCAGCGGCACCAATCCACCTATTGGCGTGTAGCTGTCGTGCATAGAGTTCACTCCGCCGCACGAAGTATCGGTCGTGGTGGTCGCGTAGAGGGCTGAGTTAACTATTCCGAAGCGCACCTCCTTGCCTTCCATATTCCCGCCGCTCTGCTGTGCGCTCGCGGTTTGATTGATTCCCATGGCGGCAAACTGCGGGTTGCCGCGCTGTTCCGCCCACGTGCAGACAGTCACCCCTCCCAGAAAAAGCA
>JAJYUW010000210.1 GCA_021792335.1 Pseudomonadota bacterium | reverse complement strand
GGAGCGGCACAGCATCCAGTCGCTCAGTCTTGAGGTGCCCCTCAAGATTTACTACTCGGTTCCGACGGACTGCGCTATCTTGCACAACACCGTCTGATTCAATGCAAAGCAATAATACAAGGAGCGGGCTTGCCCGCGATTAACCCGTTATCCAGTCCTTCCAGGACTGTTCGCGGGCAAGCCCGCTCCTACAAAAACCGTCAGCGAGATCGCTCCATTTTTATGAAATATCCGGGCTAGCAGCCTGCCAACAAAAAAGCCGGCGACCCGGCCGGCTTTTTTGCGCTTTATCCGCCTCCCGGCATTAACTCAGCTTGCCGTGGCACTGCTTGTACTTCTTCCCTGACCCGCATGGGCAGGGATCGTTGCGTCCAACCTTTTCATCGGCGCGCACAAAAGGCTGGTGCCGAGCTTCATCCTTGCGCTCATCCTCACCTTCCCCGCCCAGCGCCGCATCGAAATCGGCATGGTGGTATTGGACATTGGAAGGTTGCGGCTGGGCTTCCACCGCCTCTATGTCCTCCTCGCTGCGTATCTGCACGGTCAGCACGATCTGGGTCACTTCGCGCTTGATGCGGTCGAGCATTTCGGCAAACAGCTCGAACGCCTCGCGCTTGTATTCCTGCTTCGGGTTCTTTTGCGCATAGCCGCGCAGATGGATGCCCTGGCGCAGATGATCCAGTGCCGCCAGATGCTCGCGCCAATGGCTATCGAGGCTCTGCAGCATGACCGCGCGCTCGAAGTGGTGCATGGTTTCTGCGCCGACCGCATCCAGCTTGTTCTGGTACAGGGCATTGGCCGCCTCGATGATGCGCTTGCGCAGGCCATGCTCGTCCAGAGTCGCTTCCTGATCGAGCCACGTCCGCAGCGTCAGATCCAGCTGCCACTCGGCGTGCAGCGTCTTCTCCAGCCCGGCCACATCCCACTGCTCCTCCATGCTTTCCGGCGTAACGAACTGGCTGATGTGGTCGTTGATCACGTCCTCGCGCATCGCCCGGATCGTATCGGAAATATCCGTCGCTTCCAGCAGCTCGTTGCGCTGCGCGTAAATCACCTTGCGCTGGTCGTTGGAGACATCGTCATATTCCAGCAACTGTTTGCGGATGTCGAAGTTGCGCGCCTCCACCTTGCGCTGGGCGTTCTCGATGGCGCGCGTCACCCAGGGGTGCTCGATCGCCTCTCCCTCCGGCATTTTCAGGCGGTCCATGATGGCCGCCACGCGGTCGGAAGCGAAGATGCGCAGCAGCGGGTCTTCCAGCGACAGAAAGAAGCGGCTCGATCCGGCATCGCCCTGACGCCCGGCGCGGCCGCGCAACTGGTTGTCGACGCGGCGCGACTCGTGGCGCTCGGTACCGATGATGTGCAGGCCGCCGGCGCTCAGCACCTGATCGTGAATTATTTGCCATTCGCTCTTGAGCACGGCAAGGCGCACCCCCTGCTCTTCCGCGCCCAGGCTTTCATCGTGGCGAACCTTGACAAGTTCGCTCTCGATATTGCCGCCCAGAACGATGTCGGTACCGCGGCCCGCCATGTTGGTGGCGATCGTGACCGCACCCGGCCGGCCCGCCTGCGCCACGATCTCGGCCTCGCGCGCGTGCTGCTTGGCGTTGAGCACCTCGTGCGGGAGTTTTTCCCTGGCCAGCAAGCCGGACAGGTATTCCGAGGTTTCGATCGAGGTGGTGCCGACCAGCACCGGTTGGCCGCGCTGCTTGCAATCCTTGATGTCGTTGATCACCGCTTGGTATTTCTCCTTGGCGGTGCGGTAAACCTGGTCCATGCGGTCTTCGCGCACCATCGGCCGGTGGGTCGGGATCACCACGGTTTCCAGCCCGTAGATCTGCTGGAATTCATAAGCCTCGGTATCGGCCGTGCCGGTCATGCCGGAAAGCTTCTGATACATGCGGAAATAGTTCTGGAAGGTGATCGACGCCAGGGTCTGGTTTTCCTTCTGGATCGAAACCCCTTCCTTCGCCTCCACCGCCTGGTGCAGGCCGTCGGACCAGCGCCGCCCGGACATCAGGCGGCCGGTGAATTCGTCCACGATCACCACTTCGCCGTTCTGCACCACGTAGTGCTGGTCGCGGTGGTACAAGGCATAGGCGCGCAGCGCGGCATACAGGTGATGCACCAGGCTGATATTGGCGGCGTCGTACAGGCTGGAGCCGGGCAGCAGCAGTCCGGCCTGGCTGAGCAGCTCTTCCGCATGCTCGTGTCCCGCTTCGCTGAGCAGTACCTGATGCGTTTTTTCATCGACGCTGTAATCGCCTGGGCCGTCTTCGGTTTCCTGCTTGCTGAGCTTGGGCGGCAAGTCGTTGATACGGTAGTAAAGGTCGATGTTGTCCTCGGCCTGACCGGAAATGATCAGCGGCGTCCTTGCCTCATCGATCAGGATCGAGTCCACCTCGTCCACGATGGCGTAATTCAGGCTGCGCTGCACCCGTTCCGGCGACTGGTAGACCATGTTGTCGCGCAGATAGTCGAAGCCGAATTCGTTGTTGGTGCCGTAGGTGATGTCGGCGGCGTAGGCTTCCTGCTTCTCCTCATGGTCCATCTGCGACAGGTTGACCCCCACGGTGAAGCCGAGAAAATTGTGGATGCGCCCCATCCACTCGGCATCGCGCCTGGCCAGATAATCGTTCACCGTCACCACATGCACGCCCTTGCCGGATAGCGCATTGAGGTAGGCCGGCAGGGTGGATACCAGCGTCTTGCCCTCGCCGGTGCGCATCTCGGCGATCTTGCCGTCGTGCAATACCATGCCGCCGATCAACTGGACGTCGAAGTGGCGCATTTCCAGCACGCGCTTGCCGGCTTCGCGCACCACGGCGAAGGCCTCGGGCAGCAGGGCATCCAGCGATTCGCCGTTCTGGTGGCGCTGCTTGAATTCATCCGTTTTGGCGCGCAATTCCGTATCGGTCAATTGCGCGATTTCCGGCTCCAGCGCATTGATGGCGCGTACCCTTTGCGTGTATTGCTTGACCAGCCGATCGTTGCGGCTGCCGAAGATTTTTTTGACGAGACGGGATATCATCGATTTTCAGGAAGTTAGATAAACAAAAAGCCAGCGCCGCGTTGGGCGATGGCCGTCAATTCAAATAATTACAGTATCAACTCAGGTGCAGATAGTGCTCCGGATTCTGGGGCGCCCCCCGGTAGCGCACCTCAAAATGCAGGTGTGGTCCGGTGGAGCGGCCGGTGCTGCCCACCGCGCCGATTTCCTGCCCCTTCATCACCACATCGCCAACCTTGACCAGCATTTTTGAAGTATGCGCGTAACGGCTGATCAAGCCATTGCCGTGGTCGATTTCTATCATATTACCATAGCCGGCGTAAGTATCCGAATAAACCACGATACCGCCTCCGGCGGCATAAATCGGCGCCCCCGTATCCGCCATGAAATCC
>JAJYUW010000209.1 GCA_021792335.1 Pseudomonadota bacterium | reverse complement strand
CCTGAACGTTTGACACTAAGGGCAGCCCTCGGGCTGCCCTTTTGCTAGGCGCCGTGCTTCTTGAAATCCGCGATGCGGAAACCGGCGAGCCCCAGCGTACCGAAGTAGGCGAGTACGCCGCCGACCATCAATGCCGCCAGATGCAGCACCCGCTCCAGCGACGCCATCCGGAGCCACGCGGCTTCCTTTCCCATGCCGAACCAGAGCACCAGACCCATGGCTGCCAGCGCCAGGAATATCCTGGCCAGGAAGCCTCCCCAGCCGGGCTGGGGGACATAGATGCCGAGCCGGCGCAGACCGCGATAGAGCAGGGTGGCATTGAGGCAGGAGGCCAATCCGATCGACAGCGCCAGACCGGCGTGTTTCAGCCAGCCGACGAAGAAGAGGTTCATCAATTGGGTCATCACCAGCGTCAGCAGCGCAATCTTCACCGGCGTGCGGATGTCCTGGCGGGCGTAGAAGCCCGGCGCCAGCACCTTCACCAGGATCAGCCCGCACAGGCCGACACTGTAGGCGACCAGCGCGGTGCGCGTCTGCAGGACGTCGTTTGCGGTGAACGCGCCGTGCAGAAACAGCGTGGACAGCAAGGGCACCGCGAGGATCGCCAGCGCCAGCGCCGCAGGCAGGGTCAGCAGCAGGGTCAGGCGCAGGCCCCAGTCGAGCAGCTTGGAGAACTCGGCGGGCCGTTCGTCGGCGTGGAATTTTGACAGGCTGGGCAGCAGGATGGTGCCTAGGGCGGCGCCGAGCATTCCGGCCGGGAATTCCATCATCCGGTCGGCGTAGTAGAGCCAGGAGACGCTGCCGTTGGGCAGGAAGGAAGCGAAGATGGTGTTGATCAGCAGGGATATCTGCGCCACCGAGACGCCGAGGACCGCCGGGGCCATCAGCTTCAGGATGCGCCGCACCGCCGGATCGTTGAGACTGAGCGAGAAGCGCGGCAGCATGCCGATCCTGGCCAATGCGGGGAGTTGGATCCCCAGTTGCAGCATGCCGCCCAGGAGAACCGCCCAGGCCAGCGCCAGCACCGGCGGGTGGAACCAGGGCGCGGCGAACAGCGCCATGACGATGAAAGCGATATTGAGCAGCACCGGCGTGATCGCCGGCAGCGCGAAGCGGCTCCAGGTGTTGAGTACGCCGGCGGCCAGCGCTACCAGCGAGATGAACAGGATGTAAGGGAAGGTGATCCGGGTGAGTTCGACCGTCAGCGCGAATTTGTCCGCGTCGGCGGCGAAGCCCGGCGCCGTGACGTAGATCAGCAACGGCGTGGCCACCACGCCCAGAATGGAGACGACGGCGAGCGCCAGGAACAGCAGGGTGGCGACGTGATCGACCAGCCGGTGAGTCTCGTCCGCGCCGCGCCGGTTCTTGTATTCGGCCAGGATCGGGACGAAGGCTTGAGAGAAGGCGCCTTCCGCGAACAGCCGGCGCAGCAGATTGGGCAGGCGTGAGGCGACGACGAAAGCATCCATCGCCATGCCGGCGCCGAAGATGCGGGCGAAAACGAAATCCCGGAGGAAGCCGAGAATGCGCGACAGCAGCGTCATGCCGCTGACGGTAGCGAGGGCCTTGAGCAGGTTCATGCGGCGCTGGCGCAAAAGAGCGCAATGGTAGCGGCTTTCCTTGGGCTCCGCGCGTCTTGCGCCGTGTCCGGAAATTCCCTATAATCACCGACTTTTCACGTCAGCCGGAACCCTCCTTATGGCCAACAGTGCCCAAGCCCGCAAGCGTGCCCGTCAGGCGGTCAAGCAGCGTACCCACAATGTGAGTCTGCGTTCGACCCTGCGCACCGCGATCAAGAAAGTACAGAAGGCGATCGTCGCCGGCGACAAGACGGCCGCCCAGGCGGAGTTCACCCAGTCGATGAGCGTCATCGACAGCATCGCCGACAAAAAGATCATTCACAAGAACAAGGCGGCACGTCACAAGAGCCGCTTGTCCGCGGCTATCAAGGCGCTGTAAGCGAGCCTCGGCCAACTCTCCGGGGCCGCGTGTGCGACCCGTTGCATTTCGCCCGGCGCCCGCCGGGCGCGCCGATGAGCTTCTTCATTCGCTATTCCCCGAGGCGCCAGTGGAAATGCCCACGGCCGCCCGCGGCCGGGAAGCGAAGAAAAAATCAGTATAAATAATGGCCTGGCTTGATTTCCTGTATATATTTACATATACTGGTCAAACCTCATTGATATAAAAGAGGTTTCATGCGCGCCTCCGCCTTCACGAAATATTCGTTCCGCATACGGACTCGCGACGGTCTGACCGTCAACAACCTGATGATCCACGGTCGCGACGAGGGGGAGGCGCAGCGCAAGCTGCGCCAAATCTATCGCGATTGCGAAATCACGGAATGCATCTGCCACCACGGTGCCCCGCATACTCCGCCGGCAAATTTTGAAGATGTGCTGAGCCTGATTACGCGCTGAAGCCCGGCTGGGGATTTCTCGGCCGCGTCAAACAAACTTCTTGCTTGCCAGTTCATCGAGCAGCGCTGCGTAATCCTGGGCGCCACGGCTCGATTCGGCGTGACTGAAGATGTCCCGCCCCATGGCGGGGGCTTCGGCCACGGCGACGTTTTCGGATATCACCGTTTCGCAGAGTTCTTCGCCGAAACGCTCGCGCATGCGTTTTTGTATTTCGTAGCTCATGTTGCGGCGGCGGTCGAAGCGGGTGAGCAGGTAGCTGCGCTCGACGCGCCGCTTGAGCACCGGTTCGATTGCGCTCAGGGTGTGCTCGATCTGCAGCGCGCCGCGCATGCTGAGAAAGTCCGAGGCCACCGGTATCAACAAGCGCTCCGCCGCGAACACCGCGTTGAGGGACAGTACGCCGAGAAAGGGGCAGCAGTCGATGAGGATGCTGCGATCGGGTGCCGTTGCGGCAAGATCGTTGAGTCCCTGGTTGAGCCGGTTGAGTATATTCGGTCCTTTGCCGAACACCGAATCCACCCTGATGAGTTCGGCATGGGCCGGAATCAGCCTGCCTACCCCGGCCCAGTCGATTTCCAGGGCTGCGAGCGGCGTGTTGTCCCGATAGAAGGCGAACGCGCTGGCGGCGACATTGCCCAGAGCCTTGCCGTGGATCGACGACAAATGCGCCTGCGGATCGAGGTCGACCAGCAAGGCGGATCGCTGGCGGCGCGCCAGTGCCGCTCCGAGGTTGAGCGTGGTCGTGGTCTTGCCGACGCCGCCCTTCTGATTGAAAACTGCGATGCGCGCCATCATTCCCTCGCTGTACAGGCTCCCATTTTTCACATAAGATGCTGTCTTTAGCAAGATATGATTGTCGGTCTTGCATAACCACGGCGGCGCGAGCCGCCGTCGCTATTTGGAGTTTCACGCGGGGCTCGCCATGCCGCATCTGATGAATACCTACGCCAGGCTACCGGTCGCCTTCACCCACGGGCAGGGGCCTTGGCTTTATGACGGACAGGGCCG
>JAJYUW010000208.1 GCA_021792335.1 Pseudomonadota bacterium | reverse complement strand
GCGCAGGGCCCGTGGCTATGCCAACATCAATACAATGCGCACGGTGATCTTCCTCATCTCCGGCAAGCTCGATTTCCACAGGCTCAACCCTCATGCCACTTAACCCACTCGTTTTTCAAAAGAGCCACAATTGATGTCCGCCCCTTGGCCCAAAAAAGATTCCATCATTTCGTAATTTTCGTTCATGACCGCCTGCATGAAAAGCAGGGTCACTCTGCTAGGAGGGGGCTGATTGTTAGCCGCTTTTCCACTGGCTTCTGCACACTGGACAATAGGCCCGAGCATCAAGGCTGAAACGACTATAACAACGGCCTTATTGAAAAGCATTTGTGGTCTCCAGGGCTTTCAACGATAGATTTCACATTAATTGAATTTAAAGAGGAAGTTAAGTCATAACCTGAGAGATTATGTCACTTGTATACAAGGCTCAATGGGTCTGATTTCAACTTAAAAAGCACTTCATGTCAACAGGTCTTTATTCAACCATTCTGGTTGAGGGAAGTTGACATGAAAAAATCTGATCAGGATCGTGATCTTGCCAAAAAAATTGGCCAGATTATTGCGAAAATTCGCAATGCTCGCGGCATCACACAGGAGGAGGTTGCCGAGAGATTGGGAGTGGGTTACGAGGCAGTGTCTAGACTGGAGCGCGGTGTTACCTTGCCCACTATAGCCAGGCTAATTGGTTTGGCAGAAGTGCTTTCATGTCCGATAGACAGCTTGCTGATTGATTCGAGTAACAGAATTGGGGATCAGGCTGAGAAAATGGCTAGACTACTCGCGGGACTTTCGGAAGATGATCGCAGATTGATTCTGGGGATGGTGGAAAAGCTGAGCCAGCGGTTATTAAAGTAGAAATATTGTGTGTGCGCAGATAGTCAGCCAATAGTTGGCGCGTTTTTTCGTCCACGTGGTCAGAATGTTGGGTTACGCGATAAGGCCGCTAATAGTTCTATATTTTGACCTGCACGGGTTAATGGCCGCGCCAATCAAATAGCCGCCAGATCCCAGCGCGGCCTGACGTTGAATTTCCAGTCTTTTGCCGGCGTGTGCCGGAGCCGCATCGCGCCGGCAAAGGCTATCATGGCGCCGTTGTCGGTGCAGAATTCGAGCTTGGGGTAATACACTTCGAAACCTTGCCGTGCACAGAGCGCGGTGAGCCGTTCGCGCAGTTGCCGGTTTGCGCCCACGCCCCCGGCCACCACCAGCCGGGTCAGGCCGGCCTGTTGCAGTGCGGCCAGCGACTTGCTGGCGAGGACCTCGACGATGGCTTCCTGAAAGGCGCGGGCGATGTCGGCCACGGTCTGTTCGTCAAGCGTTTGCTGTTTGGCCAGTGTCAGCACGGCGGTTTTCAGGCCGCTGAAGCTGAAGTTGAGATCGCCGCTGTTCAGCATCGGGCGCGGCAATTTGAAGCGTCCCGGCACCCCCAGCTCGGCCAGTCTGGATAACGCAGGCCCCCCGGGGTAACCCAGGCCGAGCAGCTTTGCGGTCTTGTCGAAGGCTTCGCCGGCGGCATCGTCCAGCGTTTCGCCCAGCGTTTCGTAGGCGCCAATGGCGGAGACTTTCATCAGCTGGCTGTGCCCGCCGGAAACCAGCAGCGCGACGAAGGGAAAGGCGGGGGGCGTGGGCTCCAGCAGCGGGGCGAGCAGGTGGCCTTCAAGGTGGTGGACGCCGATCACCGGCACCTTGAGGGCGAAGCCGAGCGAAGCGGCAATGCTGGCGCCGACCAGTAGCGCCCCGGCCAGCCCCGGCCCTTCGGTGTAGGCGATGGCATCAATGTTCTCCAGCGCGCAATCCGCTTCCTTCAGGATTTTCCGCGTCAGCGGCAGGACGCGCCGGATATGGTCGCGCGAGGCGAGTTCCGGAACCACGCCGCCGTATTCGGCGTGCATCGCCACCTGGGAGTGCAGGGCGTGAGCGAGCAGGCCGCGCTCCGTATGGTACAGGGCGACGCCGGTTTCATCGCAGGAGGTTTCGATTCCGAGGACGAGCATGGGCCGGTATCATACCGGTACCCCAAGGGCACAAGCAATCCAGGCTTTGAAAAAAACACTTTCGCTGGTAAAATGAAAAATTCTGCTTCAAATCTATAACTTTTTTAAGGTGATTGCTCATGCCGAGTGTACGTGTAAAGGAAAACGAACCGTTCGATGTAGCCCTGCGCCGCTTCAAGCGCGCCGTGGAAAAAACCGGTCTGTTGACCGAGCTCCGCGCCCGCGAGTTTTACGAAAAGCCCACCGCCGAGCGCAAGCGCAAGATGGCCGCCGCGGTTAAGCGTCACTTCAAGCGCCTGCGTGGTCAGACACTCCCCCCCAAGCTTTATTGATTCAATGAGCCTCAGGCTACAAATCGCCGAAGATATGAAATCGGCGATGCGCGCCAAGGATGCGCCGCGGCTTGCGGCGATCCGCTTGCTCATGGCCGCGATCAAGCAGCGTGAGGTGGATGAGCGTATCGAGTTGTCCGATGATCAGGTGATCTCGGTGATCGAGAAAATGCTCAAGCAGCGGCGCGACTCCATTTCCCAGTATGAATCCGCTGGGCGCCAGGATCTTGCCGATGTGGAGAAGTTCGAGGTCGCGGTGTTGCAGAATTATCTGCCGCAGCCCCTGTCGGAGAGCGAGATCGATGCCTTGCTGGCCGCCGCCATCGGTTCCTCTGGAGCTGCCGGCGTGAAGGACATGGGCAAGGTCATGGCGATCGTCAAGCCGCAAATGGCCGGACGTGCCGACATGGGCAAGGTGTCCGCCCTGATCAAGGCCAAGCTGGGCGGCTAAGCGCTTCATCTCCAAAGTTTCACCCGTCCGACCGTCGTTACCTATTCCCGCGTCAATGACGGACAAGCTCTTAGCAGGGGGTTCATGATTCCGCAGTCCTTCATCCAGGATCTTCTCAATCGCCTGGATATCGTCGACGTGGTGGACCGCTACGTCCCGCTCAAGAAAGCTGGCGCGAATTATGTCGCCTGCTGCCCGTTCCACGGCGAGAAAACCCCTTCTTTTTCGGTTAGCCCGGCCAAGCAGTTCTATCACTGCTTCGGTTGCGGTGCGCATGGCAGCGCCATTGGTTTTGTCATGGAGCATCAGGGTCTGGGTTTCGTCGAGGCGGTGGAGGAATTGGCCAGAAGCGCCGGCCTGACGGTGCCGAACGAGGAATCCGGGTCTTATGATCACAAGACAAGGGGCGGTTTCGACGCCCTGTCCGAGGCTCTGCAGCTTGCAACCCATTATTACCGCGATGAACTGAAGTGCTCGGAAGTGGCGATCGCTTACCTGAAAAAGCGCGGACTTTCCGGCGAAATCGCGGCGCGCTTCGGCATCGGTTATGCGCCGGGAGGCTGGCAAAACCTTGCCGCCCCCTTCCCCGATTACCAGTCGAAAACCCTGGTCCAGGCCGGGCTGGTGATCGAGGGCGAGGGCAAGCGCTACG
>JAJYUW010000207.1 GCA_021792335.1 Pseudomonadota bacterium | reverse complement strand
ACATAGTGGCCGAACTGGTGCCCGGCATAGAGCATCGCCAGCGGCTCGCTGCCCGGCAGCAAGCGGTTGCCGATGAAATACTCCGCGAAATCGGGACGCAGGGCTTCAGCCGCATCCAGGCCGATCAAGGCGGCGGCATCCGGGTTGAAACTCACCAGATAAGGATCGGGCAGCGGGGTAGGGCGGAGGCGGCTGTGAAAGGTGTCCGGCAGGCGCGCCAAGGTATTGTCGAAATTGAGTTGTTCCAGTTTGTGCATGACGCGATCGTATCCTTAAAACAACAAAGCCAACCGGGAAGGGTTGGCCTTGGTATATTTGGTCGCAGTGCGGCATTCGCAACCGGATGCGGCAATTAAATTTATCGGGCTACTGCTGCGAGCGCCGCCGTTCCCTTTTATCATCGTCCTGACCGCGGTACATGCGGTTGGCGGGCTTGCCGGGCAGGTCCGCGCGTTCGCGTTCCATGCGCTCCCGCTGCCGGGTTTCCTCGGGGGCGGCACGCGGCCCGGCTGGTGCGGCCTCACCCCTGCGGGATTCCGGCGTTATCCGCTCTCTTTCCCGTTCCTGGACCGCGCGCGGCGGGGCGGCTTCACGCATGATGCGCGGCGGCGTCGCCGGTTCCGGGGAGGTGGCGCGGGGCGCCCTGGGTTCAGTCCGGACGGTCTCCGCGCGATCCCGAGTCACGCTGCCAGGGGCGGCAGGTTGGGCTTCACGCCGCCTTTCCTCGTAACGTGGCTGCAGGGGCGGACGGGGGCGTTCCTCTCCGGTCTGCACCCCGAATTCCGGGCGCGGCAGGTCGTTGGACGGGCGCTTGGGTACCGGTACGTAGCGTTGCTCGGGGGCGGCTTTCGTCTCGGGCTTGGGCGCCTCGGCATGCCATGGCAGTCTGGTTTCGCGGGGTGGCTGCGTGGCCACCACCGGTCGCGACAGCACGCTCTCCGGCGGGCGTATGCCTTTGGGGGAACCGGCCACCAGGCTTGCCGGGCCGGGTTTTACCGGCAGGGCGCCACGGACAGGCGCCAGTTCACGGGGTTGCGTCACCCGCACAGGCGCTTCGTGCACGTGGCCTCTGCCGAAGCGCTCGCGTGTCGTGGCGACGACGGCGTTGCTCACGCGGGTGTTGTAATAGTTGATGTTGCTCACGTTGACGACCGTGGTCCGCTTGATGACCACGTTATTCACCACCCGCGGTCCGCCCCAGCCGCCCCACCAGGGTCTGCCGATGAAGCTGGGCCGTCCCCACCATGGGGTCAAGGGTTCGCCCCAGCTGAGTGCCACCCAGCCCACTCCCGAACCGCCGATGCCGATGCCTACGGACACATGCGGGCCGATACCGAAAAACGCCACCAGGGCGGGGGCATACACCGCGTGTCTTACCACCGGGCCGGGAGCCCACGCCCAGTAGCCGCTCAGGTAAACCCAGCGCCCGTAGTGGAATGGAGCCCATCCCCAAGGTGCATCGTCAATCCAGGTCCACTGATAGTAGGGGTCCCATACCCACCTGCCGGTGCTGTAGGGCGCCCATCCGGGCGCAACCGCGTCGGGCACCCAGACCGGCCCGTATTCGGCCACCACGCGCCATCTGCCATAGTGGTCCAGGTCGTAGGCGCCGGCGATGCCGGAGGGAAGGTAGCGCTCGCTGACCGCATCGACCAGACCGTCTGTGCGGTCGTAGTTCCACCGATCCCACCGGTCGAGCTCCGGCGCCACGTAGGTTTCTGCCCGGGCCACGGTGCTGCCCTTTACCACGATTTCCTCGGAGGGATGAATGCTCATGGCCTGTCCGCCGGCCGGGACCATGATGGCCCGGCCACCGCGACGGGTGATGAAGTGCACATCCCCATCCACGTCCACCCGGTAATAGCCGGTGCGATCGATGGTGAACACCGTATTAGGGGTGTCCACCTCCACGGAATAGCCCGCGGGAAGCGTGCGCAGGTCAAAGGACACGCGGCCGGAAGTGACTTTGAACTGGACGAAATCGGCCGTCTGGTTGACGAGGGTGAGCTGCGTATCGTCGTCAGCCCGGACGAAGGCCCGGCTTCCCATCTGGAGTTCAAGGTCGCTGTCCCTGCCGACGTAAAGCGCATCGCCGGCGGCAAGCGGGGTATTCAGCCGCGCTTCCACCCAGTCTTCCGCGCCGTAGCGCGAAAAAGAAACCTCGCCTGCGACGTAACTCAGACGCAGGGGGCTGGCCGCCTTCTGGTCGTCCTCTTGGGCGAGGGCGGCAAAACTGCACATGGCCATGAGCAACAGGACGGAAAGCGTAGCGGTCATTCGGGACAATGGAAGCATGAGTGTCTCCTGGGGTTGCGCAGCCAAGGGTATCTGGCTGGAATTGCATGACTTGAGCACCTCTAAAAATCGTCATTCCAGAGAAAGCGGGAATGACGAAATCTCGATGATTGGAGGAGTTCCTAAGCCCTGCGCGTGGGCATGTTAAAAACAACGCTGCAGTTTCATTTTAGTCTACGTTACGACAGGCAAACGGGCGAAGCGTTTCAATTGTCCGGGCGTTCGATCGGGAATCTCATCCCGCCGCATCTTCCAGCACCCGCAAAAATGCCTCCCCGTAGCGCGCCAGCTTGGCCTGGCCGACGCCGCTGATTTCGCCCAGTTCGGCGAGGTCGGCTGGGCGGCGGTGGAGGATTTCCAGCAGGGTGCTGTCGTGGAAGATGACATAGGGCGGCACGCCCTGTTCGCGGGCGAGTTCGAGGCGCCGGGCCTTGAGAGCTTGCCACAGCGGGTCGTCGTTGGCGCCGGCGTAGGCTTCGCGCGCGCGGGCGCCGCGTTCGGCCTTGCTGCTTTTGCGTTTGGCCGGTTCGGCGTCGCGCCGCAGCCACACTTCCTTTTCTCCGCGCAGCACCGGGCGGGCGTCTTCGGTCAGGCGCAGGCCGCCGTAGGCTTCCATGTCCACATTCAGCAAACCGGCGGCGACGAGCTGGCGGTAGACGCTGCTCCACTGGGACTGGGCGAGTGACTGGCCGATGCCGAAGGTGGTCAGTTGCTGGTGCCGGAATTTCTCGACTTGGGGCGTGGCTTTGCCCAGCAGCACGTCGATCAGGTGGCCGACGCCGAAGCGCTGGCCGCTGCGGTAGACGCAGGAGAGCGCCATCTGCGCGGCCTGGGTGGCGTCCCAGGTATCGACCGGTTCGAGGCAGTTGTCGCACTGGCCGCAGTCGCCGGGGTGTTCCTCGCCGAAGTAGCGCAGGATGGCCTGGTGGCGGCAGGCGGTGGATTCGCAGAAGCCGAGCAGGGCGTCGAGCTTGCGCAGCTCGAGCCGCTTGCGCTCCTCGGGGGCGTCGCCAGAAGCGAGCATCTGGCGCATCGAGACCACATCGCCCAGGCCGTAGGTCATCCAGGCGTCGGCGGGCAGGCCGTCGCGTCCGGCGCGGCCGGTTTCCTGGTAGTAGCCTTCCATGCTCTTGGGCAGGTCGAGATGGGCGACGAAGCGCACGTTGGGC
>JAJYUW010000041.1 GCA_021792335.1 Pseudomonadota bacterium | reverse complement strand
ACCCCGTGCAGTGAAGCGACGGCCCAAACCCACGCCACTGCTCACGGAGCCGCGTTCCCTCTTGCAGACACGGCTCCTGAAACAACAACAGCAGCACATTGCGGCATGCTTAAGTTAGTGCCATTGGAGTCTGACCCCATTGATCCATTGATCTTGGAAACGTTTTTCCAGTATAAAACCGTGGTTTGTCCCCTATTGTCCTCCTATTGTCCTCCTATTGTCACTCTTATTACATCGAGCTTTTTTACAACCCGAAGCGCCGGCATGGTTACACCAATGGACTTTCTCCGGTAGAGTTCGAAAAACAGTATTTCAACCGGCTGGAGACTGTCAATTGAAACCGGGGCGATTCATTTCACCAGCGGAAAACATCATCCAGGCTAAAAACCCGCGTCATCTTCCTGTCATTTAGCGTCGCTAGTATCTGAACCCATTAATTATGAAACATACGTCGCAGATATGTAGGTTGGGTTAGGCGCGGCTTTTTGCGCCGTAACCCAACAAAACCCAATCATTCTCCTAAACGCCGGTGTTGGTGTGTGCTGCCCATCCGCCGGTGTCGCCTGGAGGCGCCTACTTTTGGTGAAAATTGGGTTTGTTGGGTTACGCGATAAAGCCGCTAACCCAACCTACATGACTGCGGGTAAGCTCCAAACAAAATGTTTCATTATTTACGATTTTCAATACTAGAATCCCTTTTTCGACGAGCCCATGGGAGGATATCAAGCATGATGAAACATCGTTTTGCGCGTGCAGCGCTGGCTGCCTTGTGCACTTTTCCAGGCCTGCCGGCAATCTCCGATACGGGCGCGTCACGTGTCGAATTCATATCCTCTGCGGCACCGGCGACGGAGGAAGAAATGATCGTCCCATTCAGCAGCGCATCCATCGTCGTCACGCATGCCGGCAAGGTGCAGGAGAAACTGCCCCTGCAATACCGGGCGCTGTTCCGCTCGGGTGACGCTATCGGGGACAGGCAAGCCGGACGGGTGAATGACCGGGATGGGGCTCCTGTAATGCTTTCAGCCCCGGACAAGAAGGGCAACATTGCGCAGGGCCCATTTTATTCCTGGTCGCCGGATGCCAATTCGCTGCTGGCGGTGCATGGCGCAAAGTCACGCAATAAAGAGGCGAACCGCCTGTTTCTGGTGACCCATTTCGAATACCACACCGAGGCGCCCAACATCGATCCCGCCAAGCCCCCTGTCGATCTCTATGCCAAGCTGCCGATGGCGATGAATCTCACGGCTCTGGATCAGGACAGAAAATCCGGTGAACTGGCGCCGGTTGATCTGACCAGCGTCGACATGGGCGCAGTGAACGGCTTGTGGATTCCGTGCGCCGGCACGCTGACACCCTGGAATTCGCACCTGGGTGGCGAGGAGTACGAGCCGGATGCCCGCCATTTCGAAAGCAAGCCGCTGGAGCCGATGAATCTTTATCTTGAAACCCCGGGCAAGACTGCCGCGGAGGGCGGCGCCAATCCCTACGATTATGGCCACCCCGTCGAGGTCAAGGTGGATGCGAAGGGCAAAACACGTGTCGCCAAGCACTACGCCATGGGGCGCATCGCCTTCGAACTGGCCGACATCATGCCTGACCGGCGCACCGCCTATTACGGCGATGATGGCCGCGACGTGGGCCTGTTCATGTTCGTTGCCGACCGCAAGGACGATCTTTCCGCCGGTACCATTTACGCAGCGCGGTGGCACCAGACCGAAGCAGCCGGGAGCGGAGCAGCGAAACTGGAATGGATGCGGCTGGGGCATGCAAGCGACGGCGAAATCGCCAGCCTGGTGCGCCGGGGCGTCCGCTTCTCGGACATCTTCGACATTTCCGATCAAGCAGCGGAAGGCTATCGCCCTGTATATGCGTACGCAGGGACGGCCGGAGAGACCAAACTGGCATACCTGAAGCTCAAGCCCGGCATGGAGAAAGCCGCGGCATTTCTGGAAACACGGCGCTACGCTGCCTGGCTCGGTGCAACCACCGAGTTCACCAAGATGGAGGGGCAAACCCACAGCGCCCGCCATCGCAAGCTTTATACCGCCATGTCCTATATCGAGGGCGGCATGCTGGACGGCAGGAACGGCGAGCGCCCGCGTGACGACATCCGCCTCGGCGGCGACCCGAAGGACCTGGCATGCGGCGCCGTGTACGAGTCGAATCTTGCCGCCGGCCAGAAGGACACCGAGGGCCGACCTATCCGCAGCGCGTGGGTGGCGGCATCGACACGTGCGCTGGTTACGGGCGCCAAAAAACCTGCCGGCCAGACCGGCTACGGCCGTTACGACACCTGCGACACCGACCGCGTGGCGAATCCCGACAACCTCAAATATTCTGACGCGCTCGACACCTTGTTCATCGGCGAGGACAGCGGCCATCACCTGAACAACTTCCTCTGGGCGTACCGGCCTGCGGACGGAAACCTGGCGCGCCTGGCCTCGGCGCCCATCGGGGCGGAGTGGACCGGCCTGCAGGTAGCGGAAAGACTGAATGGCTACACCTATCTCATGTCTAACGTGCAGCATCCCGGTGCGGAGAAGGACCTGGAGAAATACCCCGAGGAGGTGCGCCTCAATCTGCGCGCCAAGGTGGATCAGCGTGGCATGGTGGGCTACTTTGGCCCCTTCCGGACTTGGGGGAGGAACGCGCATTGAAGATCCTGATGATTTCGGACGTTTATTTTCCGCGCATCAACGGCGTTTCCACCTCGATCGCCACCTTCCGCCGCGAGCTGGAAGCGCTGGGCCATGAGGTGCACCTGATCGCGCCGGACTACGGTTTGCTGACGGAAGACGAACACCTCATCCACCGCATCCCCGCGCGCGCCGTGATCCTCGACCCGGAAGACCGGATGATGAAGATGGGCGCCGTGCTGGCGATGCGCGACTGGCTGCATCAGGCCGACTTCGACATCGTGCACATCCAGACGCCATTCCTTGCCCACTACCTGGGCGTGCGCCTGGCGAAGGAGCTGGGCGTGCCGAAAGTGGAGACCTACCACACCTTCTTCGAGGAGTATCTTTACCATTACGTGCCATTCCTCCCCCGGCGGTTCATGCGCTTTCTTGCGCGGCGCCTGTCCAGCCACCAGTGCAACAATCTGGACGGATTGGTGGTGCCATCCGCAAGCATGCTCGATGTATTGCGCCGATATGGCATAGAAAGCCACGCGGAAGTCATTCCGACCGGCCTTGAACCGGAAAGCTTCGAGCCCGGAAATGGCCCTGCTTTCCGCCTTAAACACGGCATTCCGGCGCAACGCCCGGTGATGGCATATATCGGACGGGTGGCCTTCGAGAAGAACATAGCCTTCCTGCTCAAGGTTGCCGCCCGCATCAGGCAATCCATGCCGGACGTGCTGCTGGTGGTGGCCGGCGAGGGACCGGCTCTTTCCAGGCTGCGGCGGGAGGCTGGGAATTTGGGCATTTCGGACAACGTGTCGTTCGTGGGTTACCTCGACCGGCGCCGCGAACTGCCGGACTGCTACCGGGCGGCGGACGTGTTCGTGTTCGCCTCGCATACCGAAACGCAAGGATTGGTGCTGCTCGAAGCGATGGCCCAGGGAGTGCCGGTGGTGGCGCTTGCCAAAATGGGAGCAAAAGACGTGCTCAGGCAGGGCGAGGGTGTGCTCATCGCCGAGGACGATATCGGGGATTTCTCGGCCAAGGTGCTGCAACTGCTGGTTGAAAAGGACGCCGCCAGACGATTAGGCGCGCTGGGCAAGGCTTATGCAGGCACGTGGTCGGCAGGCATGCTGGCGGAGAAGCTCACGCACTTTTATCATGGGGTGATCGAACGCCACGCCGAAGTGCCCACGGCAAATACGGGCCGCAGGATGAATTCCTGTTTGAGCGAGGAATAATCCTATAAAAAGTAGTTCAGCCACGGATTAACACGGATGTACACAGATTATCAATGAGTTGCCATGCTCATCGGGCACACCTTTCTGGTGAACGGCAAGCTTTCAGCAACGCATTGTTTTATCTATGTTAATCCGTGTTCATCCGTGGATAATAGCCGTTTTTATGGTTAATCAAAATCAGCCCGCAGCCACAAACCTGGCCGGGCCCACCGGCTAAACCGACGACTCGTCGGCCCTGGGCGGACCCTGGGGCGTGTCCAACAGGCCGTGGTGCCAGTCCAGCAGTTCCATTGTTCCATCCAGATGTTCAACGATAGCGGTGCAGCTGTCGACCCAGTCTCCGCAGTTGAGATAGAACAGGCCCTCGACTTCCTTGATCGCCGGCCAGTGGATGTGGCCGCAAATGACACCGTCGAACCCGCGCTCGCGGATGTGATGGATGACCGAACCCTCGAAATTGAATATGAAGCTGACCGCGGTCTTCACCTTCCGTTTGGCATAACCGGCAAGAGACCAGTACCCCGGGCGGCGGAACGCCCGGCGCATCCACGACAGCCAGTTATTGAGCCGGACCAGGTGGTCGTAGGCGATGTCGCCGAGGATTGCGACCCAGCGGTGATGGCGCGTCACCTGATCGAACTCGTCGCCGTGTAGCAGCAGGTAGCGCTGACCGTTGAGCGTGGTGTGGACGAATTCATGTTCGACGCGGATGTCGCCAAACGTGGTGCCGACATATTCGCGCAGCGCTTCATCGTGATTGCCCGGAATGAAAAACACCTTCGAGCCCTGCCGCGCCCGGCGCAGGAACTTTTGCACGATGGTATTCTGGGCCGGCGGCCAATGGATTCCAGCCCGTTTCATTGCCCAGAAATCGACGATGTCACCGAGCAGGAACAGGTACTCGGAGGGGTGTTCCTTCAGGAAATCGAGCAGGCGGTCTGCCTGGCAAGCGCGGGTGCCAAGATGCACGTCCGAGAGGAAAATCGCCCTGACTGCCGCCATCGGTCAGGCATTGCCGCCAAGGGGCGGGCGACAGGAAATGCAACCGCCCCACAGGGCAGTCCGTAGGCATACGATGGCCGGCGCAACACTCAGGCCATCGTGGGCAATCGAAACCAGGGCGCGTTTCGGCACGGAATCTCCTCGCATGAAATGTGCAACATCATAAGCACGGATTGTGACAATGGCGTTACACCAAGCACATCCCGACACCTAGTCACAACAATCTGAAAAACCTGAAAATTTCGATTGTCATCGTCCTGTCACAACAGTTAGGCAAACTGCTGCTACGGTATATGACACTTCATTATTTTCGGGAGCTAACATGGCAATCCACAATTCAGATAAGGCATTGACTTACGGCATAGCACTGGACGTGTGCTCGCAATGGAAGCAGGAAAACTGCCGCAGTGTAGTCAGCGTGGAGGATCTTGCCAGGATAAAGGAATGGATCCGCACCCCTGCCTCCAGGATATCCAATTTTCCAGGCATGATGGATTTGGCAGTCAAAGGCATAGATTACTTGATTGCGGAGAACTCGCGGACAAGCCCGGCCAGCGCCAACCTGATAAGAATCTAACCCAAGTGTTGAAACATCCGGGTTAACCCTGAATTCCCGGAAAAAAGTGATGCCCGCGACGATACTGGTAGTGGAAGATGAACCGGCAATTCAGGAACTGGTGACCTGCAATCTGCGACTGGCCGGGCACCACCCTCTCTCAGCCCTGAGTGCTGAAGAGGCTCTGGATATGGTGAACAACGCCCTGCCCGACCTGATTCTGCTCGACTGGTTGCTGCCCGGAATGAGCGGCGTCGAATTCGCCCGCCGCCTTAAAACCAACCACTATACCCGCAGTGTGCCTATCATCATGCTCACCGCACGAGCCGATGAGAATGACAAAATCACCGGCCTCGAAGCCGGTGCGGATGATTACATTGCAAAACCATTCAGCCCGCGCGAGCTTGTTGCCCGCATCAAGGCGGTCATGCGCAGGAATACGCCGGAAACGACAGATTATCGGGTGGAGATAGCAGGTTTGTGCCTTGATCCGGTTTCCCACCGTGTCACAACAGCAGGACAGCCCGTTGAGCTGGGCCCGACTGAATTCCGTTTGCTGCTTTTCTTCATGACCCATCCGGAGCGGGTTTATTCACGCGCCCAATTGCTTGACCAGGTATGGGGAAGTCATGTTTTCGTCGAGGATCGCACCGTGGATGTGCATATTCGCCGCTTGCGCCTGGCTCTTGCAACTGGCGGCCACGATTACTTGATACAAACGGTGAGGAGCGTAGGATATCGGCTGTCAGTCAGCAAGGCGAATGATAGCCTTTTATAATCCTTAAAACCGTACTAACAACCACGATCGTATTTTATTCGTGTAAATTCGTGGTTAATCGCTTTTTTTAGCAATAAACCAATCAGTTTTCGACCTGGGAAGCCCTTGTATGAACACATTGAAAAGTCTTGAGCAGCGCTTGATTGATGCGCCGCGGGATCCAGAAAGCCAAATCCTAGAGCGCCTTGTCAAGGCGCTCTGCTTGAAAGAGGATTTTAAGCTGGCAGAAATTTATGAGCTTGGCTATGAAGATTTTGAGCTTGCCTTGGACATCATGAAAAATTGGCGGCTAGACCGTTATACCAAGACAAAAGAACGCCTCCGGGCAATGGTTGGCACACCGGCAAAATAATTCCTCACTTTCCCGGCATAGGCTTTACGCCGCACGGCTTCTTGGCCCTTCCGCATCAAAAACATACTCGCAAGCAGAGCCTTGCAGGAAATCCCGATTACAACATCAATGCAGCAAGCGCGCCCAGTGCGATGGCCAGCATTCCGGGGAAACAGCGGCGTGCCAAGGCCGGGCCGCCGATGAACGCTACCAGGCAAAACTTGAAAGCCAGGTTGGCAACCAGCGCCAAGGTAATGGCAGTAACCACCTGCTCCGGTTGAAGACGGGCGAGGTTATACAGCCTCAGGCTGGAGAGCGTGATGGGGTCCACGTCGGTCAGGCCGGATACCACCGCCACTGCGTAAAGCCCCCTGCTGCCGGCATAGTCGGAGAGCCAGGCAGCGAAAAACAGCACGATTGCGTAGGCTAGCCCTAGCATCAGGGAACTAAGGATTTCCGCCGGATTTTTCACGGTCGGCATGGGCGGATTCTCCTCCACGTGCAGCTTGCGCCAGCTGTATGCGGTGGCAAGCAGGCCCAGCGCCAGCCCACCGCCCAGAACCGGCAGCAGGTCGGGCAGGATGGCCGGCGCAACCGCTACGCCGATTACGCCGAGACGCACGATGACAACCAGGTTGGCCAGAAGGATCACTGGCACCGCCAGCCTGGCCAGACTATCGTCCGTTTTGCCGTGGCGCGCGTAAATCAGCGTGGTGGCGGTGCTGGACACCAGGCCGCCCATAATGCCGAGCAAGGGCGCGCCGTAGCGCTGTCCGACCAGGCGCAACGCGATATAGCCGGAAAGGCTGATGCCGGACAGCAACACCACCATCAGCCAGATGTGGTGTGGGTTGAGGGCGCTGTAAGGGCCATAGCTCTGATTCGGCAGGATAGGCAGGATAACGAAGCTGAGCACGCCGAACTGCAAAATGGAGAGCAAATCCCGCCGCTCCAGGCGCTGGCTGAGACCGCGCAGCTCTGGTTTGAAATAGAGCAGCATGGTCGTGGCAATGGCAAGCATGATCGCCAGCGCCGCATAGCCATACCAGACCAGTGCACCCAGACCGTAGCATAGCAGCAGGGCGATTTCAGTCGTTGTACCGGGATCGCCCTCGGCGGCGGGCGCGCCAAAATAGGCCGCAACGATCAACATCGCTACCGCGATGAGACCGGCTGCCAGCAGCCACCCGAAACCGGTGGTGGCGGCAAGCATCGCGCACAGCGTACCGAACAGCGCGACCAGGGTAAAGGTGCGCAGACCGGCTTTGGCTGCCGGGCTGCGTTCCCGTTCCAGGCCGATCAGCAGGCCAATGGCGAGGCTGGTGATAAAAGCCTGCAACGTTTCGAGGCCGCCAAGGGAAAACGGGGACATCGGCTTGCTCCTTGCGCGTCAATTTATGAAACATGCGGGCCAAAAAGTTTTTAACCAACTTGGCCTGTCGAGCATATCCGACTCCCGGCACCAAATAAACAAAGGGCAGCCTCGGCCGCCCTTTGTTTTCAGGAATACAGCAGGTTCAGGCCGCCTGTACCGGGATTTCGTGCCTCCGTCCCACAATCTGGTTGCGCTCGTTCACATAAACCAGATCGGGCTGGAATTTCTGCAATTCCAGTTCGTTGAACATGGCATAAGTGGCGATGATGATGATATCGCCCGGATTGGCCTTGTGAGCCGCTGCACCATTCACGGAAATCACGCCAGAATCGCGTTGCGCCTTGATGGCATAGGTCGTGAAACGCTCGCCATTGGTCACGTTGTAAATGTCGATCTGCTGGTATTCGCGAATGTCCGCCGCTTCCATCAGCGTCTCGTCGATCGCGCACGAGCCTTCGTAATGCAGCTCGGAATGGGTCACGGTGACACGGTGAAGCTTGGATTTGAGCATCAATCTTTGCATGAAGGCCCACTCCGAAAGTTGGAGAAAAAGGAGGTGTATTATAAGCCGTTGTCCGCACTGAGACAAATTTCGAGGTTGTCGATCAGCCGGGTCTTGCCCAACCAGGCTGCCGCAAGCACAACCAGATCCCGGTCTTCGGCAACCGCAGGCGCCAGGGATACCGCAGCCCGCACCGACACGTAGTCCACACGCCAGCCGTGAGCGACCAGGTCGTCAATAGCGCACTGCTCCAACGCAGAAAAATCCCGGCCGCCTCTAATTATAGACTCCCGGATACGCGACAGGTTCCGGTAGAGGCGCACCGCCTCGGCGCGCTCTTCAGCGCCGAGATAAGCATTGCGGGAACTGAGGGCGAGGCCGTCTGCTGCACGCAGGGTCTCCCCTGCCACGATCCCGACGGGAAGATTAAGCTGCCGCACCATGGCGCGGATCACGTGCAGCTGTTGGTAATCCTTCTTGCCGAACACCGCCGCCTGCGGCCGGACGATGTTGAACAGCTTCAGCACCACCGTTGCCACGCCGCGGAAATGGCCGGGGCGGAACGCACCGCACAACTCGCTGGCGACCGGCGGCGGCTCGACGTAAACCTGCTGGGGTTCTGGATACATGTCCGCCACCGTCGGGGCGAACACCACGTCGGCCAGGCCGGCCAGCTTTTCGCAGTCCTGCTCGAAGGTTCGCGGATAACTGGAAAAATCCTCACTCGGCCCGAACTGCAGGGGATTGACGAAGATGCTCGCCACCACGCAGCGGCCGTGTTCGCGTGCCTGCCGGACAAGGGCGAGATGGCCCTCGTGCAGGTTGCCCATGGTGGGGACGAAAGCGACGGACGGCTCGGACTTAAGCCGGCTGCGCAATTCCTGGGTGGTTGAGATAATCTGCATGAGTGAACACAAAAAAGCGTTAACCGCAGAGGACGCGGAGGACGCAGAGGAAATCAAAACCTTCAAGATAGTGCCTGTTTCTTAAATCCAGCCCATATCAAACAAGCTGCGACGGCTATTAGAGTGGTTGGCTTTGAGGTTTTCCTCCGCGTCCTCCGCGGTGAAGAATCAAAAACAATGCACTTGCGCCGGAAACTCCATATTTTTCACCGCCTTGACGTATTGCTCGACGGCAACCTGTATGCTCCCCGCGCCCGCCAGGAAATTCCTCGCGAATTTGGGCGTTTTACCGGGATAAATGCCGAGCAAGTCGTACAGGACCAGCACCTGGCCGGAACAATCCAGACCCGCGCCGATGCCGATGGTGGGAATCGTCAGTTGCCGCGTGACCTGTTGCGCCAGCGCCGCCGGAATCGCCTCCAGCACAAGCAGGGCGGCGCCAGCCTGTTGCAGCGCCAGGGCATCCTCGATCAGCTTCTGCGCAGCCGCATCACCTTTGCCCTGCACCTTGTAGCCGCCGAGCTGGTGCACGGACTGGGGCGTCAGGCCGGCATGGCCGCATACCGGGATGCCGCGTTCCACCAGGAAGGCCACCGTCTTCGCCATCACTGCACCGCCTTCGAGCTTGACCATCTGCGCCCCCGCCGCCATCAGCCTGGCGGCGCTGGCGTAGGCCCGCGCCGGGCTTTGCTGGTAGCTGCCGAACGGCATGTCGGCCACAATGAAAGCCTTTTTCGCGCCGCGCGCGACGCAGCGGGTATGGTAGACCATCTCGTCCAGGCTCACCGGCAGGGTGGTCTCCTCGCCTTGCACCACCATGCCGAGGGAGTCGCCCACCAGCAGCACGTCGACACCCGCGTTTTCCAGTACGGTGGCAAAGCTCGCGTCGTAGCAGGTGAGCACGGCGATTTTTTCGCCCTCCCGCGCCATCTTCTGCAAATTGCTCAAGGTCGCTCTCATCGGCTACTCCGCCCTGTTGAAAAACTCGCGCCCGCCGCGCATTTGGCCGACACGCTCGATCAACAGCTCGAAATCCTGCGGGTGGTCGACGAAATTGAGGTTCTCGCTGTTGACGATCAAAAGCGGCGAAGCTTCGTAATGGTAGAAATGCTCGCTGTAGCTGTCCGCCACCCGGGTCAGATACTCCAACGTGACCGTGCTTTCGTACTCCATTCCGCGGCGCCGCACGCGCTCTGCCAGCACCTCCGGCGGCACCTGGAGATAAATCACCAGATCGGGCCTGGGCGTCTGCGGCTGCAGGTTGTCGTAAATCTGCTGGTAAAGGCGGTATTCCTCCTCGCTCAGATTGAGTTTTGCAAACAACTGGTCCTTGTCCAGCATGAAATCGGCCACGGCGGCACGGCCGGACGACCCCATCCGCTTCAGCGCCTGAACCTGGGATGCGCGCTGAAGCAGGAAAGACAGCTGGGTAGGCAGAGCATAGCGCGCCGCATCCTGGTAGAAGCGCGGCAGGAAAGGGTTGGCGTCCGCATTCTCGAGCATCAGAGCAGACTGGAAACGTTCTGAAAGGCGCCGCGCCAGGCTGGTCTTGCCAACCCCGATCGGCCCGGCGATCACCACATAACGATATTTTCCGAACAGCATCCCGGCTTATTCCTCCACCCGTTCCACCCACTGGCCGGCGCATTTTTCCAGACACTCGCCCACCGGTCCATGCCCGCCTATGATGCGGCCTGGCGCGATTTCATGCAAAGGCTGGAGCACGAAGGCGCGCTCATGCATGCGCGGATGCGGCAAGGTCAGCCCGTTCTCGTGGCAGCTCAGGTCGTCGTAAAGCAGTATATCCAGATCGAGCACGCGCGGCGCATTGCGGAATTCGCGCACCCGCCCGTGGCGGTGCTCCATGTCGAGCAGCGACGCCAGCAATTCATGCGCGCCGAGAGCGGTTGCGATCTCCGCCACGGCATTGATGAAATCGGGTTGCCCGGCATAGCCCACCGGCGCGCTGCGGTACAGGGAAGAGCGCGACAGCAGGCGGGTTTGCGGTAACTTGCCGAGCTCGGCAAAAGCCTTGATGATCTGGTCGCGCGGACCGGCAAGATTGCTGCCGAGGCCAATGTAGGCACGCTTGACGGGGTTTTGTGAGTGCATGTTATATTGAATAATCAGCCACGGATTAAAACCTCCATGAATTCATCCGTGTAATCCGTGCCGCCTAGAGGCGCCTACTTTTGGTAATCCGTCGCTACAGGTTGATCTTCTCCAGCTGGTCTGGCGGCCTTGGGCTTGCGACGGCGGCGTTTCTTCGGGGCACCCTCGTCCTTGATCAGCATCCGGCCGCGCTCTTCATCGCCGGCATCCTGGAAATCCGCCCACCAGCGCCCGACTTCGGCATCCACCTCGCCGCTTTCGCAGCGCATCACGAGGAAATCGTAGGCGGCGCGGAAACGCGGATGCTCGAGCAGACGGAATGGCCGCTGACCGGCGCGCTGCAGCAAGCGCGGCTGCATAGCCCAGATTTCCTTCATCACCGCATCATAACGGTGCGGAATCGCGAGTTTTTTCCCCTGCGCAGTCAGCACCTGGTCCATCGCCTGGTGCAGCGCCGGAGCCGGACGCTCGCCGCCGGCCTGTATCTGCTGCCAGGCCGCCAGCGCTTCGTGCCAGAGCAGGGCCGCGAACAGGAAGGCGGGTGAAACCGGCTTCTCCTCCTCGATGCGCTGGTCGGTCTTGGCCAGGGCCAGCATCACGAAACGCTCGCCCAGCGGCTGCTCCAGGATCACGTCGAGCATCGGCAGCAGGCCGTGGTGCAGGCCTTTCTTGCGCAGCAGCCGTATGCTCTCCACCGCGTGGCCGGAGAACAGCAGCTTGAGCATTTCGTCGAACAGGCGTGCCGACGGCACATCCGCCAGCAGCCCGGCAAGCTCCCTGATCGGCTTCTTCGCCGCCGGATCCAGCTTGAGCCCGAGCTTGGCGGCGAAACGCACGGCGCGCAGCATGCGCACCGGGTCCTCGCGGTAACGCTGGGCCGGGTCGCCGATGATGCGCAGCACCCCGGCCTTGAGGTCGGCCACGCCATGGTGGTAATCCCAGACTTCCTGGCTGACGGGGTCGTAGTACAGCGCGTTGACGGTGAAGTCGCGGCGCATGGAATCTTCTTCCTGGGAACCGAACACGTTGTCGCGCAGGATGCGGCCGCTTTCCTGGTCGGTCTGACGGTCTTCGTGATCGTTGTTGGTGGCGACGGCGACAGTGCGGAAGGTGGAAACCTCGATGGTTTCAGGGCCGCACATCACGTGGACGATGCGAAAGCGCCGCCCGATGATGCGGGAGCGCCGGAACAGATCGCGCACCTGATCCGGATCCGCGTCGGTAGCCACATCGAAATCCTTGGGCTCCCGCCCGAGCAGCAGGTCGCGCACCGCGCCGCCGACGACAAAAGCCTTGAAGCCCGCCTGCTGCAGCGTCTTTGCGGTCTTGAGGGCGCACGGACTGAGGTGATCGGCGCGAATGCCATGCGATTTGAGCGGGAAAATACGCGGTGCGCCGCTTCTGGGCGACTTTTTCTGGAAAACACGGCGGATAAACTTGCGGATCATTTGAGGAATTCAGAACAAGGCAGGGAAAAATAAAATGTTAACAATCACGCCGGCACCCAGCAGCGGCCATCCTCGGTCGGAAGCTCGCGCAAACCACATTGATAAAGGCGCTCCAGATTCTCGCCGTTCAGCAGCTCGGAGGCGCTACCGCTGGCAATTTCGCCATTATCATACAGCAACAGGGCGTGATCGCAAAAACGCCCGGCCCACAGGGTTTCATGCAGCACCATCAGCACCGCTCTCCCCTCCTCCGCAGCGAGACGGCGGAACAGGCGCAGAGCCTCCGCCTGGTGGCCCAGATCAAGGTGCTGCAGGGGCTCGTCAAGACAGTAAAGCTGCGGCGACTGGGCCAGCAGCATGGCAATCCGCACCCGCTGCCGCTCGCCGCCGGAAAGGGTGATCAGCGTGCGCCCGGCCATATCGGCCATGCCCACCTGCCGCAGCGCCGAAGCCGCCGCTTCCTCGTCTTCGCCCGAAACACCGAAGCCGCGGGAGTGAGGATAGCGCCCCAGCAGTACGTATTCCAGCACCGTTCCCCAGAATTCGTGGCCCTCGTCCTGGGGCAGCACGCCGATCTGCCGCGCCAGATCGCGGCGGGGATAATCCGCCAGCGGCTTGCCGGCCCAGGAAACCCCGCCGCTCTCGGGCACGCGCAGCCCGCTCAGGGCGTGCAGCAGGGTGGTCTTGCCACTGCCGTTGCGCCCCAGAATCGCCCAGCATTCACCGGGCTTGATCACGATATCCAGATCGCGGCACAGCGTTTTTCCGGGAACCGACAGGTTCAGCTTCTGCGCGCGCAGCATCAGGGTTTCCGGCTCAAAAGGAACAACAGCAGCGGCACGCCCAGCAGGGCGGTGAGCACCCCCACCGGCAACTGCTGCGGCGCGACGACGGTGCGCGCCAGGGTGTCGGCCAGGGTCAGGAAGCTGCCGCCGGCCAGCGCGGCGAGCGGCAGCAGCCAGCGGTGGCCGCTAAAACCCAGCAGGCGGACAAAGTGCGGCACGATCAGGCCGACGAAGCCGATCGTACCGGCCTCGACCACCACCGCAGCGGTGGCGGCGGAGGCAGCGAAAAAAATCCCGATTTGCAGCGGCCGCACCGCAATGCCCAAAGAGCGGGCCTTGAGCTCGCCCAGCCCCAGGATGTCCAGGCTTTTGGCCTGCCACCAGCCGAATCCCAGCGCTGCCAGCAAGATACCCCAAACCGGGCCCGGCGCCTGCGCCTGGGAAAGGTCGCCCATCAGCCAGAACAGCATGCCGCGCACCTGCGTCTCCGGCGCCAGGGTCAGCAGCAGGCTGATCAGGGCGCCAAAGCCTGCCGACAGCACGACGCCGGTGAGCAGCAGACGCACCATGTTGCCGCCGCGGCTGAAGCCCAGGGCGAACACCAGGCCCACTGCGGCGAGCGCGCCGCCGAGGGCGGAAAAGCTCACCGCGGCGGCGGCCAGGCCGAAAATCATCGCGCTCAGCGCCGCCACCGCCGCCCCGCCGGAAATGCCCAGGATATAAGGGTCGGCCAGGGGATTGCGCAGCAGCGCCTGGAGCAGCGCACCGGCCAGGGCCAGCAGGCCGCCGCAGGCGAATGCGCTCAATACCCGCGGCAGGCGCAACTGCCACACGATATCCGTCACCAGCGTGGCATCCTTCCCGATTAGCGCGCGCAGCACATCGCCCAGCGGCAGGTCGACGCTGCCGAAGGCGAGTCCGGTCACTACGGAAGCAATAGAAGCGGCGGCCGCGAGAACAAGCCATGTCGCGGGTAAATGTAGGGTCAAATTCATTCGACCAATTCCAGCTTGGCTGGCCGAATGAATTCGGCCCTACATGTAGGTGCGAATTCATTCGCACACTGGATAGGCGTGACGAATGTAGGTGCGAATTCACTTGTGCCCTTCAGGGTATTCGCACATCGGGTGGGCATGACGATATACAAGTAGCGGTGCAGCTTGATTTTTCGAATTCCGAAGGCGAGCGCCTTGCGGCCTGCGCCGATGTCGCGCACGGGATGATCCAGCCGCTCGATGTTCACCCCGCTCACCGCAGGCTGATGATCGGCCAGCCGCGCTTTTCGGCGTGCGCCTGCAGGGTGGGGTCTGGATCCACAGCCACCGGGTTGCTGACGCGTTCCAGCAGCGGCAGGTCGTTGAGGGAGTCGCTGTAGAACCAGCTTTCCTTCACCCCCTCCCAGCTTGCCCCGCGCTGTTTCAGCCAGGCATCGAGCCGGGTGATTTTCCCTTCGCGGAAGCAGGGAACGCCCGCCACCTTGCCGCTGAATTCGCCGCTGTTCTGTTCCGGCTCGGTGGCGATCAGGTGCTCAACCCTGAATTCCCGGGCAATCGGCGTAGTGACGAAGCTGTTGGTGGCGGTAATGATGGCAAGCAGATCCGCCTCGCGCAACTGCATGTCTACCAGCTCGCGCGCCTTGCGGTTGATGATGGGCAGGATTTTTTCCTGCATGAACTGCGCATGCCAGGTGTCCAGCTGCGTGCGCGGATGGCGCGACAAGGGCTTCAACTGGAAATCGAGGAATTCGTGGATATCCAGCGTGCCGGCCTTGTATTGATCGTAAAAGGCCTGGTTGCGCGCCTCGTATACTTCGCGGTCGAGCACGCCGCGCTCGATCAGGAACTGCGCCCACTCGAAATCGCTGTCACCGGAAAGCAGCGTGTTGTCCAGGTCGAATAACACCAGTTTCAAGATTCGATACTCCGCTCTGACAAATAAGCGTGGAGTATAACGTAAAATAGTGCGATGAATTTTCCCGACCTGCTCTTGCCCCCCGCCTGGTACTGGACCGGATCTGCCCTGCTCGTGCCGCTGCTGGTTTGGGCGCTGCGTACCGCCCCCTGGGGCAGGCTCAAGGACGCGAGCCAGCTCAACCTGTGGCTGGGCGCGTGCGTCGTTCTCATGGCGCTGTGGAGCATCAAGACCGGCATCAAGCCGGGGCTGAACTTTCACCTGCTCGGCGCCACCGTCATGACGCTGATGTTCGGGCCGCAGCTGGCCATCCTCGGCATTATGATCGTCCTCACCGCCGTCACCCTGGCGGGCATGAGCGGCTGGCAGGGATACGGCTGGAACGCCCTTGTCATGGGCGCTGTGCCGGTAGCGGTGAGCTACGGCATGTACTGGCTGGCGGACCGGAAACTGCCCAACCACCTGTTCGTCTACATTTTTCTCAATGCCTTCTTCGGCGCCGCGCTGGCCATGGCCGCCACCGGCCTGGGAGCGACGCTGCTCCTGCTCTGGTCCGGCGCCTATCCGTCAGCCTATCTCTTCCACGACTACCTGCCCTACTTCATCCTGATGGCCTGGTCGGAGGCGGTCAGCACCGGCATGGCGATCACCGTGATGGTGGTGTATACCCCGCAGTGGGTCGGCACGTTCGACGACGCGCGCTACCTGCGGCACAAATAACATCTGGCAAAAAAAGCCGTGCCTAAGCCGGCACGGCTTTAACAGGTTGTTGAAAAACGCTTATTGTGCTTCGATACGGCGGCAAAGCCGCCTACTCAGCACGAACGGAATCAATACATTGCCGTTCGCCCTGAGTAGCGCGAAGCGCGTATCGAAGGGCATTCCGGGCGAATTTCAACTGCCTGTTAAAGGGGATGTCGGCCCCTTCTTGGCCCCCGCTTCGGCGCCCTTGCCGGAGCCGCCCGCCATCTGCTCGTAAAAGGCATAGCGTTTGCGCAGCTCGTTCTCGTAGAACGCCAGCACCTCGCCGCCATCACTATCCAGTTCCTTCATCAAGCCGCGGAAGCGCGGCTCGTTCCGGATGAACTCGCGGTAGGAGACGGACGGTTTCGGCGAATCCAGCTTGAGCGGGTTCTTGCCCTCCTGCTCGCGCCGCGGATCATAGGTGAACAGGGGCCAGTGGCCGCTTGCTACCGCCAGTTCCTGCTGCTGGTGCTGCTTGCTCAGGTCGTAGCCGTGCTCGCCGCAGGGACTGTAGCAGATGATGAGCGACGGACCGTCGTAGGACTCCGCTTCGAGGAAGGTCTTCAGCGTGTGCGTATCCTTCGCGCCGTAGGCGACATGGGCAACGTAGACGTGGCCGTAGCTCATGGCAATCTGCGCCAGATCCTTCTTGCCGGTGTGCTTGCCGCCGGCGGCGAATTTCGCTATGGCGCCGCGCGGCGTGGCCTTGGACATCTGCCCGCCGGTGTTGGAATAGACCTCGGTGTCGAGCACCAGGATATTGACGTTGCGGCCGGTGGAGATGACATGGTCGAGACCGCCGAAGCCGATG
>JAJYUW010000206.1 GCA_021792335.1 Pseudomonadota bacterium | reverse complement strand
TTCAAGGTTTTGCTCGAGCGCGCCTACCAGGACTTTGTGCGCTCGGATGCCGCCACCGAAAAGGTGTTCAAGGTATTTCAGCAGGCGAACGGAACGGGTGAGGTGAGCGTGGATAGCCTGGTGATGACACTGCCGTCACGGGCCAGAAGCGGTTGACAGATGGAGACTCGCCAGGCTCGAAGGTTGTCGCGGCAGTGCTTGCGCCTTCTGTTTTCCGTTCGCCAAGGACGGCGCGTGCGCCACGCTCGATAGGTTGGAAAGCGCGATGCGCAGTCCGCGGCGACAACTGCCGCGGCGAAGCCTTATCCCGAGGCGCTGCACAATCTATGTACAGCGATTGCTCGCGTAAGTGGCAGGAAACCACTGGTTCCAGCGGAAACAGGTGGTGAAAAATCCATGTAAATCGGGCCATTTTTGCTTCGGCAAGCTTCTTGCCCCGGTTGTTGCAAGAAGTTGTGATGAGTACCCGATCTTCCTTGAGTTCCAGTGATGTTGAACTGCTTACAGTTTATGAGATCAGCAAGATACTCAGCTCCTCGTTCGATGTCGAAAAGGTGATGCGCGAGGTCCTCAACGTGCTCGATGTGCATCTCGGCTTGCATCGGGGCATGGTGACGTTGCTGGACGAATCAGGGGGGATCAGGATCGCCGCCGCCACCGGTTTGACCAGCGAGGAATGGCGGCAGGGTCGCTTCGCAATCGGTGAGGAAGACATACGCAAGATCGCGAAGGCCGCTGTGCCAGCCGTCATCCCGGATATCGGCGACGATACAACGCAACCCCAGCTCAAACCGCGGCAGGGGGACGTGCGTATCTTCGTCGTACCGATAAAGTCGGAACGGCGTTGCTTCGGCGTTCTGACCGTCGAACGCAATGGGAAGTCGCGGGTAAGCTATCAGCACGATATCCGCTTTCTCAGCATGGTTGCCAATCTGATCGGGCAGACGATCAGGCTGTACCAGGCGGTCGAATCCGACCGGGCGTTCCTGATGCGCGAGAAGCGCCAATTGCAGCGCGAGCTGCAGGGCACGTATCGGCTGGAAAAAGTGGTTGGCCATAGCAAGCTGATGAACGAAGTGTTTGCCGACGTTCATCAGGCGGCGGCCAGCAACTCCACGATTCTGCTGCGCGGTGAAAGCGGCACTGGCAAGGAACTTATCGCGCATGCGGTCCATTACCTCAGCCCGCGCAAGAACGGGCCTTTCATCAAGGTGAACTGTGCCGCTATGCCCGAAACCCTCATTGAGTCCGAGCTGTTTGGACATGAGAAGGGTTCATTCACCGGTGCGCTGCGCGAACACAAGGGACGCTTCGAGCAAGCAGACGGCGGCACGCTGTTCCTCGACGAGATTGGCGACGTGTCCCCCGCCTTCCAGGCAAAACTGTTGCGTGTGCTCCAGGAGCGCGAGTTTGAACGGGTGGGTGGCGTCCAGACCATCCACGTCGACGTCCGGCTCATCTGCGCGACAAATCGCAATCTGGAGGAAGCTGTTTCCAACGGACAGTTTCGCGCCGACCTCTACTATCGCGTCAACGTAGTCTCGATCTTTGTGCCGCCGCTGCGAGAAAGGCCGGAAGATATCTCGGATCTGGTGCAGCATTTTCTGAGCAAGTTCAATCGGGCCAACGGCCGCAATCTCATCATGTCGCGCGAAGCGATGCAGGTGATGATGGCCTGTCCCTGGCCGGGCAACGTGCGGGAATTGGAGAACTGCGTGGAGCGCACCGCGCTGATGGCGCGCGGCTCGACGATCGCGCAGCACGACGTACCCTGCCAGAGGAATCAATGTCTGTCGGCGCTGCTCGCGAGGCCACGGCTCAGGCCGCTCGATATCCCGGCTGTCACCTCACCGACGGCGCTGGTCCCCGCTCTGCCCAGGGACCGTGATAACTTCGTCGCGGCCGGGCAGGGAGGTGACGCGCAGGCCGAGGCGCAGCGGGAACGGTTGGTCAGAGCGATGGAAAAATGCGGCTGGGTCCAGGCCAAGGCGGCCCGTTTGCTCAATCTCACCCCACGCCAGATGGGCTACGCGCTGAAGAAGTATAAAATCGAGGTCAAGCGCTTCTAGGCGCGCCGTCGATTCATAGTTTGCTATCTGTTTGCCGGCTAAGCGCCGCCACGGCGACGGCGACAAATCACACGATTCGATTGTCAGGTCTGTCATAACGCCCTCCTGCTTTGTCGGGAACGCGACAAGCAATCAGCGGCGTTGCGCCCGAAAACGCACTAAAACAGTTCCCATGCCGCGACCTGACGCGCGGCACATACTTTGCGCTCAAGCACCGTTAGTCAATTAGTCAATCAAGGGAAGCCAGTCACATGGCGGACGTTGCAACATCATCACCGGCCCTCGCTTCAAAGTCCAAGTCGCTGGCCGGGATCAGAATTGAAGTGAGCGGTCCGTCGGCCAGGCGGGCAGGATGCGACGCGGGCAGTTCTGGCGGCAAATTAACTTGTGGCTCGGCGGCTGGCCGGGGCGATCTGGATCCTGAGATCTGGGACAAAGTCAAAAATCATCCCTGCTACAGCGAGGAGGCTCATCACTATTACGCGCGCATGCACGTCGCGGTCGCCCCCGCGTGCAACATTCAGTGCAATTACTGCAATCGCAAGTACGATTGCTCCAATGAGAGCCGGCCCGGCGTTGTCAGCGAGCGGCTCACCCCCGAGCAGGCGGCAAGGAAAGTGGTCGCGGTCGCTTCGGAAATTCCCCAGATGACGGTGCTTGGAATAGCCGGCCCCGGCGATCCCCTGGCCAATCCAAACAAGACCTTCAAGACCTTCGACCTCATCACCAAACAGGCTCCCGACATCAAGCTGTGCCTGTCCACCAACGGTCTGGCGTTGCCGGATTACGTGAAGACGATCCAGGACTTCAATGTCGACCACGTTACGATCACCATCAACATGATCGATCCCGCGGTCGGCGAGCGTATCTATCCGTGGGTCTTCTTCAGGCACAAGCGTTACCGCGGGCGCGATGCGGCGAAGATTCTCACCGAGCGGCAGATGGAGGGCCTGGAAGCGCTCACCGCCAACAAGATCCTGTGCAAGGTCAACTCGGTGATTATTCCGGGAATCAACGACGAACACCTGGTCGAAGTCAATCGCGCGGTGAAGTCCCGGGGCGCGTTCCTGCACAACATCATGCCGCTCATATCCGAGCCCGAGCACGGCACCTACTTCGGCCTTAATGGCCAGCGCGGTCCGAGCGCTCAGGAACTCAAAGCGCTGCAGGATCGGTGCGAGGGCGAGATGAACATGATGCGCCATTGCCGCCAATGCCGTGCTGACGCCGTCGGACTGCTGGGCGAGGATCGCAGCGCCGAGTTCACCACCGACAAGATCGAGCAGATGCCCGTCGTGTACGACCTCGAATCACGGCGCAAGTACCAACAGGTCGTCGAATGCGAGCGTGAGGCCAAGGTCCAAGCCAGGCTCGCCGAGATGGAAACTCTGGCCGGAGAGCATTCGGACCTCAAACTGC
>JAJYUW010000040.1 GCA_021792335.1 Pseudomonadota bacterium | reverse complement strand
TGCAATACGCCTTCGATCAGCGCGCCTCGGACATCCACCTCGAGCCGCGGCGCGAATACGGGGATGTGCGCTTCCGCATCGACGGGGTGATGCACCCCGTGTACCAGATTCCGCTCGCGGTGATCGGCGCGATAACCAGCCGCATCAAGGGCCTGGGCCGGATGGACATCGTCGAGAAGCGCCGCCCCCAGGACGGCCGCATCAAGACCCGCTCGCCCGAGGGCGACGAAATCGAGCTGCGCCTGTCCACCATGCCGACCGCATTCGGCGAAAAACTGGTGATGCGCATCTTCAATCCCGATGTGATCGTGCAAAGCTTCAAGGAGATGGGGTTCAGCGACGAGGACACGGCGCGCTGGAACCAGATGGCGGCCCAGCCCAACGGCATCATTCTGGTCACCGGCCCGACCGGTTCGGGCAAAACGACGACACTCTATTCCACTCTGCGCCAGCTCGCCGTGCCAGAAGTGAATGTCTGCACCATCGAAGACCCGATCGAGATGATCTCGCCCCAGCTCAACCAGATGCAGGTGCAGCCTAACATCGGGCTTGATTTCGCCAGCGGCGTGCGCACCCTGATGCGCCAGGACCCGGACATCATCATGGTGGGCGAGATCCGCGACCTCGAAACCGCGGAAATGGCGATCCAGGCGGCGCTGACCGGCCATCTGGTATTGACCACCCTGCACACCAATGACGCCCCATCGGCCATCTCCCGCCTGCTCGATCTGGGCGTGCCGCCCTACTTGATCAATGCGACCTTGCTCGGCGTGCTGGCGCAGCGCCTGGTACGCACGCTGTGCCCGCATTGCAGGGAGCGGGTTGCGCTCAACCTTGAAACCTGGACGGCGCTGGTCAAACCGTGGAAGGCGGCCAAACCGGCGGCGGCGAACGCGCCAAAAGGCTGCCTGGAATGCCGCATGACGGGCTATCTCGGCCGTATCGGCCTGTACGAAATGCTGCTCATGTCGCCCGGCCTGCGCAAATTGGTCACCCCCGGTTGCGATGTCGCCGCCCTGCGCGAGCAGGCTTACAAGGAAGGCATGAAACCGCTGCGCATCAGCGGCGCGCAAAAAGTGGCCAGCGGGCTGACCACGATTGACGAAGTGCTGAAGATCACGCCGCCACCCTACGGACTTTGATTATCATATGCAAAACCCAGGGGGTTGGATAAGATAAGGGTTCTTCACAACATGTTTTTGCAATTTAAACAAGGAGCAAACAGATGAAAGCAGTTCTGTGTATTGCCGCTACGGCGGCCCTGCTGGCGGCTGGACAAGCTGCTGCGGATGATCAGCTGGCACTGGCGCAGAAGAGCGGCTGCATGGCCTGCCATCAGGTGGGCGTCAAAGTGGTCGGCCCGGCTTACAAGGATGTGGCCAAGAAATATGCCGGCCAGAAGGATGCCGAAGCCAGACTCGCCGGGCATATCGTCAAGGGTACCGGCCCCGCAGGCGCGGGCTGGATGAAGGAGGGCAAGGCATCCATGGCGTTTATGCCGCCCAATGCCGGGGTGAAACCGGAAGATGCTGCCAAACTGGCCAAGTGGGTTCTTGGCCTGAAGTAATCCGGGCTAGCAGCCAATAAAAAAGCCGGCCTTGCGCCGGTTTTTTTATTGGGGGGTTACGGGTTTTTCCGGGCCAGCTTGCTGTGGTGCATCGAGTAAGAAAAGTAGACGATCAGTCCGATCGCCAGCCACACCGCGAAGCGCAGCCAGGTCATGGCGGGCAGGAAAGCCATCAGCGCACCGCAGGATGCCGCCCCGAGCAGGGGGAAAAATGGATTGAGCGGATTCTTGAAAGGCCGGTGCAGACGGGGTTGGGTGATGCGCAGCATGATCACGCCCAGGCATACCAGCACGAACGCGGCCAGGGTGCCGATGTTGACCAGCTCGGCCAGTTCTCCCAGCGGGATAAAGCCGGCAATGGTGGCGATGAGCAGGCCGCACAGAACGATCACCCTTACCGGCGTCTGGGTCCTGGCGTGGACGTTGGCAAAGAACGGCGACAGCAGGCCGTCGCGCGACATGGCAAACATCACCCGGGTCAGGCCGTAATAAAGCACCAGCATGACCGTGGTCAGCCCGGCGATCACGCCGGTCGCCACCAGGGCGGAGGCCCAGTTGATGCCGAGCAATTGCAGCGAGTGTGCCACCGGCGAGGGGACATTGAGCTGGGTGTAAGGCACGATGCCGGTCAGCAGGCCGGAAACGACGATATAGATGAGGGTGCAAACCACCAGGGATGAAATGATGCCGATCGGCACGTCGCGCTGCGGGTTTTTGGCCTCTTCCGCGGCGGTGGAAACGGCATCGAAACCGACGTAAGCGAAAAACACCATTGCCGCGCCGGCGAACACGCCGACCGGCTTGCCTTCCGGGCTCGATCCGCTCCAGCCGAACGGCATGAACGGGCTCCAGTTTTCCGGGTTGACGTTGAACATCGCCACGCCGATGAAGACGGCGATGGCCGTCAGCTTGACGAACACCATGACGGTATTGATTTTCGTGCTTTGGCGCACGCCGATTACCAGCAGCACCATCAGCATCAGCACGATGCCCACCGCCGGCAGGTTGACGACGCCGCCCAGGCTGGGCGCCTTGGTCAGGGCTTCCGGCAGGCCTATCCCCACGGCGGTGAGGGCATTGTTGAAATAGCCGGACCAGCCGTTGGCAACCGCCGCCGTGGCGACACCGTATTCGAGGATCAGATCCCAGCCGATGATCCACGCCACCAGTTCGCCGAAAGCGGCATAGCTGTAGCCGTAGGCGCTGCCGCAGCCGCCCACGGCGGCAGCGAGCTCGGAATAGGCGAGTGCGGCGAAGGCGCAGGCGAAGCCGGCGATCACGAATGACAGAACGACCGCAGGGCCGGACTGGGTGGCTGCGGCGATGCCGGTGAGCACGAAAATGCCGGTGCCGATGATGGCGCCGATGCCGAGGAAAGCCAGGTCAAAGGCGGTCAGGCACTTTTTCAGCCCGGTATCGCAAAAATCGTCCTGCGCGATTGTCTTGGTGCGGAATATCTGCATGGGTTTCTCTTCTGATGCCGATTTTAATTATTATCCTAGAAAACTCAGTTGCCACCAGTTTGGTGAGAGACCGTTCGCCCTGAGTAGCCCGCGCAGCGGGCGTATCGAAGGGTTTGCATCGTTCAACTGAGGTTTCTAGGATTATGGCTGTGCCTGGTTATTGTGACAACCAGTCTTTCGCAACCAGGAACTCGCGGTAAAACCTTTCTTCCTCCGACCCGGCTTCAGGCCGCCAATCATAGCGCCATTTTACGATGGGGGGGAGCGACATCAGGATGGATTCGGTGCGCCCGCCCGATTGCAGCCCGAACAGGGTGCCGCGGTCCCACACCAGGTTAAATTCCACGTAGCGGCCGCGGCGGTAGGCCTGGAAATCCCGTTCGCGCTCCCCGTAAGGAGTGGCGCTGCGACGCTGGAGGATAGGTAGATAGGCGGGCAGGAAGTGCTCGCCGACGTTTTGCATCAGACTGAAGCTGAAATCAAAATCCCGTTCCCGGAAGTCGTCGAAAAAAATCCCGCCGATGCCGCGCGGCTCGTTGCGGTGGCCGAGGTAAAAGTATTCGTCGCACCAGCGTTTGAAGCGCGGATGATACTCCGCCCCGAAGGGCGCCAGCGCAGCGTGGCAGGTGCGGTGGAAATGCACCGCGTCCTCGGTGTAGCCGTAGTAAGGCGTCAGGTCCATCCCGCCGCCGAACCACCACACCGCTTTGCCGCCCGGCGGCGTTGCGGTGAAAAAGCGCACGTTCAGATGGGAGGTGGGCGCATGGGGATTGCGCGGATGCAGCACCAGCGACAGCCCCATCGCCTCGAAGCCGCATCCGGCCAGCTCCGGGTGCTTGGCGGTTGCGGAAGCGGGCAGTTTTTGGCCGCGCACGTGGGAGAAGTTTACCCCGCCGCGCTCGAACACATTGCCTTCCTCGATGACGCAGGTCAGCCCCTCCCCGCCTTCCGGACGCTGCCAGGCGTCGCGCTGGAAAGCGTTGCCGTCGGTTTTCTCCAGCAGGTTGATGATACGTTCCTGCAGGTCGAGCAGATAGGTTTTTACCTTTTCACCGTACATGTCATTTCCGGATGATTTTGCCGCTGACCAGATGCTGGATGGTCGAGGGCGTTTTTCGGGTGCCTATCCTGCCGGGTACGACCAGGACGCTAGGGCCGAAAGCTTTGGCGCAGGCGGCATAGGTCTTGAGCGGCTTCAATCCGGCACGATTGGCGCTGGTGGAAACCAGCGCCGAGCCCACTGCACGGCACAGCGATGCGGCCCCAGGGTGGGCGGTCACTCTCACGGCGATGCTGTCATGCCGGCCGCGCAGATTATGCGGCGTATGGCGGGAAGCGGGCATCAGCCAGGTGTGCGGCCCCGGCCATGTCTGGTCGAGAAGGCGGCGCTGTTCTGTTGTGGGCGGAAGCACGTAACGCTGCAGGTGGCTGAAACGGTCGGCGATCAGGATTAAGCCCTTCGACTGGGGCCGCCCCTTGATCTTGAGCAGTCGGCGCACGGCGCGGTAGTTGCGCGGGTCGCAGCCCAGGCCGTAACAGGATTCCGTGGGGTAGGCGATGACTCCGCCGTGAGCGAGGTGGGTCTTTACTTCCCGAATTAGCGCGGCGCTTAACGTGAAACTCGCGCAGCGAGGCCTCGTCCCCCTCGCCCTTTGGGAGAGGGCAGGGGTGAGGGAAACGGTCATGGCGAATCGTCGTTTCATTATTCGGGGCGGCAATTCGCCATGACCGTCAGGGGCATCATTCCTTGAGGGAAGCTTGCAGCGCCAGATTCCTGGCGGCGATTTGGTCCGCGGTGCGGGCACGGTCGTCCTTCAGGCGTTGTGCCAACGCCTGGTCATGCAGTGCCAGAATTTGCGCTGCCAGGTAAGCTGCGTTTTTTGCGCCGGCCTTGCCGATGGCGACGGAGGCCACGGGTACGCCGCCCGGCATCTGCACGGTTGAGAGCAGGGCGTCGAAGCCGTTGAGCGGCCCTCCTTCCATCGGCACGCCGATGACCGGGCGGAGGGTGTGGGCAGCGACGGCGCCGGCAAGGTGGGCTGCCAGCCCGGCGGCGGCGATGAACACGGCGCAGCCGCGCTGGTCAGCCTCTTCCACGTAGGCTGCGGTTGCGGCAGGCGTGCGGTGGGCGGAGGAGATGCGCACCTCGTAGGGCACGCCGAAGGCGGCCAGGATATCGAAGGTGGATTTCATCACGGGCAGGTCTGAATCGGAGCCCATCAGGATGGCAACGAACGGTGACACGATTGTTCTCCTAAAATTGTCAGCCACAGATTTACACAGATTATTTTAAGAGAACCCTCTGTTACGAGGGTTTATCCGTGTAAATCCGTGGAGAAACATTATTTCTTAATCGCCCGGTAACCGATGTCGTGCCGCATCTGGCAGCCTTCGAACTTGATCTGGTCGGCGATTTCATAGGCGCGCTGCTGGGCCAGCTTGACCTTGTCTCCCAGCGCAGTGACGCACAGCACGCGGCCGCCGCTGGTGACCACCTTGCCGTTCTTGAGGGCGGTGCCGGCGTGGAATACATGGTAGTCGCGCGGGATTTCTGCCAGCAGGTCGGCAAGTGGCGGCAGGCCGTTGATGACATCGCCCTTGCGCGGATCTTCGGGGTAGCCGTGGGCAGCCATCACCACGCCCAGGGCAACGCGCCGGTCCCACTCGGCTTCAACCTGGTCGAGCGTGCCATTGACGGCATGTTCCACCAGGGTGAGCAGATCGCTTTTCAGGCGCAGCATGATCGGCTGGGTTTCCGGGTCGCCCATGCGGCAGTTGAATTCCAGCACCTTGAGGTTGCCCGCGGCGTCGATCATCAGGCCGGCGTAGAGGAAGCCGGTAAAGAGTTCGCCCTCCTGGGCCATGCCCTGCATCACCGGATCGATGACTTCGCGCATCACCCGCGCATGCAGCTCCGGGGTGATCACCGGCGCGGGCGAATAGGCACCCATGCCGCCGGTGTTGGGACCCTGGTCGCCATCCAGCAGGCGCTTGTGGTCCTGGCTGGTGGCGAGCGGCAGCACGTGCTTGCCGTCGGCCATGACGATGAAGCTGGCTTCCTCGCCGAGCAGACATTCCTCGATCACTACCCGTGCGCCGGCACTTCCCAGCTTGTTGCCCGCCAGCATCATGTCCACGGCGGCGTGGGCCTCATTCAAATCCTGCGCCACCACCACACCCTTCCCGGCGGCCAGGCCGTCGGCCTTGATCACGATGGGTGCACCCTGCTTGTCGATGTAGGCGTGGGCTCCGGCCGCATCGGTAAAAGTGGCGTACGCGGCGGTGGGAATGCCGTGACGCACCATGAAGGCCTTGGCGAAATCCTTGGAGCTTTCCAGCTGCGCGGCGAATCGGGTCGGGCCGAATATTTTCAGCCCCTCGGCGCGAAAGGCATCGACGATCCCGGCGGCCAATGGCGCTTCCGGGCCGACCACGGCAAAGGCGATTTTTTCCCGTTTGGCGAATTCGACCAGTTCGGGAATGGTGCTGATGTCGACGTTGGTCAGGTTGGTCTCGAGCGCCGTACCGGCATTGCCGGGCGCGACGAAGATCTTGGTCGAGCGCGGACTCTGCGCCAGCTTCCATGCCAGCGCATGTTCCCTGCCGCCGCTGCCGATGACTAATATTTTCATGTTTAACCCCAATAACCGCTAAGACGCAAAGGCGCAAAGCTTAAGCAAAGAATTTTTCGAGCTCTTTGCGCCTTCGCGCCTTTGCGGTTAATGCTTAATGCCGGAAATGCCGCATACCCGTGAACACCATCGCCATGCCGTGCTCATCCGCTGCGGCAATCACTTCCTCGTCGCGCATCGAGCCGCCGGGCTGGATCACCGCGGCGATACCGGACTGGCCGGCCGAGTCGATACCGTCACGGAACGGGAAGAAGGCATCCGAGGCCATCACCGAACCGCTTACTTGCAGACCGGCGTGCTCGGCCTTGATGGCGGCGATGCGCGCGGAATTGACCCGGCTCATCTGGCCGGCGCCGACGCCGATGGTCATTTTGTCCTTGGCATAGACGATGGCGTTGGATTTGACGAACTTGGCCACGCGCCAGGCAAACAGCAGGTCGGCCATTTCCGCCTCGGTCGGTGCGCGCCGGGTGACCACCTTGAGCTCGTTGTAAAGCGCCAGGTCGGCATCCTGCACCAGCAGGCCGCCGGTAACGCGCTTGAAGTCGAGCCGCTGGGCAGGCGCTTTCGACCACTGGCCGCATTCCAGCAAGCGCACGTTCTTTTTCGCCGCCACCACTTCGCTGGCCGCCGCCGACACCTTGGGGGCGATGATCACCTCGACGAACTGGCGCTCGACGATGGCTTGCGCCGTTGCGGCATCCAGCTCGCCGTTGACGGCGATGATGCCGCCGAAGGCGGATTCCGGGTCGGTCTTGTAGGCGCGCTCATAGGCCTCGAGCAGATTGGCGCCGTAGGCCACCCCGCAGGGGTTGGCGTGTTTGACGATGACGCAGGACGGGGCCGCATCGAACTGCTTGACGCACTCCAGCGCCGCGTCGGCGTCGGCGATGTTGTTGTAGGAAAGTTCCTTGCCTTGCAGCTGGCGGGCGCTGGCAATGCTGGTTTCGTTTTCCGCGGCGGCAACGTAGAACGCCGCCTGCTGGTGCGGGTTTTCGCCGTAGCGCATGGCCTGGGCCTTGGCGAACTGGAAATTGAGCCGGTCGGGGAAGCGTTGTTTTTCGCCGTCGGGCCCGATGGCGGTGAGGTAATTGCTGATCGCGCCGTCGTAGTCTGCGGTGTGGGAAAAAGCCTTCACCGCCAGGCTGAATCTGGTTTCCGCGCTCAGCGCGCCGCCATTGGCCTGCAGCTCGGAGGCAAGCGCGGCATAGTCGGCGGGGTCGGTCACCACCGCGACATCGCGGTGGTTCTTGGCGGCGGCACGCACCATGGTCGGACCGCCGATGTCGATGTTTTCGATCGCTTCTTCCAGCGAACAATCGGGCTTGGCGATGGTTTCGCGGAACGGGTAGAGGTTGACCACCACCAGGTCGATGGCCAGGATGCCGGAACCTTCCACCGCCGCAACATGGGTGGGCAGGTCGCGCCGGTACAGGATGCCGCCGTGAATTCTGGGGTGCAGGGTCTTGACCCGGCCATCGAGCATTTCGGGAAAGCCGGTGTAATCCCCCACTTCCGTCACCGCCACGCCGGCGTCGGCGAGCATTTTTGCGGTGCCGCCAGTGGACAGGATTTCGATGCCGAACTGGCTCAGGGTCTGGGCGAATTCGAGGACACCGGTTTTATCGGATACGCTGATGAGGGCGCGGCTGATTTTTGTCATTTTGGATTTTTCCTGAAAGCGGTTTAGCCACGGATTAGCACGGATAAAACTCACTGGGATAGCCCCCAAGAAATCTGTGTACATCCGTGCTAATCCGTGGCCGGTTTTTTTATTTGATGCCGTGGATTTTCATTTTCTTGCGCAGCGTATTGCGGTTGAGGCCGAGGATTTCTGCCGCCCGTGTCTGGTTGCCCTGGGCATGGTCGAGGATGACCTGCAGCAGCGGTTTTTCCACGCACCCCACCACCATTTCATAGATGGCGCAGGGCTTTTCCCCGTCCAGATCCTTGAAATATCCGTCCAGAGCCTGGCGTACGCAGATTGCAATTTCGTTTTCGTCGATCATGCCGCCATCTCGTTTTCCATATAGACATGGCCGGCCGCTTCGGCAAAGAAGCGATCGGCCGCATCCAGTTGTTCGCGGGTGGTTTGCAGCTGGTTCATGGCGTGGCGGAACCCGGCGGAATCCGGCAGCCCCTTGGTGTACCAGGCAATGTGCTTGCGCGCCATGCGCACGCCGGCGTGCTCGCCGTAGAAGGCATAGAGCTCGTGCAGGTGGCCGGTCAGCAGGCCGTGGGTCTCCGCCACATCGGGGTGCGGCAAAAGCTCGCCGGTTCCGAGGTAATGGGCGATGTCGCGGAAAATCCACGGGCGCCCCTGGGCGGCGCGGCCGATCATGACGGCGTCGGCCTTGGTGTAGTCGAGCACGAATCTGGCTTTTTGCGGCGTGGTGATGTCACCGTTGGCGATCACCGGGATGTGTACCTCGGCCTTGACCGCGGCAATGGTGTCATACTCGGCGTCGCCGCTGTAACCGCAGGCGCGCGTGCGTCCATGGATGGCCAGCGCCTGGATGCCGGATTCCTCGGCGATGCGCGCCACGTTAATCGCATTGCGGTTGTGCTTGTCCCAGCCGGTGCGGATTTTCAGGGTGACCGGCACTTCCACCGCCTTCACCACGGACTCCAGGATGCGCGCCACCAGCGGCTCGTTTTGCAGCAAGGCCGAGCCCGCCATGACGTTGCAGATTTTTTTCGCCGGGCAGCCCATGTTGATGTCGATAATCTGGGCGCCGCGATTGACGTTGTATCTGGCCGCCTGCGCCAGCATGTCCGGATCGGCGCCGACGATCTGCACCGACACTGGACCCACCTCGCCCTCGTGGTTGGCGCGGCGCTTGGTCTTCTCGCTGCCGTAGAGCAAGGAGTTGGAGGCTACCATCTCGGACACCGCCAGCCCCGCGCCAAAGCTCCGGCAAAGTTTGCGGAAAGGCCGGTCGGTCACCCCCGCCATGGGGGCAACCACCAGGTTGCTATTGAGGAAATAGGGACCGATTTTCATTGCTTATTTTTTGAGCGGGAAGGGCGTAATTGTAATCCCAAACCCGTTGTTACGGAAGGGGCCAACTCAAGGAAAAACCACATAACCCGATTCAGGTTGGCAAACCGTTTTTCTGGCTGGCCATGCCTTAATATGGGGCATGTCACGTCTGCCAGATGGCGCTTGCCGCGGAGGTGGAGGTGGCGTTTAATTCAACCCGGATGCGCCCGCTTTTGGTGCGGGATAAAGCTGGCGCCGCGGGGTGCTATCGTTCGACTGGGGCAACCAATAAATATGTGCTTCAATGAATGGTATGCAGTTAAACTCGAGAACGTAAATGTTTGAAACCGCGGGTATCGCCCTGGCAACTTTCTTCGCGACGGTCGGCCCGATCGACGTGGCGGCGATGTTCGCCGCCTTGACAGCCACGGCCTCCCCGCTGGAAAGGCGTTCCATCGCCATCCGCGGGATCGTGATCGCCACGGCGATCCTGCTGGTTTTTGCGCTGCTGGGGAAGTTTCTGCTGGCCAGCCTGGGCATATCGCTGGCGGCACTGCGGACGGCGGGCGGGATATTGCTGTTGCTGATCAGCATCGACATGGTGTTTGCGCGCGCTTCCGGCGCCACTACCACGACCGACGAGGAGTACCGGGAGGCGGAGCACAAGCATGACATCGCCGTGTTCCCGCTTGCCACGCCGCTGATTGCCGGCCCCGGCGCCATCGGCGCGTGCATCCTGCTGATGGCGAATGCCGAGGGGCATGCCACGCATCAGCTGATCGTCCTGGCCGCCCTCCTCGCCATCATGCTGCTGACCTTCGTTGCCATGCTGACCGCCAGCCAGCTCCACCGCTTTCTCGGCGTCACCGGCATGCACGTGATCAACCGGATTTTCGGCATCCTGCTGTCCGCCCTGGCGGTGCAGTTCGTGTTTGACGGCATCGCGCAGAGCGGGCTGCTCGGCGGGTAATTCGCGTAAGGCGTAATGTAGGGTGCCAATAAGCCTGTCCTGAGCTCAGTCGAAGGGCGAAGCGCATTGCACCGGATGTTTTTTTATTCGGCGCAATAACGAATGCGCCCTACGCGGGCTCCCATTTGCTATGGCTTAGGCTTTCACTCTCGTCCATCTCGATTCTCCTTTCTTCGTGTGCTTGGCGGCTCACGAGTGGAGTTTCGCTGATGGACTCCCGTATATGTCAAACTTCTACTGCCACCCCGGCATAGCCGGGGGATTTCCCGCATGGGTTAAATATAAGGTTTTAGCTTAGATTTGAGTATGCGAGGCAATATTTTGAACAGATTTTGCCGCCACGCAATAATCCTCCCTTCATTGACGGGCACAGCGATTTTTCTAGTGCGCCTGCTCCCAGTTCGGCCCCACGCCCACATCCACCACCAGCGGCACGGCCAGCCTGGCCACCCCGCACATCAGCCCGGGCAGTTCGCGCTTGACGGTTTCCAGTTCGGCGCCGGGCACTTCCAGCACCAGTTCGTCGTGCACCTGCATGATGATCAGGCTCTGCATGCGGCTTTTCTCCAGCCAGCCCTGCACCGCGATCATGGCGAGCTTGATCAGGTCGGCGGCGGTGCCCTGCATCGGCGCGTTGATCGCGGCGCGCTCGGCCGCCTGGCGGCGCATGCCGTTGGCGCCGCTTATTTCCGGCAGCCACAAACGGCGGCCGAACACGGTTTCGACGTAACCCTGCGCCTTGGCGGCTTCGCGGGTGCGCTGCATGTAGTCCGCCACGCCGGGATAGCGGGCGAAGTAGCGTTCCATGTAGGACTGGGCCGCGCCGCGTTCTATCCCCAGTTGCCCGGCCAGCCCGAATGAGGACATGCCGTAGATCAGGCCGAAATTGATCACCTTGGCGTAGCGGCGCTGTTCGCTGCTGACTTCTTCCGGCTTGACGCCGAACACTTCTGCTGCGGTGGCGCGGTGCACGTCCTCGCCGGCGGCGAAGGCCTTGAGCAGGCTTTGGTCGCCGGAAAGATGCGCCATGATGCGCAGCTCGATCTGGGAATAGTCGGCGGCGATGATATGGCCGCCCGGCGGGGCGATGAAGGCTTCGCGGATGCGCCGCCCTTCGGCCGTGCGCACCGGGATGTTCTGCAGGTTGGGGTCGGCACTCGCCAGCCTGCCGGTCACCGCCACCGCCTGGTTGTAGCTGGTGTGGACGCGGCCGGTTTGCGGGTCGACCATGCGCGGCAGCTTGTCGGTGTAGGTGGACTTGAGCTTGGTCAGGCCGCGGTACTCCAGCAGGACCTTGGGCAGCGGGTAGTCCAGCGCCAGCTCCTGCAGCACGTCCTCGTCGGTGGAGGGGGTGCCGCCCGGGGTTTTCTTTTTCACCGGCAGCTTGAGCTGGTTGAACAGGATTTCCTGTATCTGCTTGGGCGAGTTGAGGTTGAACGGCTGGCCGGCGAGCTTGTATGCTTCCTCTTCCAGCCGCAGCATGCTTGCGCCCAGTTCGGTGCTTTGCCGCGCGAGCAGCCTGGTGTCCAGCAGCACGCCGTTGCGCTCCACGGTGAACAGCACGTCGAGCAGCGGCATTTCGATCCGGCGGTAAACGAATTCAAGCTTGGCGTCGGGGGCGATCTGCGGGTACAGGTTCTGGTGCAATTGCAGGGTGATGTCGGCGTCCTCGGCCGCATAGCGGGTGGCGGTTTCGATATCCACCTGGTCGAATCCGATCTGCTTCGCGCCTTTGCCGGCGACTTCGGCATAGGTGACGGTTTTTTCGCCGAGGTGGCGCAGCGCCATGGAATCCATGTCGTGCGGCTTGTGGCTTTCCAGCACGTAGGATTGCAGCAGGGTGTCGTGTGCGATGCCTTCGAGCATGATGCCGTGATTGGCGAAGACATGTTTGTCGTACTTGAGGTTTTGCCCGAGCTTGGGCCGGACGGGGTTTTCCAGCAGGGGCTTGATCCGGCTCAGCACGGTTTGCCGATCAAGCTGCTGCGGCACGCCGGCGTAGTGGTGGGCAAGCGGAATGTAGCAGGCGTGGCGCGGCTCGAGCGAGAAGGAGATGCCGACGATTTGCGCAACCAGGGGGTCGAGGCTGGTGGTTTCGGTGTCGACCGAAATCAGCTCGGCCTTTTCCAGCCGGACCAGCCAGTCGGACAATTGATCCTCGGTCAGGATGGTTTCGTAGTTTCTTTCCGCTTTTTGCCGGCCGCTTGCCGCCGCCGACTGTCCCGCTTCGCCGGCACCGATGGCTTCCCTGAGCCAGGTTTTGAACTCGCAGCGCTCGAACAGCTCGATCAGCCTGGGCGTGTCCTGCGGCTGCGGTGTAAGGGCATGCAGCTCGACCGGCAGCGCCACGTCGCATTTGATGGTGAGCAATTCCCGGCCCTTGGGCAGCCAGTCCAGGGTCTTGCGCAGGTTTTCGCCCACCACGCCGCCGATCTCATCGGCGTGGGCCACCAGATTGTCCAGAGAACCATACTGGGTCAGCCATTTGACGGCGGTCTTGGGGCCGCATTTTTCCACCCCCGGCACGCCGTCCACGGCATCGCCGACCAGGGCGAGGTAGTCGACGATGCGCGTGGCGGGCACGCCGAACTTGGCGGCGACGCCGCCCTCGTCGAGCTTTTCGTTGCTCATGGTGTTGACCAGGGAAACGTGCGGGTTGACCAGCTGCGCCATGTCCTTGTCGCCGGTCGAGATGACGGTGCGGATGCCCTGGCGCCAGGCCTGCTCGGCCAGGGTGCCGATTACGTCGTCGGCTTCCACCCCGTCCACCATCAGCAGCGGCCAGCCCATGGCGCGGATCGCCTCGTGCAGCGGTTCGATCTGGCGGACCAGGTCGTCCGGCATCGGCGGACGATGGGCCTTGTATTGCGGGTAGAGATCTTCGCGAAAGGTTTTGCCCTTGGCGTCGAACACACAGGCGCTATAATCGGCGCTATAATCCTTGTGCAGGCGGCGCAGCATGTTGAGCACGCCGTAAATCGCACCGGTCGGCTCGTTGTGGCGGTTGCGCAGGTCGGGCAGTGCATGGAAGGCGCGATAGAGATACGATGAACCATCCACCAGGAGCAGTGTTTTTGTTTCCATTTACGTTTAATTACCCTATATGAACGCCTCAGAAAAACTTCCCAAAATGCAGGGCACCGATGTGGCCACGCACGCCTATACCGCCAGGGAATCCTGGCGCGTATTCGAGATTATGGCAGAATTCGTCGAGGCGACGGAGCGCCTGAGCTGCATCCGCCCGGCGGTCAGCATTTTCGGCAGCGCCCGCACGCCCCATAACCACACCTATTATAAGCTGACCGAGGAAATCTCCCGGCAATTGTCCGATGCCGGCTTCAGCGTGATTTCCGGCGGCGGCCCGGGCATCATGGAGGCCGCCAACAAAGGCGCCTACTTCGGCAAATCCCCCAGCGTCGGTTTGAATATCCAATTGCCCCACGAACAGCATACCAACCCCTATCAGGACATCAGCCAGACCTTCCGCCACTTTTTTGCGCGCAAAGTCATGTTCGTCAAGTTCGCCACCGCCTATGTCGTGATGCCGGGCGGCTTCGGCACCATGGACGAGTTGATGGAAGCGCTGACCCTGGTGCAGACGAAAAAGACGCGCAAGATCCCGATCATCCTGGTGCATGAGCCCTATTGGAGCGGCCTGGTGGAATGGTTCAGGAACACGCTGATCAAGGAGGGCACGATCGATCCCGAGGATATGGACCTGATACAGGTCATCAATGAGCCCAAGGACGTGGTGGACGCGATCTTTAAATACTATGAAACCCGTGGTTTCGAGCCTTCCGCAGCAGAGCGCGAGATGCTGCTCAGCCTGTAAGGTCCATCATATCAATGTATAATGGCCTACTGTTCTAAGGAAAATGAAATGCGCGCACTGATCGCCTTTTTGCTGCTTGCCCTGACGCTTCCCGTCTATGCGGAGGGCGGTCAGCCCCTGCCGAAGGATTTGCAACCGCTGCCGGAACCCCCGCCGGCGCCAGCGGGAATGGAGCTTGACCCGTCCCTGGAACCGCAGGTGACCATCATCAAGCGGGGCGAGGAGAAGGTCGAGGAATACCGCATTGGCGGCAGGCTTTACATGATGAAAGTCACCCCGCCCCATGGCGTTCCCTACTATCTGGTCGACTACAAAGGGGACGGGCAATTCTCCCGCCAGGACAACCTGGATTCCGGGGTGCGCGTACCGCAATGGGTTCTGATGCGTTTCTGAGTTATGTCTGTTTTCACCGTCGTGTCCAGGGATGAGCTTGCCGCCTGGCTGAAAAACTACTCCCTGGGTAGCCTGGTCGACCTGCAGGGCATTTCCGCGGGGATAGAAAATACCAATTATTTCGTCACCACCAGCCACGCGCGCTACGTGCTGACCCTGTTCGAGAAGCTGACCCGCGAAGAGCTGCCGTTTTTCCTCAACCTGCTCGACCACCTCGCCTCCCACGGCATTCCCTGTCCCCGGCCGATCGCCAGCCTCGACAACGGTTTCCTCGGCGAATTGAATGGCAAGCCGGCGTGCATCGTCAGCTGCCTTGAGGGCAAGTCCCTGGACCAGCCGAATCCGGCGCATTGCGCCCAGGTGGGTGAAATGCTCGCCGACATGCATCTTGCCGGCAAGACCTATCGGGCTGAAATGCCGAACCCGCGCGGCCCGGCATGGTGGAAGACGACCGCACCGCAGGTGCTGCCCAAACTTTCCGCCGGGGACAGCGCGTTGCTGAATCAGGAAATCGCTTACCAGTCGCAATTCCGCTTCGAAGAGCTGCCGCGCGGCGTGATCCACGGCGACCTGTTCCGCGACAATGTGCTGTTCAAGGATGATGCCCTGAGCGGGGTGATAGATTTCTACTACGCCTGCAGCGGCGCCTGGCTCTATGATCTGGCGATCACGGCGAACGACTGGTGCGTCGCCGCCGACGGAGCGCTCGACGCAGAACGGGCGGCAGCCATGCTGCAAGCCTACCACCAGACCCGCCCCCTGTCCGCAACGGAACGGGAGGCCTGGCCGGCGATGCTGCGCGCCGGAGCGCTGCGCTTCTGGCTGTCGCGCCTGTACGATCTTCATTTCCCGCGACCGGGCGAGCTGACCCACGCCAAGGACCCGGACCATTTCCTCCGCATCCTGCAGCGGCACATCGCGATGCCGTCCGAACTGCGTCATTTACTGTAAGGGCCAAAGATGGAAGTGCGTAAAGTGGAAACCGGGCAGGGCTGGCAATGGATCAAAAACGGATACAGCCTGTTCAGGAAAAATCCGCCGATCTGGATTACGCTGTTCGTCATCTATTTTCTGATCGTGATCGTGCTTTCCATCATTCCGGTTGTCGGGCCGCTGGTGATGACATTGCTGGCGCCGGTGTTTACCGCCGGCTTCATGCTGGCCTGCCGTGACGTCGAGCAGGGCGAGGAACTCGAGCTCGGCCATCTGTTCGCCGGCTTCAAGCAGAATGCCGCCCAGCTCATTACCGTGGGCGGCCTGTATCTGGTGGGCTCGATCGTCATCCTGGGACTGATGATGATGAGCGGCGGCGCCATGATGGGCTCGGCACCGCTGGGGCAGATGCAGGGCGCGCAGCCGAACGAGGCGATGGTGAAAGCGATGGGCGGCATGCTGACCGGTTTGCTGGTGGCCTCGGCGTTGTTGATCCCGCTGCTGATGGCATACTGGTTCGCCCCGGCGCTGGTGGTGTTTCGCAACCTGACCGCCGTCGAGGCGATGAAACTGAGCTTTTTGGGCTGCCTGCGCAATATGTGGCCGTTCCTGGTTTACGGCGTGATCGCCTTCGTCCTGATGATGCTCGCCATGATTCCCTTCGGCCTCGGCATGCTGGTACTGGCGCCGGTGCTGAACGCTTCGATTTATCTGGGCTACAAGGATATTTTTCCGGCCGAGGTCGAGCCGGAAGTTGAGCAGCCCACGCTGACGGCGTAATCTCCCTTTTCAGTTCAGCTTAAGCCGCCGTCAGCTTGGCATATTCCAGCGCCAGCCACTTCACGCCGGCATCGCGGAAATTCACCTGCACCCGCGCATCCGCACCGCTGCCTTCGCAGTTGACGATCACGCCTGCGCCGAATTTGGCATGAGCCACGTTCTGGCCGATGTGCCAGGGCGAGTTCGAGTCAAAGTAGGGTGGGCACGTTTTTGTGCCCACGCGGTCGGCGGAGCCTGTTCCAGGTGGGCACAAAAACGTGCCCACCCTACCATGCGAGGAGTTGATCCGCTTCAGCAGGGCTTCCGGGATCTCTCCCAAAAAGCGCGAGGCCAGCCCGTAACGGAATTGCCCGTGCAGCATCCTGCTTTGCGCCAGGCTGAGGTAAAGCCGACGTCGGGCGCGGGTGATGGCGACATACATCAGGCGCCTTTCCTCCTCGATCCCGTCGTGCTCGTGCAGCGCATTGTCGTGTGGAAACAGCCCCTCCTCCAGTCCGCCCAGAAACACGGCGTGGAACTCCAGCCCCTTGGCCGCGTGCACCGTCATCAACTGGATCGCCTCGCCGCCCGCTTCGGCCTGATGCTCTCCCGCCTCCAGCGCGGCATGGGTGAGAAAGGCGGCCAGGCTG
>JAJYUW010000039.1 GCA_021792335.1 Pseudomonadota bacterium | reverse complement strand
AAGGCGTGCGCAGCAGCACGCACGGCGATCTGCTCTGTCACATGGTGGTGGAAACCCCGGTCGACCTGACCGAGCGCCAGAAGGAACTGTTGCGCGAGCTGGAAGCGCTCAACCTGGAAGATGGCGCACGCCACAACCCGCGCGCCAAGTCATGGATGGACAAGGTGAAAGAGTTTTTTGGTCCTTGAACCTAAAAACTGCTGTTCATAACCGCAAAGACGCGAAGGCGCAAAGAAATGGGGCTCGCAGGGATGGGCGGCTTTATCGCTCAACTCGCAAAACAAGGACATAAAATCCATTTGGCATTCACCTGTCGGGTAACTTGGAAAATTCCGACAACACCTTGTTTTTACTTTGCGTTCAGCCCTCCCCTCAATCCCCTCCCGCTTGCGGGAGGGGAAGCAATCGCCCTCTCCCCCTTTGGGGGAGAGTTGGAGAGAGGGTCGGCGCCTTTGCGGTTCAAATGAGGAATTCAGGATGAAGCATCCGGGCTGAATTCAGGCTTCAGCCTGGGGCAAACTCGAAACTATTCCCGCCCCGTTTCTTGGCGATATACATTCCGCCATCCGCCAGATGGACGAGCCGATCCGGATCGGCCTCCGGCCCACCCGCATACAGAGCGACGCCTATGCTGGTGCCGATGGAAACGTCGAGCCCGGCCAGATGAAAAGGAGCGGCCAGGGCGGAAATGATTTTTTCCGCCACCAGCGCCACATCCCGCGGATTGCCGCTTTCCTGCAGAATGATGGAAAATTCGTCCCCGCCCAGCCGCGCAACCGTATCGCTTTCGCGCACGCACTCCTTCAGCCGCTGCGCTACCGCTTGCAGCAGCAGATCGCCGACATGGTGGCCCAGATTGTCATTGACCGCCTTGAAGCGATCCAGGTCGAGATACAGCAAGGCGAGCTTGCCCTGATTCCGCTTGACCCGCACCATCGCCTGCTGCAGCCGGTCATAGAACAGCGACCGGTTGGGAAGATCCGTCAACGCGTCATATTCGGCCATATAGCGGATGCGTTCATCCGCGTTTTTTCTGGCCGTGATATCTTCGTGTATGGAAACAAAATGGGTGATCTCGCCGTTCTCGTCGGGAATCGGTGTGATCGTTTGCAGCACGGTGTAAAGGCTGCCATCCTTGTGCCGCTCCACAGTTTCATTAGTCCAGGTTTCACCGCTCAAGATCGTTTTCCAGAGGTTCTGGTAATACTCAGTGGTTTCCTTGCCGGACCTGATCAGCCGCGGGGTTTGACCGATGATTTCCTCCGCGCCGTAACCGCTGAGACGGGTGAAGGCGGCATTAACCCACTGAATGCGGCCCATGCGGTCGGTGATGAAAATGGAGTTGCTCGCCGAGGCCAGCGCGCCGCCCAGCAGGCGTAGCTGCTGCTGATCCATGGCCATTTCCATGGCCACGCAAATTTGCTTGGCAACCCCGCTCAGGCGCTGCACGGTGGCCTGATTGTCAAAAAACCCGGGGTTATGGGAATAGAGGTTGAAAGCGCCATAGATCTCGCCGCGGATAATCAGCGGGATGGCGATGGTGGCCTGGAGGTGCAATCGTTCCGCAGCGGCACGCCAGGGTTTAAAGCCTGGCTGGCTGGTTTTGAAAACCTGCACCTGGCCGGTGCGGATTGCTGTGCCCGTCGGACCTTTCCCTTGCGGGGAATTATCCCAGCGCACCCCGATTTTCCGCAGCTCCTGCTCGTATTCCCTGGCCTCGCCGGCACAGGCCCTGATATGCGTGGAACCGTCACGATTTTTTTCGCCGACCCACGCCAGCTCCAGATCGAACAGCGTGACGATCTCGGCACAGATGAATTCGAGCACCTCGCTCAACGCCAGCCCCTGCATCGCCAGCTGGTTAATGCTCGACAGGAGCTTCTCGATGGCCTCGCTCTGCCTGCGTTCGGTCACATCCACAGAGTAGATGGCAAAGCGCGCCACTTTGCCGGCCGCATCGAAGACAGGGTAAATGGAGTGCTCTAGAAGCAGGCCGCTGCGTTCATCCTCGAAGCATCCGAACCTGCCGCTCAAGCGCACCTCATCCAGCCACCGCTGCCTCTGCTCGATCACGGCGGGCGGAAAGAAATCAAAAATATTTTTCCCGATCAGCGCCTGCCGGCTTGTCTTCAGGCGTCTGGCAGCAGTTTCGTTCGCTGCCAGCACCATCCTGTTCAAATCCAGCAACAATACTGATTCGTGTGGTGCCTCGATGAGGGCGGCAAGATTCCGCTCGCTTTCCTCTTGCCCGATCTCCGCCTGTTTGCGCGCAGTGACGTTGATCAGGTTCAGGATCACGCCGCTTGTCTTGCCGCCTTCCCCTTTCACCGCGCTGAGCACCCAATCCCAATAGGTCACGCCCAGTTCGGGATGGTCCGGGTATTCAAATGGCCTGGCATAGGCAAAGTAGGTCTCGCCGGTTTCCACCACCTGGCGAAAAATCGCCTCGTTTGCCGCATCGGGGTAAAGCTCGAAGTGGTTCCTTCCGGCAAAGAACGCCGGCTCGCGCCCATCGGCCTCGGCGTAGGCACGGTTGACCCGGATGAAATTGAAATCGGCATCCATGTAGGCGAGGAGCGCGTACACATTGGTGAATACCGCTTCGAGCTGTTCGTTGGCTTGCAGCAGTTGCGCTTCGGCAAGTTTTCTCGCGCTGATATCCCTGGCAATGGACAGCACGAAGGATTGCCCATTGAGCTCGAACAAACGCGCGCTGATTTCAACCGGTATCCTGCGCCCATCCCTGGTCACGAACACCCGCTCGAATACGACCCGTTCATTAGCCAGCAGCCGTTCCACCAGCGCAGGCATGTCAACTGCGCTTGTCGGTTCGTCGATATCGAATGGAGACATCCGCAGCAGTTCGTCCCGGCTGTACCCCAGGCGTTCGCAGGCCGTCTGATTGACGTCCAGGAAAGCGGTCGGAAAGCCCTGGGCATCGAGGCCATGAAAAAGGATGATGTCGTTGCCGCTCTCGAACAGGAGGCGATAGCGGTGCTCGCTCTCGCGCAACGCCTGCTGGTTGCGCAGACGGGCGGTGATATCCTGGAACACCACCACCGAACCGGTTATGCCGCCATCTTTCTTCAGCACCGAGGAAACCAGGGATACCGGAAACAGGGTGCCATCCTTGCGCACCAGCCATTCCTCGTCGGTACGGCAGGTTGCGCCGGTCAGCAGGGTCTGATGCGCAGGGCAGGCTGCAACGGGATAGGGCGAGCCGTCCGGTTTCTTGTAATGAAAAACCTCATGGGCATTCATGCCGAGCAGCTCCTTCTCGCTCCAGCCCAGCAGTCGTTCGCCTTCCTGGTTCAGGAACACGAGCCGTCCCTCTGCGTCCAGCACATAAACGCCCTCGGCCAGTACCGAGGCGATACTGCTCACCGGAATATCGATCAGTGATTGTGGCATTCCTGACTTTCCGGAAAGTCAGCTTCGCCGCCAGACGGTGCCCTGGGGCGTGTCTTCCAGCACGACGCCGGCATCCAGCAATTCCTTGCGGATGCGATCGGCTGCGGCATAATCCTTGGCCCTTTTCGCGGCATTTCGTTCAGCGATGCGCTGTTCGATCTGTTCCGGTACCTCCCCCGCGCCGCCCTGCAAAAATTCATTCGGCTCGCGCTGCAACAAGCCCAGCACCCCGCCCAGCGCCTTGAGCAAACCGGCTCGTTGCCTGTCGTGGGTCTTGTTGGCTTCATTGGCCAGATCGAACAGCACCGCGACCGCGCCGGGGGTGTTGAAGTCATCCTCCATGGCTTCCTTGAAAGCGGCCGCATAAGGGTCATGCCAACCGATTTGGCCCCCCTCGCCCGCTGGCGAGAGAGGGGCTGGGGGTGAGGGTATGGGAAGCACGTTCTTCAGCGCCGTATAGAGCCGCGTCAGCGCGCCCTTGGCATCGTCCAGGTGCTGATCGGAATAGTTGAGCGGGCTGCGGTAGTGGGCGCGCAGAATGAAGAAACGCACCACCTCGGCATCGTAGCGCTCCAGCACCTCGCGGATGGTGAAGAAGTTGCCCAGCGATTTAGACATCTTCTCGTCGTCCACCCGCACGAAGCCGTTATGTATCCAGTAATTCACATGCTGATGGCCGTGCACACCCTCGCTCTGGGCGATCTCGTTCTCGTGATGGGGAAACTGCAGGTCGGCGCCACCGCCGTGGATGTCGAAATGTGCACCGAGCAGATCATCGCCCATGGCCGAACACTCGATATGCCAGCCGGGGCGGCCCTTGCCCCAGGGTGAATCCCAGGCAGGCTCGCCGGGCTTGGCCGATTTCCACAGCACGAAATCGAGCGGGTCGTCCTTGCCCACGGCCACCTCCACCCGCTCGCCGGCGCGCAGGTCGTCCAGGGACTTGCCGGAAAGCTTGCCGTAGCCGGGAAACCGGTGCACCGAATAGCACACGTCGCCGCTCTTCGCCACATAGGCCAGACCCCGCTCGATCAGGGTCTGTATCATGGCGATCATGTGCGGCACATAGCCGGTGGCGCGCGGCTCGTAGTCGGGCTTTTCCACTCCCAGCCTGGCGGCATCCTCGTCCATGGCGGCGATGAAACGGCCGGTCAGGGCGTCGATGTGTTCCCCGTTCTCGGCGGCGCGCTTGATGATCTTGTCGTCGATGTCGGTGATGTTGCGCACGTAAGTGACGTTGTAGCCTTCGGCCCTGAGCCAGCGCTGGATCATGTCGAACACCACCAGCACCCGCGCGTGGCCGAGGTGGCAATAGTCGTACACCGTCATGCCGCACACATACATGCGGACGCGGCCCGGATCGATGGGCACGAAATCCTGCTTGGAGCGGGTAAGTGAATTGTGGATTTTCAGCATTAAATTACTTTCTTGCCTCTGGTTAAGTCTCCGCCGTACTCTGCCGCTGCCGCACCAGCAGAACGGGCATGGGCGCGGTGCGGATCACGCCTTCCGCCACGCTGCCCATAAGAAGATGATCGAACCCCTTGCGGCCATGGGTGCCCAGCACCAGAAGATCGGCGCGCCATTGCCTTGCCTCCTCCGAGACCAGTTGGGCAGTCCGCCTGCCTAGCGCTTCCACCAGCCGCGTTTCCGCGGCAACACCGGCCCGCTCAGCTCTTTCCCGAGCTCTCCGCAGCAGCGACTTTCCTGCCTCGGCAATGGCTTCGAGCATTTCCGGTAAAATCAGGAATGGTGCGCCCTCCGGCTCCCACTGCGGCGGCAGTCCCTCGTTCACATGGAGCAACATCAATTGCGACTTCATCTCCCTGGCCAGGCTGATCGCCTCTTCCAGCGCCAGATCGGAAATTTTGCTCCCGTCTATCGCAACCAAAATCCTCTTGTACATATCCAGCCCCTTGCGTTAAGAAACACTGTACACCCCTCAGGCCTGCTCTTTCATCCAGGTATCCTTGAGCGTCACCGTGCGGTTGAACACCAGCTTGCCGCCCGGCTGGTGGTCGCGCCGGTCGGCGCAAAAGTAGCCGAGCCGCTCGAACTGGTAGCGGGTTTCGGGAGCGGCACTGCCCACACAGGCCTCCACCCAGCCTTGCACCACGGAAAGCGATTCGGGATTGATGAATTCGCGGAAGTCGCGTGATTTGTCCCCGTCCGGCTCGGCCACGGTGAACAGGCGGTCATACAGCCGGATTTCGGCTGGCAGCGCGTGCCCGGCCGATACCCAGTGAATCACGCCCTTGACTTTGCGCCCCTGCGGATTCTTGCCCAAGGTATCGGGGTCGATGGAACAGCGCAGCTCGACCACCTGGCCGGCGGCATCCTTGATCACCTCGTCGCACCTGATCACGTAGCCGTAGCGCAACCGCACCTCGCCGCCCGGCACCAGGCGCTGCCATCCGGGCGGCGGGTTTTCGGCGAAATCGTCGGCTTCGATCCAGATTTCGCGCGAAAACGGCACCAGCCGGCTGCCGAATTCGGGATGATGGGGGTGGAAGCCCGCCTCACGAGACTGGGTCTCGCCTTCGACAAAGTTGGCGATCACCACTTTCAGCGGCTTCACCACGGCCATCACGCGCGGTGCGCGCGTTTCCAGATTTTCGCGGATGCAGCCTTCGAGCACGCTCATGTCGACCACATTTTCAGATTTGGAAATGCCGATGCGGCGCGCAAACTCGCGGATGCCCTCCGGAGTATAGCCACGCCGGCGCATGCCGGTAATGGTCGGCATGCGGGGATCATCCCAGCCTGACACACGCTTCTCGGTCACCAGTTGATTCAGCTTGCGTTTGCTGGTCAGGGTGTATTGCAGCTCCAGGCGTGAAAACTCGATCTGCTGCGGGTGGCAGGGCACTGGCATCTGGTCCAGCACCCAGTCGTAGAGCGGACGATGATCCTCGAACTCAAGCGTACACAGGGAATGGGTGATGCCTTCCAGCGCGTCGGAAATGCAGTGGGTGTAATCGTACATCGGATAGATGCACCACTGGTCGCCGGTGCGGATATGGTGGGCGCGCTTGATGCGGTAGATCACCGGGTCGCGCAGGTTGATGTTGCCGGAGGCCATGTCGATCTTGGCGCGCAGCACCTTGCTGCCGTCCGGGAATTCGCCCGCCCGCATTTTCCGGAACAGGCCGAGATTCTCCTCGACGGAGCGGTCGCGATAGGGGCTGTTCTTGCCCGGCGCCGTGAGCGTGCCGCGATATTCGCGCATTTCCTCGGGGCTGAGGTCGCACACATAGGCCTTCCCCTGCCTGACCAGCTCTAGCGCATAATCGTAAAGCGCCTCGAAATAATCCGACGCCCACTTCACCTCGCCGTCCCACTGGAAGCCAAGCCAGCGCACGTCGTCCTGGATGGATTGGGCGTATTCCTCGCTTTCCTTCTCAGGATTGGTGTCATCGAAGCGCAGATTACATCTGCCATGATAATCCAGCGCCAGGCCGAAATTCAGGCAGATCGACTTGGCGTGGCCGACGTGCAGATAGCCGTTGGGCTCCGGCGGAAAACGGGTGACGATGGTTTTGTGTTTGCCGCCCGCAAGATCATTTTCGATGAGGTTGCGGATAAAATGGGGAACGGGGACGTTGTCGCTGCTGCTCATCGGCTTAATCTTAAAGTATCGGATGCAAAGGGTTTGGTGAAAAGGCGGCTTCTTGTTAGAATCCAACCTATTTGAAAAACAGCAAAAGTATACTATCAATGAGCCGTTTCCGCATCGCCACGATCTTCGCCTCGCTCTCCTGCGCATTTCTCGTCTCGTTCACCTACCCGGCCCACTCCGACGAGCTGCAGGACATCAATAAACTCTACAAGCAGGGCCAGCATGACAAGGCCCTGGAGCGCCTCGAAGGCTACCTCACCAGCCGTCCCAAGGATGCGCAGGGACCCAAAATCGCCCAGGGCCGCTTCCTCAAGGGCGTCATCCTGACTGAACAGGGCAAAAACGCGGAAGCCATTCAGATTTTCACCCGGCTCACCGAGGAATATCCCGAGCTGCCCGAGCCCTACAACAACCTGGCCGTGCTGTATGCCTCCCAGGGCCAGTACGACAAGGCCCGGCATGCTCTGGAAATGGCGATCAACACCCACCCCAGCTATGCCACCGCACACGAGAACCTGGGCGACATCTACGCAAAAATGGCGAGCCAGGCCTATGACAAGGCGCTGCAACTGGACAAAGGCAACGTCACCGCACAAACCAAGCTGGCGCTGGTGAAAGAACTGTTTTCTCCCGGCGGCAGGGCCAATCGGGCACCGGTGAAGACCGAAGCGCCGAAAACCCCGCCGCTTGCAGTTGCAACACCTGTCACGGCTCCCACCCCCGCCCCCGGAACACCGGCAGCCCTCCCCGCCAAGCCGACTGCAACGCCGACACCTGCCGCGCCGGCCAGGACGGAGCAGCCCAAGCCCGCACCGGCCACAGCACCCCAGGCCCCCGCGGCCGCCACCACGGCACAGCCGGCAAAGGCAGAACAAGCCAAACCCCAGCCTGCTCCTGCCGAACAAGGCAAATCCGATAGCGAAGCAGCCGTGCTGAATGCCCTGAACGGCTGGGCCAAGGCCTGGTCCAGCAAGAATGTGAGCGCCTATCTCGCCCATTACGCCAAAGACTTCAAAACGCCTCGCGGCGAGAACCGCGCCTCCTGGGAGAAGTCGCGGAAAGATCGCATCAGCAAGCCTAAATCCATACAGGTCGACATCGAGTCGCCACGCGTCACCGTCAGCGATGCCACCCACGCCAGCGTCACCTTCAAGCAAGTCTACAAGTCGGCCGCGCTGCAAACCTCTACCCAGAAAACCCTTGACCTGGTCAAGAGTGGTGACAAATGGCTGATCCAGCAAGAACGGATCGGACGATAGCAACCCCGGATTTTCGGGCAAACAGGGAACAATTCGATTTGTTTGGCATAAAAGAACCAGGCCCGGCGGTATTCCTGGCGCGCCTGACAGCAAGCATCCGCCGACGTACCAGCCTGACTTTTTACCTGCTGCTCGTTTCCCTGTGCATTTTCATTGCATCCTTGCTGTCGGTGCCATCCACGATAGCGATGGGAAACAAACCGCCTGCGTCGAAACGTGATGCGGCACAGAATCGCACGGCCAGCGACCTGGAATCGCTGCTGGTAAAAAGCCTGCTCGAAGTCAGGCAGAACCGTCTAGATGTCGCGCTCAAGGATATCGATAGCCTGCTTAAGTCTTACCCCACTTTCAAGCTTGCCCATTTGATCCGGGGCGATCTGCTGCTGGCGCGGGCACATCCGCTCAGCACCATCGGCAACGCGACCGGCGCCACCCAGCAGCAAACCGATCTGCGCGATGAGGCCAGAGCGCGTCTGCGGCGGTATCTCGAGCAGATGCCTGTCAACAGTGTACCCAAGTATCTGGTGCAGTTCCAACCCGGCCAGCATTACGCAGTGGTAGTGGACACGGGAAAATCCCGGCTCTACCTGTTTCAGAACGACAACGGCACGCCACGCTATGTATCCGATTTCTACATCACCAGCGGCAAGGCCGGCGCCGAGAAAGTGAAGGAAGGCGACCAGAAAACGCCGCTGGGCGTGTACTTCGTTACGGCCAGCCTGCCGCGAACCCGGATTTCAGATTTCTATGGCACCGGCGCCTTCCCCATCAGCTATCCTAATGAGTGGGACCGGCAGCAAGGTAAAAACGGCCATGGCATCTGGCTGCACGGCGTGCCGCGCGACACCTACAGCCGCCCTCCACGCGCCAGCAGCGGTTGCGTGGTACTTGCCAACCCCGACCTGGACCGGCTCGCGCAAGATCTCCAGGTAGGCCTCACCCCGGTCATCATCAGCGACCAGGTGGAATGGGTCGAGCCAAAAGAGCTGGCAGCCCAGCGCAGCCTGCTCGACCAGCGCATCGAGAACTGGAAACGGGACTGGGAAAGTATTGATTCGGATAAATATTTGCGGCACTATTCGAAAAGCTTCAGCGCGCCGGGCCAGAACTTTCGTTCCTGGAATGAGCAGAAACGCCAGGTCAATACGGGCAAGTCCTGGGTCAAGGTCAAGCTGTCGAACATGAGCATTTTCGGCTACCCAGGCAACGAAAACATGATGGTGGTCACATTCGACCAGGACTACAGCAGCAACAACCTGAAGAACCAGATGCGCAAACGCCAGTACTGGAAGCTGGAGAACAACGAATGGAAAATCATTTTCGAGGGGGCAGCATGAAACTCCGTCTGATCTTGTTAGCAGCGGGCATGCTCCTCAGCATAAATGCGCTGGCCGCCAACCCCGTGGTAAAAATGAAGACCAATCTGGGCGAGGTGCTGTTTGAGCTGTACCCCGACAAGGCGCCAAAAACCGTTGCCAACTTCCTGCAATATGTCAGCAACGGTCATTACAAAGGCACGCTCTTCCACCGCACGATCAATAAATTCATCATCCAGGGCGGCGGCTTCACCCCGAGTTTTCAGCACAAACCCGAGCTGGCCCCGATTCCCAACGAGGCCAACAACGGCCTCAGGAACGAGCGCGGCACCCTTGCCATGGCACGCGCCTATGACCCGGACTCCGCCACCGCACAGTTTTTCATCAACCTCGATGACAACAAATTTCTCAATTTCCACCGTCCCCACCCCGATTACTACGGTTACTGCGTCTTCGGCAAGGTGATCAGCGGCATGGATGTCGCGAAGAAGATCGGCGCGCAGCCCACCGCTTCCGGCGGGCCTTTCACCTCCGATGTTCCGGTCCAGCCGGTGATCATCGAGGACATGGCACTCACCACCGACTCCGTGGCGGATGACGCCAAAGTCGCGGAAACAGCAGAACCCGACAAACCCGGCAAGAAAACTTCAAAGAGAAAAAAGGATAAGATTCATGGTTAAGCTGCACACCAATTTCGGCGACATCACCCTTGAACTGGATGCCGGAAAAGCCCCCAAGACGGTAGAAAATTTCCTCAAGTACGTCGAAAAGGGCTTCTTCAACGGCACGGTGTTCCACCGCGTCATTGACGGCTTCATGATCCAGGGCGGCGGTTTCATGCCCAGCATGATCCCCAAGGAAACCATGGAGCCAATCGAAAACGAGGCTGCCAACGGCCTGAAAAACGAAGCCTACACCATCGCCATGGCGCGCACCCCCAACCCCCATTCGGCTTCCAGCCAATTCTTCATCAATACGGCGAACAACAGTTTCCTCAATTTCACCGCGCCGACCCCGCAAGGATTCGGCTACTGCGTGTTCGGCAAGGTGGTTGACGGCAAGGAAGTGGTAGACCGCATCGGCAAAGTCAAAACCGGCAGTCAATCCGGCCACCAGGACGTGCCGCTGGAGGACGTCATCATCGAGAGTGCCGAGATTTGCTGAGCGTGCCGGCAAAAATTGTAGGAGCGGGCTTGCCCGCGATAGCTGATCGCGGGCAAGCCCGCTCCTACGTCTGCCAATGACCCACAGCCTGTTCATCGCCGACCTGCACCTTTGCCCGGAACGCCCGCAAGCCACACAGTTATTTGAGGATTTCGCACTTCACACGGCATCCCAGGCCGAGGCCCTGTATATTCTCGGCGACCTGTTTGAATACTGGGCCGGCGATGACGATCTGACCGACCCTCACCACGCCAGGGTTGCGCGCACACTCGCTGAGTTGAGTCAACGCGGAACGGCGGTTTTTGTCATGCACGGCAACCGCGACTTTCTCATCGGCGAAGGCTTCGCGCGCGCGGCACATGCCCGCCTGCTCCCCGACCCATCCCTGATAGACCTTTACGGCACGCCCACTCTGCTGATGCATGGCGACACCCTGTGCAGCGGCGACGCGACTTACCTCTCCTTCCGTGCCAAGGTGAGAGAACCGGCATGGCAGGCGAAATTTCTCGCCCGCCCCCTGGCGGCGCGCAAGGCGGAAATTGAACAACTGCGCCGCCAAAGCGAAATCGACAAGCAGATGAAATCGACGGAAGAGATGGATGTCAATCCCGACACGGTCGACGCCATCCTGCGCGCGCACGGCTACCCCCGCCTGATACACGGCCACACTCACCGCCCCGCCCGCCACCTGCACACGGTGAACAGCCACGACTGCGAGCGCTGGGTGCTGGATAGCTGGTATGATCACGGTAGTTATCTGCGCTGCGATGCGGCGGGATGCACCCCCATTCAAATCTGAAACTGGAGCACAATCATGATTCTGGTCCTCTCCCCCGACACCTCCCCGGACAGCGCTGAATACCGCCAGCTGCTCGACCACCTGGCGCAGCTGCCCAAGATCAAGACCCGCATCCACCAGGAAAAGGGCGCCCAGCAGATCCTCACCGAGATCTACCTGATCGGCGACACTGCCTCGCTATCGCTCGAGGACATGGAAAGCCTGCCCGGCGTCGAGCGGGTGGTCAGGGTTTCCCAGGAATACCGTGTGCTGGGCCGCCACAAGGACGACCATCGCCCCACCCACTTCGAATACAACGGCGTGCGCTTCGGCCAGGACAATGTCAACGTGTTTGCCGGCCTGTGCGCTGTGGATAACCCCGAGCATGTCGAGCTGATGATGAAGGGGCTCAAGGAGCACGGCCAGGTTTGCACCCGCATGGGCGCCTACAAGCCGCGCACCAGCCCTTATGCCTTCCAGGGCCACGGCAAGGCCTGCCTGCCCTACGTGTTCGAACTGGCGGGCAAATACGGCATCAAGGTGATCGCCATGGAAGTCACGCACGAATCCCATGTCGACGAAATCCGCGAGGCGCTGAAGCAGACCGGCAACCCCACCGGCGTAATGCTGCAGATCGGCACGCGCAACACGCAGAATTTCGAGCTGCTGAAAATCGTCGGCCGCCAGCGCGAATTCCCGGTGCTGTTGAAGCGCGGCTTCGGCATCACCCTGGACGAATCGCTCAACGCCGCCGAATACCTGGCATCGGAAGGCAACCGCAATGTCGTGTTCGGCCTCAGGGGCATGAAGACCAACATGGGCGACCCGCACCGCAATCTGGTCGACTTCGCCCACGTGCCAGTGGTCAAGCGCCTCACCCGGATGCCGGTATGCGTCGACCCGTCGCACTCGGTCGGCACGCGCAACCGCGCTCCCGACGGCATCCTGGAAATTTTCCACGCCACCATGCAGGGCGTCATCGCCGGCGCCAACATGGTGCTGGTGGATTTCCACCCGGCGCCCACCAAGGCACTGGTGGACGGGCCGCAGGCGCTGCTGATGGAGGAGTTGCCGCTGTTCCTGGAATGCGTGAGGAATGCGCGGGAGGCTTACGAGAAGAATGTCAGGCTGATGGGGGAAGCAAGGCACGGCTAAATATTACTTAGAGAACGAATGGACATCGCCTACTTAGCCGACCACAAAGAAGTAATTCCTACTCTTGCGCGATGGTTCTACCAAGAGTGGGCGTATCTGCATCCAGACCGGACGCTGGAAGATGTAAAGCGGCTTATTGGCGAAAGAACGAACACAACAAAAATTCCCGTCGCGTTAGTTGCCTTTGAAGGCGGCGAGCCGCTCGGAACCGTGTGTCTCAAAGTTCATGATATGGACACACGCCTCGATTTAACACCCTGGCTTGCTGGCCTCTACGTCGCAGCCCCATGGCGGCGAAAGGGTATTGGCACTGCGCTTGTTTCGGCTATCGAGAAAAAGGCTCACGAACTCCAAGTCGAAAAATTGTACTTGTTTACACCTGAGTCCGAAGGTTTTTATTCGCGATTAGGATGGCATGTTTACGAAAGAACCGAATACCATGGTTATCCGGCCACAATTATGGGAAAGAAAATCGTTCTCTAGCTACGCGCAGTGATCGTAGGGCAGGTTAAGCGCTAGCCGTAAACAGCTGAGTAGCCTTGCCGAAAGCCAGTACCGCATGTTTTTGAGAATAATAGGGGACGTAGCCCGAATTCCATTGCGCTGCATGTTTTGTGTGCGCTGCGCGCAGATGTTTAGGTGCCGGGGCTGCCCGGCGGCAGGTTACTTTTCTTGCTTCGCCAAGAAAAGCTAACCAAAAGAAGGCGACCCCACCGCACCGGCCCTTCGGGCTTCCCTCGGTTTGCCGAAAAGATCGGGCGGCTGCCCCTAAAGGGACTCCGACTTTCTATCCGCTAAAGCGGATGAAAGATCGTATGCGGAACTCGCGCTACGCGCTCAGACAGTCCTCGCAGACGGCCTCCGATCTTTTCGGAAAACCGAGGCGGTGCAGAGGGGGAAGCGGATGGTGTGCATAGTTGAACCGATCTTCTCCACTCCCGCCCCTCTCTCCAACTCTCTCCCGAAGGGAGAGAGAGTAATGGTTCCTTCCCCTTCAAGGGAAAGGCTAGGATGGGGATGGGTTGCCTGGTTCAGCATCCCCTTTTGCGCCGCCGAGTAGCACAGCCAAGTCGGGGGGTTTCGGCGGAGAGTGTAATAGGGGACGCAGCCCGATTAACCGTTAGCCGATAGGGATGCCCCCAGAAATTTGTCTAGGCGGCCCGCTTCACCTTCATTTCGACCTGCATTCCTGCCTTGGCGGCCATGTTCACCAGAGCATCGATGGAAAATTCGTTGATTTTTCCCTTTAGCAGTAAATTCAGTCGTGGCTGGGTTACGCCCAACTTCTTCGCTGACTGCTGCTGAGTCATGCCGCTACTGGCCACGTAGTCTTCAATCTGGTTAGCCAGCTCGGCTCGCAAGATCAAGTTTTGCGCTTCTTCGGGCGGGAAACCCAGATCGGCAAACACGTTGCCACTGCCTTGCTCGATGATCAAATTCTCTTTGCTCATTTGTTGAACCTCGCTCATTTTACGTCTCTTTGGTTTGCCAACTGGAGGTAGCGATGCGCCGCCAGTTCCAAATCTTCCTTTCGAGTCTGTTGGGTTTTCTTGGTGAAAGCGTGCAGCACATAGACGGCTTCTGCAAATTTGGCGATATAGAATAGAGGACGCGATATTCGTTCTCCTCGTGGATACGAATTTCCTTGACGCCCGATCCGATGGCGCTCATCGGCTTCCAATCGTGTGGTTCTTTACCACGTTGCACACGATCCAACTGGAAACCCACGTGCCTTCACGCATCGTCGGAAAACTCGCTGACCGCTTTTCTGCTATCGCCCAGCCAGTTTATTGGCTTCAATTTTATTTATACTCTTTTCGATATAAAATGCAAAGCATTTCAGGATTTCAGCCCCCGCGCCAGATCCCCCTGAATATCCGAAACCGCTTCCAGCCCAACCGCCACCCTCAGCAACCCATCGCCTATCCCCGCCGCGGCCCGCTGCTCCGGCGTGATGCGGCCGTGGGTGGTGGTGGCCGGATGCGTGATGGTGGTTTTGGTGTCGCCCAGATTGGCGGTGATCGAGATCATGCGGGTCGAATCCACCACCTTCCAGGCCGCATCCTTGCCGCCCTTGACGTCGAAGGCGACGATGCCGCCGCCGGTTTTCTGCTGCTGCTTGGCCAGCGCGTACTGCGGATGCGACGGCAGGCCGGGATAGTAGACCCGCTCCACCTGCGGCTGCTGCTCCAGCCACAGCGCGAGTTCAAGGGCGCTGATCGAGTACGCCTCCATGCGCAGCTTGAGCGTCTCCATTCCTTTCAGGAATATCCAGGCGTTGAAGGCGCTCATGGTCGGCCCGGCAGTGCGCAGGAAGGCGTACACCGGGTCGGTCACTTCCTTGCGGCCCAGAACCGCGCCGCCCAATACACGGCCCTGGCCGTCCAGGTACTTGGTGGCGGAGTGAATGACGATGTCGGCGCCCAAGTCGAGCGGCCGCTGCAGAATCGGCGTGCAGAAACAGTTGTCCACTGCCAGCAAGGCCCCGGACTGCCTGGCGATCTGGCTCAGCGCCGCGATGTCGCAGAGCTCCGTGAGCGGGTTGGAGGGCGTCTCGGCGAACATGAGTTTGGTATTCGGCTTCACCGCCGATCGCCAGGAGCCGACATCGGTCTGGGAAACAAAGGTGGTCTCGATGCCGAAGCGCGTCATGATGCCGCTGAACAACTGCACGCTGGCGCCGAACAGGCTGCTCGAGGCAATCACATGGTCGCCTGCGGAAAGCAGGCCCATCACGGTGGACAGGATCGCGGACATGCCCGAGGCAGTGGCGATGCAGCTTTCCGCCCCTTCCAGCACCGCAAGACGTTCCTGGAAAGCGGTGACGGTGGGGTTGGTGAAGCGGGCGTAGATATTGCCGGGAATCTCGCCGGAAAACCGCGCAGCCGCTTCGGCTGCGTTCTTGAACACGAAGCTGGAGGTCAGATACAGCGCTTCGGAATGCTCGTTGAATTGGCTGCGCTCGATGCCGGCGCGCACCGCCAGGGTTTCCAGTGCATAGTCGCTCTCGTTCATTCGTCTCTCTCCAGATTTAGGTGTTGTGCGCGATGCCTACCCGCATCGCCGGGGTTTTTAGTAGTTAGTCATGTTGAATTTGCGTGATTTTCTTGTAGGGCCGAATTCATTCGGCCAAATGTGCGAATGAATTCGCACCTACAAAGAACATTTCGTATTCGCTGCCGGTCATTCCTCTCTCTCCAGGTTCAGGTGCAGCTGCTTGCTCGACGACGATTCGCCCGAGCGCGGGCTGTTGCGCGCCGTCTCTATCCTGGCGAGATACTCCGGGGTAATGTCGCCGGTGATGTAGCGGCCGTCGAAGCAGGAGGTGTCGAAACAGGCGATAGCCGGGTTGAACGACTGCACAGCGCGCTCCAGCGCATCGAGATTCTGGTAGATCAGTGCATCGGCGCCGATTTCCCTGGCGATTTCTTCATCGTTGCGGCCGGTGGCGAGCAGTTCCTGGAGCGTCGGCATGTCGATGCCGTAGACGTTGGGGTAGCGCACCGGCGGCGCGGCCGAGGCGAAGAACACCTGATTGGCTCCGGCCTCCCGCGCCATTTGCACGATCTGCTGGCTGGTGGTGCCGCGCACGATGGAGTCGTCCACCAGCAGCACATTCTTGCCCTGGAATTCGATGCCGATGGCATTGAGCTTCTGGCGCACCGACTTCTTGCGCATCGCCTGGCCCGGCATGATGAAGGTGCGGCCGATATAGCGGTTCTTGATGAATCCCTCCCGATACGGCAAGCCCAATACGTTGGCCAGTTGCAGCGCGCTCGGGCGGCTGGTGTCGGGGATCGGGATCACCACGTCGATTTGCAGGTGGCCGAAGTCGGTGCGGATTTTCTCGGCAAGGCTCTCGCCCATGCGCAGCCGGGTTTCATACACCGATATGCCGTCGATCACCGAATCCGGCCGCGCCAGGTAAACATATTCGAATATGCACGGATTGAGGGAAGCCTTGGCGGCGCACTGCCGGCTGTGGAAATTGCCTTCGACATCGACCAGGATCGCCTCTCCCGGCGCCACGTCGCGCAGCAGCCTGAAACCCAGCACGTCGAGCGCGACGGACTCCGATGCAACCAGATACTCGCGCCCCTGCTCGGTGTCGCAATACCCGATCACCAGCGGACGAATACCGTAAGGATCGCGAAAGGCGATCAGCCCATAGCCGGCAATCAATGCCACTACCGCATAAGCACCACGGCAACGCCGGTGCACGCCTTCCACCGCGGCAAAAATGGCAGCGGGGTCGAGCCGGTGATTGGAAACGCTTTTGTGCAATTCGTGCGCCAGCACATTGAGCAGCACCTCGGAATCGGAATTGGTGTTGACGTGGCGCAGGTCCTGGCGGAACAATTCTTCCTGCAACTGTTCGGTGTTGGTCAGGTTGCCGTTGTGGCCGAGCACGATGCCGAATGGCGAATTGACGTAGAACGGCTGCGCCTCTGCCGAAGATGCGGCATTCCCCGCCGTGGGGTAGCGCACGTGGGCGATGCCCATGTTGCCGACCAGATTGCGCATGTCGCGGGTGCGGAACA
>JAJYUW010000205.1 GCA_021792335.1 Pseudomonadota bacterium | reverse complement strand
CATCCGTTCGATCCGCGAGCGGCTGTTTCCCCTGGGCGACGACGTCAGTTTCATCCCCGGCCACGGCCCGGCCTCCACCTTCGGCCACGAGCGCCGCACCAATCCTTACGCGGGCGACGAGGCCTAGGAGCCTGTCGGACTTAAAGGAAATCGGCTGCAAATCCGCCTGGCCGGTCCATATTTCGCCGCTTTTTTGGTCAATAGAATGACTATTGACCTGCAAAACCGGCAAAATCTGTCCTCGCCCAGCCGAATTTTGCGAGCATCCGCTGCGCGGCTTGCCTGCTTGACCCGTTTCGCTTCGATTCTTCAAGTCCGACAGGTTCCTAGGAGCCTGTCATGTTGAATTTGCGTGATTTTCTTGTAGGGCCGAATTCATTCGGCCAGATGTGTGAATGAATTCGCACCTACAAAGAACGTACAGTCGTTTTAAGTTGACTGGCTGCTAGCCCGCCGCTGTTCGAGTTGGCCGGAAGAGGGTAGGCCCCGTTAACGTGAATACACGCGAAGCGTACCTCGTCCCCCTCGCCCGCTTGCGGGAGGGTTAGGGGTGAGGGAAACGGTCATGGCGCGAGCGAGTTTCGTTTTCCGGGGCGGAGATTCGCCATGACCGTTAGGCTCGTTTCACCATTTCCGCCGGCAGGTTTATACTGCGCTGTCTTACTATGCCCCCACCGTACTCCCTCATGAATGCACTGATCCTCAAACCCGGCAAGGAGAAATCCTTGCAGCACCGCCACCCCTGGGTCTTTTCCGGCGCAGTCGAGCGCATCAAGGGCGAGCCCCAGCTCGGAGAAACAGTCGCCGTGCGCGACACCCACGGGGCATTTCTGGCTTATGCCGCCTATAGCCCCCAATCGCAGATCCGGGCACGGGTGTGGGGCTACCGCGAGAACGAGGCGGTGGATGCGGCATTCCTCCGGGCACGCCTGGCGCGTGCCATTGAATTGCGGCAAGAATTGGGCGAGGTCACCGATGGCGTGCGGCTGGTGCATGGGGAATCCGATGGCCTGCCCGGCTTGGTGGTTGACCGCTATGGCGACACGCTGGTGATGCAGGTGCTTTCGGCCGGGATGGAGCACTGGCGGGAAACGCTGGTCGAATTGCTGGTGGAACTGACCGCTTGCGCCAATCTTTATGAGCGCTCCGATGCCGAGGTGCGGGAAATGGAGGGCCTGCCTGTGCGCAAGGGGATACTGCGCGGCACGCTGCCCGCCCCGCTGGTGATCCGTGAACATGGTTTGAAGTTTTTGGTGGATGTGGAAAAGGGCCAGAAAACAGGCTTCTACCTTGACCAGCGCGATAACCGCCGCCGCATAGGCGAGCTGGCGCAAGACAAGGATGTGCTCAACTGTTTCTGCTATAGCGGGGGGTTCAGCTTGAGTGCGCTCCAGGGCGGTGCGCGTTCGGTGCTGTCGGTGGACAGCTCCGCCGAGGCGCTGGAGCTGGCGCGGGAAAATGCCAGGCTCAACGGGTTGCCGGAAGATCGGGCAGAGTGGCAGGAGGCGGACGTGTTCAAGGCGCTACGCCTGTTCCGCGACCAGGGCAAAAGTTTCGACCTGATCGTGCTCGATCCGCCCAAGTTTGCGCCCACCGCCCATCACGCCGCCAACGCGGCGCGCGCCTACAAGGATATCAACCTGTGGGCGCTCAAGCTGTTGCGGCCGGGCGGCTTGCTCGCCACCTTTTCCTGTTCGGGCGGCGTGAGCCCCGAGCTGTTCCAGAAAATCCTGGCCGGTGCGGCGCTGGATGCAGGCGTAACTGCGCAGGTCGTGGGCCGCTTTGCCGCAGGGACAGATCACCCCGCGGTGCTGAATTTCCCCGAAGGCGAATATCTCAAAGGCCTTTTGCTGCGCCGCGTGGAATAAGCCTAAAAACGGCTATTGAACCGCTAAGACGCCAAGTAATGGCGGTTCAACTGCTTTTTACGGGTTCAATCGCGTGTAGCGCTCATCCCGCGACAGGCCCTTAATGCCGGCTACGTGGCAGCGCGATTCGATTGCTCTGGATGGCGCGATTGGTGTAACGTTCAAATCGTGAATTTTCGTCAAGTCCGAGTGTGAGCGATGAGCGATAACCCCATAGAGAATCGGCTCCGGGCGGTATACGCTGCACCGGGGGCGGACAGCAAGGATGCGACAGCGGCCGACGTCGTCGTGTCGCTGCAGACCGAGCCGGTGATTTTTCCCCGGGAGAAGGTTATTTCCGTGACGGTTTATGTGCTCGGGGTAAACGATTTTCACGAGCCCGATGTCTTCATCACCCAGGTGACCTGCGCCGAGCGGGAATACCATGAGGAATTCTTGCATTTTGCCGTGGCGGAGGAGCGTGCCAAGGAACAGGGATTTAGCGAGCCCCTGTTTTCATTCGACGAGCGCGAGAAAAACATTATCGACAAGCTGCATGGGTTGTTTGGAAAGTAAGAGGCTCTAAATGAACCATTATCATGTTTCTTTCGTGGACGACGAGGGTTCCTTCTATTCCGCTTCGGTGGAAACACCCCATGACCTGTTTACCACCGAAGGGATCGATGGCATCGCGCTGGAGTTGGGCGAAAGGCTTGGTCAGGACGAGCCCGTGGCGGTGATCAACGTGATCCCGCTCAAGTCGTAAGGCTTGCGTCCCGGATCAATGCAGGGCTTCATGCATTAGTTGAGAGAAACAGTCGGGTAAAGTATACTGTTGAAATTTTAGCGGGCAAGCGAGAAGTGCGGCTGTCCGATGCAAGGAAAATGACGATGACAAGCGAAATGTTCGAACCGAAAAACGAACTTGAGAAAAAGCTGGCGCTTGCCTGGGAAGGCGCCATGAGCGGCGAGGCGTTCATGCAGGAACTGCTGGCCTCCGAGGTCTTCATGCCGATCGAGGACGACGAGGTGATGCAGGGAGTGCAGCGCTCCTCCAAGGCCAAGCCGCTGGTGCTCCAGTCCGAGGACGGGGTATCGGTTCTGGTCTTGTTTACCAGCCCGGATCGTGCCAAGCCCTTCCTCAAGGACTATCCCGGCTTCGCCGGGGGGCTGCTGACAGAATTCAAGTGGGTGCTGGAGAAGATGGGCACAGGCCACGGCATCGCGCTCAACCCCGGCTGTGAGGTGGGCTTTGACATGGAACCGGAGATGTTGAGCCGGCTTTAACCACTTCCGCCATCCGGCGCAGCGGTCGCAGGCTATTGCGGGCGGTGAGATAGCCGATGATGGCGTCGCGGAATTCATTGGGCGTGGCGACGATTTCGGACAGCGAGTTCACCGCCGCGAGGTGATGGCGGAAAAGCGCCACCTTGCCGATTAGAACCCTCATCGACAATTCCCATGAATCCAACAGATTCAAGCGTCCTAAGGATTCAAGGGCTGTTGCGCTCTCAGCAAGTTAAGGTTATAGTTGCGGCCAGTAGTGTCCGGTTAAATTGAGTCATGCAGGCTGCAAAGCCAACATTAAAGCCAGTTTCAAGCGATTTATGGGTGTCCACGATTTGAATTTCAGAGCAAACATTTGCGATCCTTTGGGGTTTGATG
>JAJYUW010000204.1 GCA_021792335.1 Pseudomonadota bacterium | reverse complement strand
TGGTTTGCGGCCAGGGCCACTGCCAGGAGGTTACGGGCGTGAAGCGGGACGTGGGGGCTAAACGGTCCGGGGGGCGCGAGGGTTTTGCCCAAACCTTTGAGCGGCAGGATGGTGAGCGGGGTTTTGGTGGTCTCGCACAGAGCGACCGCAGCTGAGCGTTCCGGCCGCGCCGCGCGCTGGCCGTAGTCTAGGAAAAGCGCGCGCAGGCCACCTGCCCCGCGGCGTTCATAAAGGAGTGTGGCGCTCTCGATCCCGCCACTTAGGAGAAGGATGGGCATGATATTCTTTCGCGCGCAACGGGCGCTGGCTGCCCGGTTGGGTGAGCCCAAAATAGGGCACGGACCGCCCGCCGGTCGCGGTCTTGCGCTATGGTGCGCCCATACCACAGGTATCCTCTATCCATGTCCTGTCTGCGCTGTCGTCGGACCGCTGTATGGGTCGCAAAAAGCCTCGGGCATGACAGCGGATCAGGAGACATTTACGGGAGTGCGCGTCACCATCGGCGCCATCATGTGCCGGAACCGGTCCATGGCGTCAGGGGTAGCGGCAATGACCACCTCATCGCCGACCATGAACGAGGTTTCGTTGTCGGGTACGAGATGATGGTCCTGGCGTACCATGGCGACAATGACGAAGTTCGTCAGGGCCAGGCTGCGCACGCTGCGGCCTATGATCGGTGCCCCTGCTGGTAGAGGTACCCGGAAGAGCCGCTCATTACCCCGTATGAACGGAATGCCGTGTTCGGCGCTGAGGCGATCGCCGATCAGTCGCGTCAATGTGTCTTCGTTCAGGACTATTTTACCGTCGCGAAGGAGTTCGTTGGCAATATCCTGGTACAGCCGCTGATGCACGGGGCTGTCCATGGGTAATGGCACTTGGGCCTCGTAGAGTGTTGGATAGCGGCGATGGCGGGTCAGCGCCACCTGGACTATGTAGCTTAACGACACAGCCAGCATGGCCGGCATGATAAGCTGAAAACCGCCGGTCATTTCTATGACCATCACAAGCGATGCAACCGGCACCCGCGCCGCCCCGGCAAACACCGCCGCCATGCTCGCGACCGCGAGCGTCGTGATACTGATGGTCGTAAAACCCATGAAGTGCAGCAGCACCGCGAGGCCCGCGCCGAGGATGGCGCCGATGTAAAGGGTGGGCGCAAACACGCCCCCGGAACCACCGGAGCCGATGGTCAAAGACAGCGTCACGATCTTGCCAAGCAACAGCAGCAGGAGGAATGAGAGACTAAGCCCGGCCGCCCCCTCCAGCATCAACTGCATGTAACCGTAGCCGCCACCAAGGATGCCCGGCAGGACCATGCCAATCAGGCCAACGAGCAAACCGCCTATCGCTGGTTTGAAATGATTCGGCCAAGCCAGGGCGCGGAAGGCATCACGGATACCATAGAATACCGCGGGTAAAATGGCGCCGACGATGCCCGCACACACCCCGACGGCGCCATACCAGATCAGATTCAAAGCGCTGCCAAAGGGTTGGTTGGCCACGAAAAATAGCGGCGTCCAGCCGTTGATCGACCCTACCACCGCATAGGCGATAGCCGCCGATATGAACGTATAGAGGAGCGCGTCCCCTTCAAAGGCCATGCCTGAGTAGAGAATTTCCACGGCGAATATGGCCGTACCCAGCGGACTTTTGAAAATCGCCGACAGGCCGGCGGCCATACCCATGAGAACAATGAGGCGGCGTTCATCGTCTGGTACACGCAGCAGCCCGCCCATGATGGAGCCCACGCCGGCGGCGATTTGCGCTGTCGGACCTTCGCGCCCCGCCGATCCGCCGGAACCGATGGTGATAGCGCTGGCAAGACTCTTGATAAGTGGCACGTGGGGGCGGATGTATCCGCCGGTATCGTGAAAGGCGCGCACAGCGCCATCGGTGCCGTGACCCTCCGCCTCGGGCGCGAATGTGTAGACCAAAAAACCAGCAAGCAGTCCGCCGGCGGTAGTCGCGACGGGAATAAACCAGTAGATATGGAAGGCCGGCACGACCGGATGCTTATAGGCGGCAGTGACCGTCAGATAATGGTAGTGGCCGAGCGGCTCGATGAGCAGCAACTCGCCCATATGTAGGAGCCACAAAAAAAATAGGGCGCCGGCACCGCCCACGAGCCCGAGTATGACAGCGTACAACACAAGCCGCCGAGAACGGTCAATGTTCTGTAACCACCGCATCAGTAAATAGTCCCTAAGAGAGTCGAAAAACCAGTGCCCCTACTGCCTTGCGCGCATTTATTAAACCGGCAACCGCTTCGTCAGTATTCGCATCCTTAAATAAGCGCGCGCTCGAGAATGTCTGTAGCTCATTGTGGCCTATGGCGGCGCGGTCAATGCGCAGTTGGCCATACCCTCATCAAGAGCCATTGCCGCATCGATAACCCTCGGGATTTGCGCCACGGCAAGCCGGTCGCATCTTGCTGTATTCCAGACGTCGTTTCGCAAGCCGCAGAACGTAGCTTGCGAGATAGCGGGGCTCTTTCATACCAACTGCCAGCACCAGCCAGATGAGGACAAAAGCGGCGTTGGCGAGGATGTCGCCATTGATGCCCACAGCCCGTACAGTGCTCCGCCGATGGCGCCACCCGCGAAAATTCCAAGAAACTGGCAGGTGGAGCAGACGCGCATGGCCGTATCCCTCTGATCAGGCGGGGCGACTTTGGCAACAAGCGATGGCCGACTGGCCTCGAGGACATTAAAATCCGTAAAGAAGCTCCATAAGTCAATGGTTTTGCCACCTCAGATGGGTTGGCATGGAAATACGAAGCGTTCGTCAGCCCCCGCACCCCTACCGCACCGGGAAGGATCGGACGTATCTTGCGGCGCTTCTCGGCAATAATGATGAACGGTACCATAACAATGTAGGCGAATACCATGGCAGGCAAATAGAGCCCCCAGCTGCGCGCTACAGCTCCGCCCGTCAGGTGACCGAGCGGCAGCGGCATCACGACAAAATTCGACGTTAAGCGCGAATGGCATGATTACAGATGCCGGAGTAAGCCGCTATCCCTCAAGCGAGAGGCTTTTTGAAGCCCGCAACCCCGGGTCCTTCTTTCTGGAGTTCACTATGCGAAACGCCGAAACACGAGGACGGCTTACCTCGGGTCCTTGGCCCCAGCGCTCTTTAAGGCAGGTCGATAACGAGGCCACCATTTAGTTGTGCCACGATTGACATGGATGCGTCTAGGACGACTGGGCAACATGCTAATTCACGGAAGACGGGCTGTAAACCGTCTCCACCTCCCCGCCCTGAAGGATGGGGTTTCGCGAAGACACTGAAATGAAGTGGCGGAAGTTCGGTAATTTTCCGGGCTTTGACCAACCGGGCAGATAATCCGCCTAAGGATCGGGAGATTCTGTCTAGGGGTTGGGGTCAGCGGGCGCTTGGAACCGGGATCGGGCTGCAACAATATATCCGGCCTCTGATGCGTGGTTGTGGCGCTCTTGATCCCGCCACTTAAAGGAGAAGGATGGGCATGGGTTTTCGTCCCACGTAGCCGCGGCCCCGCCGTC
>JAJYUW010000203.1 GCA_021792335.1 Pseudomonadota bacterium | reverse complement strand
GCCACTGGCGGCGCACTAAACGGAACACAAGCGAAAACATGCGCATGAAAAGGCCTCCGGCCATAGCCTCCGGCGCCGGCGAAGGCGTAGCCCGCTGCCCGCCCCGCGCCTTTCGCGCAAGGCGCAGCAATATTGAGGCATTAGCAAGCCCCATAAGGAGAAGAAATGCGGCGGATATGACTGTGCCGACGACCGACCCCGTCCGTGACAGCCACGTCATGGTTTCAGAGTGGGAGCGCGCGATTGTAGCCACAAAAAGCGACAACAAAATCACGACCGAAGAATGACCCAGAGAAAAATAGAGACCAACGGACGACGATTTCCGGTTCTGGTCTCGCAATGTACGCGCAACGGTGTCGATAGCGGTGATGTGGTCAATATCCAGCGCATGGCGCAACCCGAAGAAATAAGCGAGCAGCCCCATACCTACCAATGCCGGTCCAAGGCTATGCAGATTCCAAAGGCCGATCAGGGCCAGTACGTTCAGTGCGCCCACGACACCGAGAGATCCCTCAAAACGGCGCCGCCCTCTGATCGCCGTTGCGCTCATGAGGTACCCTCTTGTGCCTGGGTCAATGGCCGCGCGCGGCGGTGCGTGGCCAAATACAAGGGTGTGTGTGCATGCAATGTCTTGTGCACGAAGTGATAGCGCGCCACGTGGTAGCTGCGGTCGAACCCGTAAAAATTGCGGCGCATATGGGCTAACTCGGCGGCCCTGTATGCGCCAAGCGGCCGCCTCGCCTCGTCCTCCTCGCGCCTGGCCACCTTGGCCGAAAGCCGCGCCGACCAGAAGTCTGGATGCGCCCACGCTCGCGCAAGCCGTGCGATCATATCTCTGAATTCGGCCGGCGTACGCCCAAGGGCGCCGTCGATCAGCCCTACCGCCACGGCCTTCGCGGCCGTTATTGGTAGCCGCCCCTGTAGCAGCCAGTCACTTTCCTCGGCATCAAGGCGTCGCGGCAAGAGATAAGTCCAGTACTCCGAGCCATACAGGTTGCCCATGTTCTTGTAGTGGGGATTCAAAACCACGCCTTGTCGCGCGTATACGGCGTCGGCCGCAAGCGCGAGAAACACACCGCCGGCCCCCGCATTTGCGCAAAGTGCTGCAATCGTCATCTGACGGGTCGTCGAGAGGATTTCAAGCACGAGATCATTCATGGCCTCAATGTTTCGCCACGACTCGTCCGCCGGACTTTCTGACGCCTCGATCACATGGAGATGGATGCCATTGGACCAATGATCCGGCCCTCCGTGCAAGACGATGACGCGCGCATCGCTTTCTTTCGCCCGCTTATATTCATCAGTAAGACGGCGGCATTGGTCGGCGCTCATGGCGCCATTGTAGAACGGGAAATGCAGATGGCAGACAGCGCCCTCTTGCTCGCGCACGATCTCTCGCCACGTTTCCGTCGAATTTTGTACAATGGGAATGCATGGCACATCGGCGACAGCATCGCCAAGCACCGCGGTCGCAGGCAGCTTAAGTCCACGCCCATCCTGTTGCACGGCCTGCATATGCGTGATCCAGACAGCACCGTCGACAGTCGCGCGGCAAACGGCGCCATCCCGTTGCCCAAGCAGCGCCCCGGGGATGCCGCGTAACGTCGCCTCTTTCCACGCGCCGTACAGATACACGGTGCGGCCGCACAGCCAGTCGCGCACGCCCGGCGCGCTGTCCGACGCGTAAATCTTCCTTAGAATGACCTCCGTGGTATCCTGGCCCCAATCGATCGCACGATCCACCTGCATCATTGCGGGCCGGTGGTAGCCCCGCAAGATCCCCGCGCCCAAAGTGGTATCGCGTTGTGACAGCGGTCGCAGAACCCCTCGCTTGTACGACGTCAACGCCCGGCATAGCGCTTTGACGGCCGCCTCGGTCACCTCATTCCTGTAAATGCTGCTTTTGGGGGCGATGCGCAGGGGAAATGTCTCAAAGGCCCAGATGTCCCCCGCATCCAGTTCTTCATTGGCCTGCAATACGGTAACCCCCCATTCGCGGCGTCCCTCGAGGATGGCCCAGTCGAGGGCCGAGGGCCCGCGATCGCCGGGAATTCCGGGATGGATGATAAGGCATGGGTAGCGGCTCCAAACCGTGCGCGGAATGGCCCGCTTGAGGTAAGGGGCTACGATCACGTCTGGCTTAAAGAGCGCGACACCCTGTTGCGTAGACTCCGTATTGACATCGAATTCCACGGCGAGTTCGTGCCCGCAACGGACAAGCTCCCCATAAACCCGCTGACTCAGGCTGTTAAACGCTTCCACGAGTAACATGATGCGCATGGCGCCTCAGCAAATCCGCGGCAGTGGATCGCCAGTGAGCCAGTCGACCATGCGCGTGCCACCGAACGCGGTCTCCATTTCCACAAAGTGCAATGGATCGGCGACCACTGTTCCTATGATTGCCGACTGCACGCCCAGCGGATGTCGTCGCATAACGGCAAGCAATGTGTTTGCCTGCTCTGGGGGACATATGGCGATGAGCTTGCCTTCATTGGCGATATACAAAGGATCCAAACCCAGGAACTCGCAGGCCGCGCGCACCTCGGCGCGAATCGGGATGGCCGCCTCCTGAATACGCATGCCGACGTCCGACTGATCGGCGATCTCGTTGAGCGCCGTGGCAAGCCCCCCGCGCGTGGGATCGCGCAGGCAATGAATGTCTGGCACAACCCGCACCATATCCGCCACAAGCCCATGCAAAGCCGCCGTATCAGATAGGATGGTGGTTTGGAATGACAGATGTTCGCGCTCCGACATAATCGCGATGCCATGGTCACCGATCGAACCGCTGATCAAAATGCAATCCTGGGGCTGTGCCCGGTGAACATGAATGTCGAGCGCGGGATCGACCACACCTACCCCGGTGGTGGTGATGAAAAGCCCATCACCCTTGCCCCGCTCAACGACCTTGGTATCGCCCGCAATCACCGCGACCTGCGCAGATCGGGCCGCTTGCGCCATGGAATCGACGACCCTCTTTAGGCTGGCAAGCGCAAAGCCTTCCTCTATGATGAACGCCGCCGTCAAATACATGGGCTTGGCGCCCGCCATGGCCACATCATTGACCGTTCCATGCACAGACAGCGCACCGATATCGCCACCGGGAAAAAAGAGGGGCGACACGACGTGTGCGTCAGTGGCCACCACGAGGCGGCCGGCGGGCAGGGTGCAACGCGCTTGGTCATCCATGAGCCTAAGCCACTCGTTGTCGAAGGCGTTCAGAAAGAGCTCCTGCACGAGTTGTGTAGTCGCGCGCCCGCCGCTACCATGATTCATGTCGATGCGGCCGTAGCGCACATCGAGGGTGCGAGCGTGACGCCGCACGCGGGCGCTCATGATTTACCCGCCGCGCGCCGCAGGGCGGGGGCGCCGTCCCGCCTGTAGCGTCCATAAGTATAATGCGCCGCACAGGCGCCTTCGGACGAAACCATGCAGGAACCCATAGGGCTTTCGGGTACGCAGGCGCCGCCAAACAGCCGGCAGTCGTGTGGATGCTTTACTCCTCGCAATATGGCGCCGCATTCGCAACCCTTGT